>JAITIL010000100.1 GCA_031279475.1 Prevotellaceae bacterium | reverse complement strand
TTATATAACTTCGCAATGCATTAATATTTAAATGAAGTTATATGAAAAAGTTAACACATCGTTTTTTGGGTTTGCTCTTTGCTGTAACATTAGTACTAACCCAGCTACACGCTCAGGTTGAAAAACCGAAAATAGACAAATACACATTGCCGAACGGCCTTACCGTTCTGCTGCAAGAAGACCATCGCCTGCCGAAAGTACACGGCATAGTGGTGACCCGCGCCGGAAGTATCAATGACCCGGACGACGCCACCGGCATGGCGCACTACCTCGAGCACATGATGTTCAAAGGCACTACCGACATGGGCACGGTGGACTGGGAAAAGGAAAAAGTGCACTATGACAAGGTGGTGGAACTGTATGACCGGCTGGGCAAAACCTCCAACAAAAAGGAACGCGAAGCCATCCAACTGCAAATTAACGAGGCCTCGCTCAAAGCGGCGGAATACACCATACCCAACGAACTGACGAAGCTGCTCGACAATATCGGCGCCACCAACGTGAATGCAAGCACCGGTTACGACATTACACAATATTATAGCACGTTCCCCTCAAGCCAGGTGGAACGCTGGCTGACGCTCTACAGCCACATTTTTGAGAAGCCCGTGTTCCGCGGTTTTCAAGGGGAGTTGGAAAATGTGTATGAAGAATTCAACATGTATGCCGACCGCCAGGACCAACAACTGAGCGAGCTCATCATGAAGAATATCTTCAAGCAAACCCCCTACGGACGTGACATCATCGGCTATCCGGAACACCTCAAAAATCCTTCGCTCACAAAATTGCAGGCGTTCTTTGGGCAATATTATGCGGCCGGGAACATGGCGCTCATCCTGTGCGGGGATATCGATTCGGAAAAAGTAAAACCGCTGATTGCCGCTATCTTCGGCCAATGGCCGGCCAAACCGGCGCCACAGGAAAATTTTAAAGATGAAGCGCCGTTTAAGGGACGCGAGTTGGTTAAACTCAAAGCAGGCCCTTACGACGCTGTAGTCATGGCTTACCGCAGCGTGCCGCGAAATCACCGCGACAACCTGGCGCTCAACATCTGCGCAGGCATCCTGAATAACGGGCAATCGGGCTTGCTCGATGAATTTGCTACGGAAAATAAAGCGCTGGCCGTGTCGTGCAGCAATTCGAGCATGAAAAACACGGGCATAGTCGAATTTATGTTCGTCCCCAATGCCCAAGCCTACTACGAGGGTCCCGACCTGAAATTTATCTCTACGCCCGAAGAATACAAGAACGCCATGCGCCAACTCGACGTGGCGCGCCTTAAAGGACGCGACGCCGGCGAACAAATCATCCTCTCGCAATTGAAACGGCTGAAAGAGAGTGATTATCCCGACTGGCTAATCGAATCGGTGAAGAACACGTTCATCAACAATTTCATTCGTCGCCAGGAATCTATTTACTCACGGGCAAGCGAATTGACCGGCTATTTCGCCTACAACGTCGACATTGACCAATACCTGAATTTCATTGACAACGTGAAGGCCATTACCAAAGAAGATGTGAAGCGGGTGGCCGAACAATACTTCACCGATAATTACATGATTTTCCAAATTTCGCCGGGCACCATCCGTAACAAGGAAATAGAGAAACCCGCTTACAAAGCCCTGGAGTTCCCCAACGGGGAAAAGAACTCGGCCTTTGCCGAAACGTTCTTCAAAATACAAACGCCCGAGCAAACCATTCCTTATATCGACTTTGAAAAAGACGCTACATTGTCGAAACTCCGCAACGGCACGGCGCTCTACTATACCGCCAATCCGGTGAACGACTTTTTTTCATTGCGGGTACGCTACGGCGCCGGCGTCGAAAAAATAAAACAATTGAAATATGCCTCCCTGTTAAATTATGCAGGCGGCGGCGGATTTGAAGTGAAGATTTTTAAAAGACGGCTGGCCGAATTGAACTGTAGCCTCAGCGTGGGCGCCGACGACAGTTACACTTCGGTATCATTGAGCGGGCCGGGCGCCAGCTTCCCACGGGCATTGACGCTGTTTTCCACCTTTGTAAATGCGCCGGCGCTGTATGACAACCAGGTGTCGCGTTTGGCCGAAGGGGAACGCATTAACCGCAAGCAACAACTGGACGAGCCCGAAATAATCGCTGATGCGTTGGAAGAATACGTGCGCTACGGCACGAAGTCGGAATACCTTGACCGGCCTACGCTGCAAGAACTTCGCAAGTTGAAAGCCGCCAATATCACGGCAGCCTTCAAAACGGCCACCCAATATGAAGCCACGATATTCTACAGCGGCGCACTATCCGAAACCCAATTGAAGCAGCAACTGGAACAAAACTTTACAATGACGCCGCCGGTACATAAAAGCGACGGATTATTGGTAAAAGAAGACAATAAAACTACCGAAAATACTGTTTATCTCGTGAACTTCTCGGCGCTGCAAGCCCAGTTCACCGTATTCGCCAACGGCAAGGCGTTCGACCCGAAAGAAAGAGCCGTCATCAATGCCTTCAACGCTTATCTTTCAAATGGTTTCACGGGTTTAATGATGCAGGAGTTGCGTGAAAACCGCTCGCTGGCCTATGGCGCCGGCGCCTGGTACAGCACGCCGCCGTTAGTAAACAAACCGGCTTATTTTATGGGTGTAGTACAAACCCAAAACGACAAGGTATACACCGCTATGGAAACGTTCATGGGCCTGGTGCGCAACATGCCGCAAAAAGCCGACCGCATGGAAAACCTGAAACGCTACTTCAACTTGGTGGCAGTGAACAGCCCCGATTTCCGCGAGGTGCCCTACTATATCGAATCGAACAAACGCTTGGGCTATACCGACGACCCGCAGAAAACGCTGCTGCCCGAAATAGAAAAAATGACATTCCAGGACATCGTCGGCTTCTGGCAACAGAATGTGAAAGACCTGCCCACAGCCATCATGATTGTGGGGAACAAGAAGTACATCGACATGAAAACACTGGCCAAATACGGCAAAATCGTTGAAGTGAAAGTGAAAGATTTGTTCAGCAAGGACGAGGAGTAACCGACTAAGATAAAATATGGCTGTGTCAAAAAAAGAGGTTGTTTTCATGCAACCTTTTTTTATTGTTAATTCAACAAAAACTGTCTATATTTGTACAAATGAAAATAAATGAAAAAAGGCTATCTGTCGTTACTTTTCCTGCTGCCTGTAATTATCTCCGGGGCACAAGTCAAAGGTGTTATTCAATTGAAAATACAGCCGGAGTTTGAACAACAATTAGAACAAACCCTGCAAGCCCGGCAGGCCAACGTAACCGCTGTTCCGTTACAGGTGGGAATTCAACGTTTCGACGCCCTGAACACCCGCTTCGGAACAACTTCGTTGCGCCGTGTTTTTCCCGATGCGGGCGAATATGAGGCGCTGCACCGCAAAGCAGGCCTGCACCTGTGGTACGAACTTTATTTTGACGGGAACGCCAACGTGGAGGAAGCGGTGGCCGCATACGGCCACATAGGGGAAATAGCGCAGGCCGGCAAAGTATATCCCATCAAACGTATCATAAATGTGCCGCCCGACAGCACAATGGTCACACCGGAAGCACATGCATCACCGGCTCCTGCAGCCACTACCGTGAACGACCCTCTTTTCACAAAACAATGGCACTATCACAACACTGGGCAAAATGGCGCCACGAAAGGGATAGATATTAACTTGCCGGAAGCCTGGGACTACACCATGGGCGATTCGGAGATTATTGTGGCCATAGTGGATGGCGGCATTGACTTCAATCATCCCGATTTGAAAAACGCCATGTGGAGCGGCATCGGGAAGAATTTTGTAACGTCAGGCAGCAGTGTAACGCCCGACGACCACGGCACCCACGTGGCCGGCGTCACTGGCGCCATCACCAATAACGGCGCCGGGGTATCGGGCATCGCCGGCGGTAATGGGAGCGGCAACGGCATCCGCCTGATGTCGTGCCAGATTTTTGAAGGGGATAAAACCACAAGTAAGACCAACCAAGCCATTATATACGCGGCCGACAACGGCGCTGTGATTTGCCAGAACAGCTGGGGATACGACGAGGCCGGCATGTATAATGCCACCGACTCCGTGGCCATCAAATATTTCATAGACCATGCGGGAAAACTGCCAGACGGAAGCGCCCGCCCGGGAACAAAGATGAACGGAGGCGTCGTGATTTTTGCAGCAGGTAATGAGACCAGCAATGGCCGCTGGTATCCGGGCTGCTTCGATTTTGTAACTTCCGTGTCGGCCATTGGCTACAACGGGAAAAGAGCCTATTACTCCAACTACGGCCCATGGGTTGATATTGCAGCGCCCGGCGGTGATTCAAATCACGGAATGCGCGGTATAATACTCAGCGCCATTCCCACAAATTCCTCCTACGCATATAAAGAAGGCGCCGGCTACGGATGGATGCAAGGCACCTCCATGGCATGCCCGCACGTATCGGGCGTGGCCGCGCTGATTTTGTCAAGATACGGCAACACCGCCTATACCCCCAGCATGCTACGGGAGCGCTTAATCGACTCTACCAGTTCCCTGGCTTCCTACGACCCCACCTTTGCTTCCCTTATGGGCAAAGGCCTCTTAAACGCCGAAAGGGCATTGTCGGGCAGCATAGTTCACGCATCAAGCGTAGCCATGGACAATTGCATGGCGGAGGTTTCTGTAGGCGCCACATGGACGCTTTCGGCCACCGTGCTGCCGGAAATTTCCATCAACAAAGACGTCACCTTCTCTTCCGGCGACCCTTCCGTCATTGCGCTGAGCGAAATAAACGGACAAACCATGGCTACCGGCAAGAAACCGGGGCAAACATCAATTACCGTCACGACCAAAGACGGCGACATAGAAGATGTTTGCCTCGTGAATGTGGTGATACCCGTGGAGGGCGTAACCCTCGAGCCATATATGGCAAGACTGCAAGCAGGCGACACCATCCGGTTCCGGGCTACCATTGAGCCCGGCAATGCAGGGAACAAAAACATCACATGGCACAGCGACAATCCGGGGGTAGCGCAGCTTGGGAATAACGGCCTGGTAACGATTATTTCGGGCGGCAGCCCCAATAATCCGAAAAAAGCCACCATCAAGGTAACCACCGAAAACGGCTCCTATACCAGCAAAGCAGAGATTTATGCATACAACGAAGTGTATGCACCCGAAGGGTTCAGCCCCAACGGCGATGGCATCAATGAAACCTTCGTGCTTGCATCAAACCCGCATGAAAACTACATGCTTACCGTTTTTGACCGGTCGGGGCAAACGCATTTCCGGTCTGATGACTATAAAAACGAATGGGACGGAACGGCCAACACAGGCCCTTATTCGGGAAATAAACTCCCCGCCGGCACATACCTCTATATCTTGTCGGCCAAAAAGTCGGGACAAGTGAAAAAAGATTTTGTAGTAATTAAATACTAACCTTGAATTTGAAAAATTTGAAGCATATAAGAAGAATTACAGCCCTGTTAGCCGTACCCGTATTTATTTGCAGTCCCACCATGATGGCGGCGCAACCACATTTCGGCGAGCAGGGAAACCTTCATTACCGCGACTACGAGTTGCTAATCAATCCCGCCTCTGCCGGCGCTGCCGACCATCATCTCATCACATTGGGCGTGTTTAAACAATGGGCAGGGTTTGAATCATCGCATTCGGAAATCATCCAGTACCAATTTCCCGTAACACCAACCAACGGACTTGGCGGCTGGGTGTATAACGACGTTTTCGGCCCGCAACGCAACATCCAGTTTGGTGCGGCATACGCCCATTCATTGAAATTAGGGAACAACCGCAACCTGTCATTCGGGCTTAGTTTTTCGCTCCTCCGGAGGAGCGAACGCCGCGTGGAGAACTACGACCCCTCCGATCCGGTTTTTACCGTGCCCGCAACCGGCCAATTCGGATTTAACGCCGGCTTCGGCGCCTACTACTTCACCGACACTTATTATATCGGTTTCTCTATCCCGCAATGGCTGACCAACGAGCTCACTGTTGAGCACGAAAAAACAAAACTGGAAAATAATTTCAATTTTGAGCAACTGCAGTACTATTTTACAGGGGGGTATCGTTTTAAAATAAGTGAAAAAATAAACCTGACCCCCTCTATATTGGCCGAATTGTCGAAAAATACCACTTTTGGATATGAAGGCGTTCTCACGGCGACTTATGACAACCGGTTTGAAGTGGGTGCGGGCCTGGCGTCTCATACACGCCTGCTGTTCGATTTCGGGATGGCTGTCACAAAATGGCTGTCGTTTCGTTACCAATATGCCCAATATGCGGGCTCGAACTATCATAAATCCAACGACCATTTCATCGTTGTACGAATTCATTGGAACAAAAAAATCAAAGAACAGATAACATTATAAAAGCATATTCTTTATGTACGATTTATTAGTGATAGGAAGCGGCCCCGGCGGCTATGTGGCGGCCATAAGAGGCGCCCAGTCGGGAATGAAAACCGCTATTGTGGAACGCGCCGAATTGGGCGGCATTTGTCTTAATTGGGGCTGTATTCCCACCAAAGCGCTGCTTAAAAGCGCGCAGGCGCTGTATATGGCGCAACATGCCGCCGGCTATGGCATAAATACCGAAGGCGCCGTAAAACCCGACTTGGAAAAAATAATAGCACGCAGCCGCGCCGTAGCTTCGGGGATGAACAAAGGCGTGGAATATTTGCTGAAGAAAAACAACATCACCCTGCTGCGAGGCAGCGGATATTTGCTGGCCGACAGGAGTGTGGAAATCACAGCCGACGACGACAGCAAACAACACGTTACCGCCAAGCATATTATCATTGCTGCAGGCGCACGCGCCAACACCCTTCCCTTTGCGCCTATCGACGGGAATAAAATCATCGGATACCGGCAGGCGTTGACGCCCGAAACCATTCCGCAGTCTATGGCCATTATCGGAAGCGGCGCCATTGGCAGCGAACTGGCGTGGTTCTACCACACGCTGGGCACGCAGGTGTATCTCATTGAAGCCCTCGACAACATTGTACCGCTGGAAGACGAAGACGTGTCGGCACAACTGAGCCGCTCATTCCGCAAGGCCGGCATTAAAGTGATGGCCGGCGCGCTGCTGCAAAAAGTTGATACTTCGGGAGAAGGTTGCACGCTGCAACTGAAAACAAGAAAAGGCGAAGAAAGCCTGCAAGTGGCGCTGGTGCTGTCGGCTGTGGGCATTACCCCGAATACCGAAGGCTTGGGGCTGAAAAATCTTTCGATTGAAACGGAAAGAGGGCGGATTAAAGTGGACGAACATTTCCAAACCCAAGCGGAGGGCGTTTATGCCATCGGTGATGTGATTGCTACGCCCGCATTGGCGCACGTGGCTTCGGCCGAGGCCATACACTGCGTGGAACACATCGCAGGGCTGCCCACAAAACCCATTAACTATAACAATATTCCCTCATGTATTTACACCACGCCCGAAATTGCTTCGGTGGGATTTACCGAAAAAGCCGCACGGGAAAAGGGGTTTGAACTAAAAACAGGAAAATTCCCTTTCACTGCTTCCGGAAAAGCCGCCGCCGCAGGTGAAAAAGACGGCTTCGTAAAACTGATATTCGACGCCGGCACCGACGCGCTACTCGGCGCGCACCTGATCGGCGCCAACGTGTCGGAAATGATTGCAGGCTTGGTCACCGCACGTAATTTGGGCGTAAAAGGGAAAGACATTATCCGCTCCATCTACCCGCACCCCAGTATGAGCGAAGCCATTATGGAAGCCGCCGCCGCCGCCCACGGCGAAGCCATCCATTTATAACGCTTTTGATAGACAAACAAGACCCTCACCGTCACTTCAGGACAAAAGCATTACCTTTGCAAAAGCGTTTTCGATAGATAAAGCGGATTCAAAGATTTAGATTAGTGAATAGTGTCATTGTTCATTGTTATTATCATTTCCGGCGGTATGGGAGATTGTTGAAAATTCTTTGTGAAAATAGCTTTTTTTTCCAATAATTTTGCTTATCTTAGCGCTCCTTTTTAATTACAGGATGATGACTGAAAATAAAGAAAATACAGAGAAAATTATTAAAGTCAATATTGAGGAAGAGATGAAATCTTCTTATATTGATTATTCTATGTCGGTAATTGTTTCCCGGGCGCTTCCCGACGTGCGCGACGGCTTGAAACCCGTACACCGGCGCATTCTTTACGGCATGTCGGAGCTGGGGTTGGCGCACGGAAAACCGTATAAGAAGTCGGCGCGTATTGTGGGCGACGTGATGGGGAAATACCACCCGCACGGCGACTCGGCGCTGTATGAGGCGATGGTGCGCATGGCGCAGGAGTGGAGTTTGCGCTACCGGTTAGTTGACGGGCAGGGGAACTTCGGCTCGGTGGATGGCGATGACGCCGCCGCAATGCGTTATACGGAGGCGCGCCTCCAAAAAATGTCGGAAGAAGTGCTTTCCGACCTCGATAAGGACACGGTTGATTTTCGCCCGAACTACAGCGACGAGTATGAAGAGCCCACCGTGTTGGCTACCAAAATACCCTTGCTGCTGGTCAATGGCGCATCGGGTATCGCCGTGGGGATGGCCACCAATATGGCCCCGCATAACCTCACCGAAATATGCAACGCCATTTGTGCGTATATCGATAACAGGAATATTACAACCGATGAGTTGCTACAGTATGTGAAAGCGCCCGATTTTCCAACCGGCGGTATCATTTACGGCTTGCAGGGGATTAAGGAAGCCTACGAAACCGGCAGGGGACGGGTGGTGGTGCGTGCCAAAACCGAAATAGAAGTTGCGGCAAGCGGCCGTGAAACCATTGTGGCCACCGAAATACCCTATCAGGTAAACCGGCGAGAGCTTATTGAGAAAATTGCCGGCCTGGTAGAAGAAAAAAAGATAGAGGGTATTTCGTACGTGAATGACGAGAGCGACCGCAATGGTATGCGTATTGTGGTGAAGCTCAAACAGGGCGCAGTGGCGAATGTGGTGCTCAACAATTTGTTTAAACACACCCAGCTCCAAACGTCTTTCTCTATTAACAACATCGCATTGGTGGACGGCCGGCCGCGCCTGCTGAGCCTCAAACAGCTCATCAGGTATTTTGTTGACCATCGCCATGAAGTGGTGGTGCGCCGTACCCGCCACGAGTTGAAACAGGCGGAAGCCCGGGCGCATATCCTCGAAGGCCTGTTAATCGCTTTAGACCACCTTGATGAAGTGATTGCGTTAATTCGCGCCTCTAAAACGCCCGACGAGGCCCGCACCGGCCTGATAGAGAAATTCGGCCTTTCCGAAATTCAATCCAATGCCATTATTGAAATGCGCCTGCGGCAACTTACCGGCCTGGAGCGCGATAAAATCAAAGAGGAATATGCCGAGTTGCAACGCCTTATTGCCAAATTGAAAGAAATTCTGGACGATGAACTGTTGCAGCTGCAAATTGTGAAAGATGAGACCATGGCAGTGCGCGAAAAATATGGCGACGAACGCTGTACCGACATTGTGATGGCCGCCGGCGAGTTTAATCCCGAAGATTTTTATGCCGACGAGGACATGGTGATTACCATTTCGCACATGGGCTACATCAAGCGCACGTCGCTGGCCGAATACCGCCTGCAAAACCGCGGCGGGGTGGGAACCAAGGGAAGCAATACCCGCGATGAGGACTTCCTCGAACATATTTATGTGGCCAATATGCACAGCACCATGCTCTTCTTTAGCCAGAAAGGCCGCTGCTACTGGCTTAAGGTGTATGATGTGCCCGAAGGCTCTAAAACCTCCAAGGGGCGCGCCATACAGAACGTAATCAACATTGAGCCCGACGACAAGATTTGCGCCTACATTAACGTGAAAACCCTGAATGACGAGGCTTACATCAATAGCAACTACATCGTGTTGTGTACCAAGCGCGGCACGGTGAAGAAGACCTTGCTGGAGGCCTACTCGCGTCCCCGCGCCAATGGCGTGAATGCCGTTACCGTGCGCGATGGCGACGAACTGCTTGAAGCCATTCTTACCAACGGCAACTGCGATATTCTGCTGGCCGCCCGCAGTGGAAAATGTGTGCGCTTCCCCGAAGGTAAAGTGCGCGCCATTGGCCGTACCGGGGCCGGCGTGCGGGGCGTCACCGTTGAAGACGGCAATGAGGTCATCAGCATGATTTGCGTGGATACCCATTCGCCCGGTAAAGACAAGACCAATATCATGGTAGTGAGCGAAAACGGCTACGGCAAGCGTTCCGGCCTGGACGACTACCGGGTAACCAACCGGGGCGGGAAAGGCGTGAGAACCATTAATGTAACCGAAAAAACAGGCGCACTAATCGCCATGAAAGAAGTGACCGATGAAAACGATTTAATGATTATTAACAAATCGGGCCTTACCATCCGGCTGGCTGTGGCTGATATACGTGTTACAGGCCGTGTTACCCAGGGTGTTAAATTGATTAATCTGAAGGGAAAAGACAGTATAGCGGCCGTGTGTAAGGTGAACAGAAGTGAAGAGGATGACTGTCAAACACAATAAAGAAGAAACCGGAAAATAATATTCCAAACTTTTTTTGTATATTTGTCGTAACTTTAATCCAAAAAATTAAATATCATGAAAAAAATATTATTCATACTGTCTCTCTTGACCGCCACGCACCTTATGGCGCAAAACGCCTCTAAGATGTTATCAAAAGTTGCAAAAAGCGATGAAGAAATTCAGAACCCCAAAAAAGCGGTGCAAGCCAAAACTTGGATATCGAGGGCGGAACTGTTTGTTGACATTTGGTCGGAGCCTGTAAAAAATGTGATGCCGGGCATGTCGAACCGTGACGTCCGGCTGGTTTTAGCTGCGGAAAAAGTGAAGGAAACCGTGCAGGAAGATATAGATGGAACACTATACGAGGTAGACGTCTATGACAATAAAAAATTGTATTATGACGACAAGGGCATGCTGGCTTTTTGGTCGGCAACCTATCCGGTAGCAGAGCCGCTATTCACTGCACTTAAGGCTTACGAGGAGGCCATCTCCTTAGATGGTAAGGGCGCTAATTCAAAAAAAATCAAGGCGGGACTGGAAGACTTGCAGGTTAAATTCCAAACCGATGCGTATGCCGCCTATAATTTACACAACCACCGGACTGCTTTATTGAACTTTGAAAAAGCGTTGGCCTGTTCGGGAAACCCGCTCATAGGCAAAACAGATACGCTGGTGATTTATTATGTCGGTCTCATAGCCCGCGCAGTTGGTGATAACAACAAGGCATTGGAATATTTTGGGAAAGCTATTGATTTGGGATATAACCAAAACGGCGATTTGTATGCAGCCCAGGCGGAAGTATTCCAAAGCCTCGGCGACACCGTCACATCAGTGCAGTTGCTCACCGACGGCCTGGCAAAATATCCGACCAACCAAAGTGTCATCATCGGGTTAATTAACACATTCCTGCAACGCGGCGACGACCCGAAAAAGGTGTTGCCCTACATTGAACAGGCGCAACAAAATGACCCCGATAATTCCAGTTTGTATTATGCCCAAGGCGTGGTGTATGAACAATTGGAAGACTTCGACAATGCGGTATCGGCCTATAAACTGTCATTAGAAAAAGACGTGGACAACTTCTATTCCAACTACGCGCTGGGCGCCTTTTATTTCAATAAAGCCGTGCAAATACAAAACGTGGCGGCGATGGAACCCGATGACAAGAAATATGCGGAAATGATTAAAGACGTGGATGTGTATTTTGACTTCTCGTTGCCTTACCTTGAACGTGCCTACGAGTTGAAAAATTCGGAAATAGCGGTGCTGGAATCATTAAAAAGCCTCTATTTCCGCCTGCGCGAAAAAAGCCCTGAAATGCGACAGAAATATGAAGCCTTCAATGCTAAACTACAGGAAATGTAGCATCGTTTGTCGTGATGGCGTATTATAGCGGCAGGGATATTTCCTTGCCGCTTTTTTACAGGTTTGCAAAAAAGTAGTATCTTTGTCCATATACCACCTTATAATGGTAAAGAGGCTATTTATATTTCTTCTTTGTGTTTGTATTAGCACAAACTCAGTGGCCCAAAGACCTTTGTTGCGAATCAATACGGAACTTAATCCACCGTATTCGCCTTATATTAAAGATTATATCAATTCACCAAATGCTATCGCCGTGCAAATCAAATGTGACAACAGCGCCATCGCCCCGCTACAAATATCGTTGTGTATAGTGATGGAAAACACCACAGGGCTATACCTTAAGACGAAAACGCCAAATAATTTGCCGAAATGGATGGTAACGCCCGGCAAACCGCTGATGCTTTATGGCAGCGACCTGAAAGGATTTTTCGAAACGGAAAACCTGTCCTTTACCGGAATTACACCCGGCCACTATCATAATCGGGGGTTGCTTCCCGGCGGATTCTACAAACTGAGTTTTGCCGCCTATGACACAAACGGCAAGCTGATTTCAATAGAAGAACAACCGGCACATGCATGGTTTATCCTGAATAAAGCGCCGCTAATCACCTCCCCGAAAAATTTTGACGACATTTACCTGGGCGAAAACAAACGTTTTTATTTTGAATGGGCGCCGCGCCACGACAGGGTGTCGGGCATATCACATATTGAATATCATTTTCAAATGGTGGAGGTGCCCTGCAACTATGAGGGGGACATTGAGCCCGTTTTCCATACGCTGCCGGCAGTATTTAACAAGGTAACCACCGGCACTTCTTTATTGATAGACTTCTCGCAAGTCCCCTTGTCGCATGGACATCGTTACGCCTACAGGGTTCAGGCCAAAGCCTTTTTCGGCAAACATGAATCTAAAATATTCGAGAACCAGGGCTATTCGGCCATCCATGTCTTCAACTATAAAGGCCACTGCACGGCGCCTGACATAGTGCGCATCAAAATTGTTGCGGAATATGCCGTCGAATTCACTTGGGACAGGCACCCCGAAGCAAACCGCTATACGGTATTGTACCGTAATATGGATACGAGAAAATGGGAACGAAAAGATGTGTCGATTCCTTATTTGTATCTCGACAACCTGCAATCCAATGCCGTGTATGAATACAAAATCCGCAGCTATTGCCAAAACTATCCAAGCCGCTATACCGATACATATACTTTCAGCTCTTCATACCTCAATAAAACCAATCGTTTAAAATAAATATGGATTTTACATTGACATCGGCCTATTCGCCTACCGGCGACCAGCCTGAAGCTATTGCGGGTTTGGTCAATGCGCTGAATAAAGGAATTCCTTATTCTACGCTGCTGGGCGTTACCGGCTCGGGCAAAACATTCACCATGGCTAATGTGATTGCGCAAACCCAACGTCCGGCGCTGGTGTTGAGCCATAACAAAACACTTGCGGCGCAACTCTACGGCGAATTTAAAACGTTCTTTCCTGAAAACGCCGTGGAATACTTTGTGTCTTACTACGATTATTACCAGCCGGAAGCATACCTCCCGACCACAGACACCTACATTGAAAAAGATTTAAGTATTAACGACGAAATTGAAAAATTGCGATTGAGCACAACCTCCTCCCTGCTTTCCGGACGGCGCGATGTGGTAGTGGTGTCCAGTGTTTCCTGCCTGTATGGCATAGGCAATCCCGACGATTTTGAGGCCAATACCGTTACGCTGAGCCGCGGGCAACTGCTGTCGCGCAACAAATTGCTGTATATGCTGGTAGATGCGCTGTATGCGCGCAATGAAGCCGATTTCAAGCGGGGCGTGTTCAGGGTTAAAGGCGACACGGTGGATATTTACCTTGCGTATGCCGATTATGCTTATCGTGTAGTATTCTGGGGCGATGAGATAGAAAAAATAGAAACCTTTGAACCGCTTGGCGGACGTACGATTGACGAGCCTGATATGGTACAGGTTTATCCGGCAAACATTTTTGTAACCACTAAAGACCGTATGCATGGCGCCATCCGCGCTATACAGGACGATATGATGAAACAGGTTGAATATTTCAGCGCAATGGGTAAGGGCGTAGAAGCAAAACGCCTGAAATCGAGGGTGGAATATGACATTGAAATGCTTAAAGAATTGGGCTACTGCCCCGGTATTGAAAACTATTCACGCTATTTCGACGGCCGTGCCGCCGGCTCGCGTCCATTTTGCCTGCTCGATTATTTTCCGGATGATTTTATCACATTCATTGACGAGAGCCATGTCACTATTTCGCAAGTTCGCGCCATGTATGGCGGTGACCGGTCACGCAAGCAAACCCTTATTGAATACGGTTTCCGCTTGCCTGCGGCAGCCGATAACCGGCCGCTGACGTTTGATGAATTTGAACAAATGACCGGACAAACCGTGTATGTGAGCGCCACACCGGCCGATTTTGAATTGCGCCAGAGCGAAGGGGTGGTGATTGAACAGTTGGTGCGTCCCACCGGCTTGCTCGACCCCGTGATTGAAGTGCGGCCTACGCGAAACCAAATTGATGATTTGATGGAAGAAATTGCACAACGCGCCGCTTGTGACGAGCGGGTGCTGGTTACCACGCTGACCAAACGCATGGCCGAAGAATTAACGAAATATTTCGACCGCATGGGCATCCGTTGCCGCTATATTCATTCTGATGTGGAAACGCTGGAACGTATCCAAATTCTTGAAGATTTGCAGCGCGGCCTGTTCGATGTGCTGGTGGGGGTAAACCTGCTTCGTGAAGGGCTGGACTTGCCGCAGGTGTCGCTCGTCGCCATCCTGGACGCCGACAAGGAAGGTTTTTTGCGGTCGGCGCGGGCGCTTACGCAAACGGCAGGCCGGGCGGCGCGTAACCTCAACGGGCGGGTAATCATGTATGCCGACGCCATCACCGACTCGATGCAAACCACGATTGACGAAACAAACCGCCGCCGCGAAAAACAATTACGCTACAACGAACAACACCATATTATTCCGCAACAGGTGGCCAGGCGTACGCGCGCCATCATTAGCAGCGAAACAGCTAAAGCCGGCGCCTGTTATGACAGGGAAGACTATCCGGAGCTCATGGCCGCCGACCCGGTAGTTGGTTACATGGACGCCGCACAGTTGGAAAAAGCTATTGAAGTTGCCCGTCATCGCATGGAAGCGGCGGCCAAGAAATTGGAATTTGCCGAAGCGGCCGCCTTCCGCGATGAATTGTATGCCTTGCAGCGGAGGCAAAATTAGCAAACAACGAACGGGATTTTGTGTCCCTGCACCGCTATATCTTTTCCGTGAGTTTGCGGACAACCCTGAAATGGTTGAAAAACTCCTTGGCAAATACCCGTATTACCGTGTAAGTGGGAATGGCAATAATCATCCCGATAATACCACCTACGCTGCCGGCGGTAATAATCACTAAAAATATTTCGAGCGGATGCGCCTTGATACTGTTGGAGTAAATGTAGGGCTGGAAAAACGAAGCATCAATGATGTTAGTGCCTATGTACACCAGCGCCATTTTCAGGATTTGCATCAGGATATTGGCGCCGGCGCCGAAGCTGTGCGTCACGATGAGCCCTATGCCGCATCCCAATATCAGGCTCACTAATGGCCCGATGTAGGGAATAAGGTTCAATATGCCGGCTATGAACCCAAGCACCAGCGCGGTGGTGAACGGCAGCCCGACTATAAACGTCAGGCCTAAGGTGATGATGGTCATCACGCAAAAAATGTCGATGAAAATACCGATAAAATACCGTCCCAGCAATGTTGATACCGACTGGAAGGCATGGCGGGCGTTCTCTTCATACTTTTGCGGAAACAGCGCCATCACGCCGCTGGAAAACAAGTGGTCTTCTTTCAGGAAGAAAAACGTGATGAACGTGACCACAAACATCCCCGTGCCTATGCTGATGAGCATGTTGGTTACCGAGCCGAAAATGTTGAGTAGCGCCGACTCATTAATGAAGTTGGATAGCCCTGTAATCAGCGTCTTTTGTAATGAGAAATCGGGATTAACGCCCGGAATGGTCTTGATAATCCACTCTTCCACGTTGTGCAGCAAGTAGGCGATATTTGTAATCAACTCATCGGGTTTGATAGACGAAAGCTCGCTCACAAGGCCGGTAATCAACGGCGACAGCACAAATATAAACAGCAGGATGAGGGTCCAGAATACCAGTAGGGTAGTGGTGGCCGACAATACACGGGGAAATTGTTTTTTCAGTATGCGTATTTTGTCAAGGCGTTTCACTATTGGCCGCCCAATGAGCGAGAAAACGGCAGCAATGAGAATATAAATAAGAATATTGCTGAAATACCACGCCAGGAAACAGATTAAGGCTATGCTGGCGGCTATAATAATATAGCGGGCTAATTGGTTCATTTATTCCATTCTTGCAATCACTGTTTGGGCGCCTTTTACTTTATCTCCTAATTTCACGTTTATTTTTGCATCAAGCGGCAGGAACAAATCGACCCGCGAGCCGAACTTGATAAACCCTGTTTCCTTTCCCTGTTCCACCGACATACCTTCTTTGGCATAGCACACAATGCGGCGGGCGATGTAACCTGCAATTTGCCGGAACAGTATTTTTTTGCCGTGATGATTAACCACTATCGTGGTGCGCTCATTCTTTTCCGACGATTTCGGATGCCAGGCCACCAAATATTTTCCGTGATGGTGACGTTGGTATTCCACCGTTCCGCTCACGGGAAACCAGTTGATGTGCACATTAAATATCGACATGAACACCGACACTTGCACACATTTGCACTTCAGGTATTCGGTTTCTTCCGTTTCCTCAATAATCACAATCGTGCCGTCGGCCGGCGCAATAACGGCATTATCGTCGGACACCGGCTTGCGCGACGGCACCCTGAAGAAATACATCATCATAAAAAATATAACGATGAGCGTTGCGCCACCCAACCACAGCAGCCATGCTATACCAATCCACCAGCGTAATGCCACCATAATAAGCAGGAACAAGATAGTAGTAATATTTAGTAATTTATAACCTTCGCGGTGTGTTTTCATCATAACGAGAATATTTTTATGTAAAATAATGCAACCGGCAGCGCGAACAGCGCGGCGTCGAAGCGGTCGAGCAGGCCGCCGTGGCCGGGCATAATACGGCCGGAATCTTTTACCCCCACGCTACGTTTAAGCATGGATTCCACCAAGTCGCCGAACACGCCAAACACGGCGATTAGCAAACTTATAATCAAAATGTGAATAAGTCCATAGGGCAGCATGCCTGCCAGCCATAGGATGTAGCCTGTTGTGGGTGCAATAAGCAGCCCCCCGATAAAACCTTCCCACGATTTTTTCGGCGACACGGACGGGAATAATTTGTGTTTTCCTTTTTGCCCGAACAGCATGCCGAACACATAGGCGCCCACGTCGCTACTCCAAAGGATAATGAACAACCCCAGCAATACCGGGCGGTTGTGCACACCGAGGATATTGAACAGCGACAGGGGAACGGCAATATAGAAGATGCCCAATAGCGTGCAGGCTACGGCCTGAAAGGGCTTTTCATCTTTTTGATACAGTTGGGCAACCAGCAGCAGCAACACAAAAATGGCTGTGGCCATGATTAATTCGCTTGCATCAAGCACGAGCGATTTTCCCTGCAACAGTGAAAAACTCACGCTCCACAAGGTTACGCCAAATATGGCGCCGGCTATTTTTTGCAACCCATGTTTGCGCTCCAGCGTCAACTTGTAAAATTCGTGCAACATGCCGCCCAGTAGAAACACCATCAAACAGGCGTATGGAATAGCGCCACCCAGCAGGCAACCCACCATGACGCCAAGGAAGACAAGGCCGCTGACAGTGCGTATAAACAGGATTCTCATAAGAGTTCGTGTGGGTTTGTATTCTTTCGTTTGCCGAAAATATGCTCCAGGTCTTCGGAAAAAATCACCTCACGTTCCAATAGCAGTTCGGCCAATTGCGTAAACGATTTCATGTGTTGGGTCAGCACGGTTTTTGCTTTTTCATACGAGGCGTCGATGAGTTTTTTCACTTCGAGGTCTAACAGTTCGGCTGTTTTCTCGCTGTAAGGCCGGTTGAAGCCGTATTCGTTCTGGCCTGTAGAGTCGTAATAGCTGATGTTGCCCACCTTGTTGCTCATCCCGAAATATGATACCATGGCGTAGGCCTGTTTCGTGATTTTTTCCAGGTCGTTCATGGCGCCGGTTGATATTTTTTTGAACACCAACTCTTCGGCGGCGCGTCCGCCAAGGGTTGCCGCCATTTCGTCGAGCAGTTGTTCGGTGGTGGTAATTTGCCGTTCTTCGGGCAGGTACCACGCCGCGCCCAGCGCCCGGCCGCGCGGGATGATGGTTACTTTCAGCAGCGGGTTGGCGTGCTCGAGCAGCCAGCTCACGGTGGCGTGTCCCGCTTCATGAAAAGCAATAGTGCGTTTTTCCTCTTTCGTAATGATTTTGCTCTTGCGCTCCAGCCCGCCAATGATGCGGTCAACCGCATCGAGGAAGTCCTGTTTTTCGATGGTGTTTTTATTCTTGCGGGCGGCAATCAGCGCAGCCTCGTTGCACACGTTGGCGATGTCGGCGCCCGAAAATCCGGGCGTTTGTTTGGCTAAAAAACTAATGTCGAAGCCCTCGGCTATTTTTAATCCGCGCAGGTGCACTTTAAAAATGTCGAGCCGTTCCCTCAGTTCCGGAAGGTCTACATGGATTTGCCGGTCGAAGCGGCCTGCGCGCATCAATGCCTTGTCGAGAATATCGGCGCGGTTGGTGGCCGCCAGGATGATAACGCCGCTGTTTGAGCCGAAGCCGTCCATCTCGGTGAGCAGCTGGTTCAGGGTGTTTTCGCGTTCGTCGTTGGAAGTAAATCCGCCGTT
>JAITIL010000046.1 GCA_031279475.1 Prevotellaceae bacterium | reverse complement strand
TAATACGGTTTAACTTGTACTCATCGGCAACAAAGCGTTCGGAAAATGCGATGAAATTGTCTTTAGTCCCATCGACAAATACATTAAGTCGTTCTGGCGTTAGTTCCCCGCCTTGATTTATCAAACCTAATTCATAAGCCTCGATTTCGTTCTTCCTATTAATCAATAGTTGATATAACCCGGTATAATTTGGGTGCTTCCGACTCGGCAAAGCAGTTTTAGCATTCCAGTACCGGGATTCTATTTCGACGCCGGTCGGAAGCCATCGGCGGGTCGTTCGGGAAAAATATACTTCGAGATGTATTGGAGCTCGTTCATCTGCGCCCAGTTTTTTCCCGCGCCGGTTGAAAACAAAAGAATAGGTAACTTTTTTCATGTATCACAACGTTATTTTAATTTTTCACATACGTATCACATTTTGCAAATTTATACAAACTTATAGAAACTTACAAAAAATTATTTTTCTTTTAAAGGATTGTTTTTCAATTTAAATAAAACCAGGCAACTTTATTCAAAATTGCCCGACTTTATTCTGGTGGAGGTGACGGGAATCGAACCCGTGTCCAAACAAACCATCCAAGCGCTTTCTACATGCTTATCTTTTGATTGATTTTCGTAAACAAACCGGACAAAAGCAACCTGTTTGTTTCTTATCCGCTAAAGTCTCGTTGCGCTATAGCGGAGTCGGCGCAACCAGCCCCAAAGGATGATACCCCGAATGTTTCGTCGTTAAAGGGCCGAACAACGAAGCGGGATACTCGTCGCACCGGCAGCCTTGGCCGGCGTGATGAAGCGCAGTGTGCTCAGCAGACTACGCAGCGAGTGCATAAGTGTTTTCGCCAATTATGGCTTGTGAATTGGGATTTACGAGCCACCCTCACAACGCTCGGCATGCTTACGCTCCGATACAATTTGCTGTCGAAGCCAAAACACCCCCAAAATGTAAAACAACGTCTATAATAATTTTTCCTCTACCAAATATTCCGCAATCTGCACGGCATTCAGCGCCGCCCCTTTCTTGATTTGGTCGCTCACACACCAAAAGGAAAGTCCTTTCGGGTTGGTGAGGTCCTTGCGGATGCGGCCTACATACACCGGGTCTTTCCCGGCAAGGAACAACGGCATCGGGTATTCTTTCTCCCCGGGGTTATCCATCAACACCAGCCCTGCACCCGCGGCAAACGCCTCCCGCACCTCTTCCAGCGTCAATTCGCGCGAGGCCTCGAGCCATACCGCCTCCGAATGTGCACGCATCACCGGGACACGCACACAGGTGGCGCTCACCTCAATGTCGGAGTGCATAATCTTGCGCGTTTCGTGATACATCTTCATCTCTTCTTTCGTGTAGCCGTTGTCTAAGAACACATCTACCTGCGGGATGAGGTTGTAGGCCAACTGGTAAGCGAATTTCGCCACCGTGGGCTGTTCGCCGCGCACCAGTTGCGCTTGCTGCGCCTCCAATTCGGCCATGGCCGAAGCGCCCGCTCCACTTGCCGCCTGGTAAGTCGCCACGTGCACCCGCGTGATATGCGACAACTTCTCAATCGCCTGCAACGCCACCACCATTTGGATGGTCGTGCAGTTGGGATTGGCAATCACCCGGCGGGGCGCATGGGCGCAATCGGCCGCATTCACCTCCGGCACCACGAGCGGCACGTCCCCGTCCATGCGGAACGCGCTGGAATTGTCAATCATCACAGCGCCATGCCTGGTGATGGTTTGCTCAAACTCCTTCGACACGCCCGCTCCGGCCGACGCCAGGGCGATATCTACGCCTTTAAAATCGTCATTGTGTTGCAATTCTTTCACTGCAACAGCCTTTCCCCTGAAAGGGTACGTGGTCCCCGCGCTGCGGCCTGAGCCAAACAGCACCAACTCGTCCACAGGGAACTTACGCTCCTCCAATACACGCAGAAATTCCTGCCCCACAGCGCCACTGGCGCCTATAATAGCTACTTTCATGCTGCAAAAATACACATTTTTTGTTTCTTTCAAAAATTTTATTTATTTTTGCAAGATATAACCAATTTTTTTTCAACTATGTGCGCCACTCTTTTAGAAGTTCATCAACAATTACAGGGAATGTCCGGAATCAATATACCCAACAACCCAATAAACACATCGTCGCCGGAAGCATCTGACAATGACGTTGTTTTAGGTTATCTGAGCGACGGCACGCCCGTGACCGAAAGCGTTATCGCATTAAGCAGAAAAAAAGCAAATGAAGCCTTTGCGCGTGGCGAATGCGCCACACAGGAAGAACTTGTCAGGTACACTGATATGCTGATTATTAAATCAAAGAGATTGTCCGGAAAACCTGTTGTGGGCTATGAACCCGATGGTACACCGATTACGGAATACGATTATTTTTTAAGAATGAAAGAAGCATTGCAGCAATATGCCCAAGACAAATATTCCTCACATGAAGAAGTAATGCAAGAAATGAACGATTACATCACTCATGTAAGCCATGAGAAGAAAGTATAGTGTAATCTGGAACAATACGGCAAAAGACGATTTATGTCATATTTTTTCGTATATAATGTTCCGAAGCAGTGAAAAGCGTGCGCAATATGTGTTGCAAGGAATTAATGATGCAGTTTACCGTGCTGCTTTCATGCCCCAGAAACATGCAGTGGAGCCATGGTATAACCTGCAGAATATCAGATTTACGATAAAATAGAGATATAAAATTATTTTTTTAATTACACAGGATGAAATTCATATTTTACGCATATTTCATACTGCACAAAACACAAGAAAAATTAGATTAACAATATGACAGACGTGATTGAAAAGACCCCGGAACGTTCACTGAATTTTATAGAAGAAATTGTGGAAGCCGATTTGGCTTCGGGAAAATATACAGGCATTATCACCCGCTTTCCGCCGGAGCCGAACGGGTATCTGCACATCGGACATGCCAAGAGTATTTGCCTTAATTTCGGACTGGCGAAAAAGTATGGCGGCTCCACCAACCTGCGTTTCGACGATACCAACCCCACGAAAGAAGACGTGGAATATGTGGATTCTATCAAGGAAGACGTGCGCTGGCTCGGCTTCCAGTGGGCCGAAGAACGTTACGCTTCCGACTATTTCGGGCAGTTGTATGAATGGGCCATTGCGCTCATCAAAAAAGGCCTTGCCTACGTGGACGACCAAACGCAGGAAGAAATACGCACAGGGCGCGGCGCCGTGACCCGGCCGGGGGAAGAAAGCCCTTTCCGCAACCGCAGCGTCGAAGAAAATCTTGACCTGTTCATCCGCATGAAGAACGGCGAATTTAAAGACGGAGAGAAAGTGCTCCGTGCAAAAATCGACATGGCGCACCCCAACATGCTGCTGCGCGACCCCATCCTGTATCGCATCCTGCATACCGACCATCACCGCACCGGCCACACGTGGTGCATCTACCCCATGTATGACTACGCGCACGGGCAAAGTGATTCCATTGAGCATGTCACCCACTCTATTTGCACCCTCGAATTTGACGTCCATCGCCCGCTCTACGACTGGTTTATCGAGAAATTGGAGATATTCCCCTCCCGTCAATATGAATTTGCGCGGCTCAACCTCACCTACACCATCATGAGTAAGCGAAAATTGCTCGAATTAGTGAAAAGCGGCTATGTGCGCGATTGGGACGACCCCCGCATGCCCACGATTTGCGGCTTGCGCCGCCGCGGCTATACCCCCGAAAGCATCCGCCTGTTTGCCGAAAAAGTGGGCGTGGCCAAACGCGACAATGTGATTGACCTCTCGCTGCTCGAATGGTGTGTGCGCGAAGACCTGAACAAACGCGCCAACCGTTACATGGCGGTGCTTAAGCCGGTGAAGGTAGTCATCACCAATTACCCCGAAGGACAAGTGGAGGAATTGGACGCCATAAACAATCCTGAAGATGAAAGCGCCGGAAAGCGCAAGATTCCCTTTTCCCGCGAAGTATATATCGAACGGGACGACTTCATGGAAAACCCGCCGAAGAAATATTTCCGCCTCTCGCCCGGCAATGAGGTGCGCCTCAAATATGCCTATATCATCAAATGCGAAACGGTGATTAAGGACGCGCTCGGCAATATCACCGAGCTACATTGCACCTACGACCCTGCCACCCGCAGCGGCAGTGAAAACAACCGCCAGGTGAAAGGCGCCATACACTGGGTATCAGCGCCACAGGCCGCCACCGCACAGGTGCAGTTGTTCGACCGCCTGTTCACCGAAGCCCACATGGACAATATTCCGGAAGGCAAAGATTATAAGAATTTCCTTAATCCCGACTCCCTGCAAACCCTCACGGCTTTTGTGGAGCCGGCCTTGAAAAACCTGCCGCCGTCAACACACGTGCAGTTTGAGCGTTTAGGTTATTTCGTAACCGACAAGGAAAGCGCCCGGGACAACCCTGTCTTCAATCGCACCGTAACGCTAAAAGACACGTGGGCCAAGGTGGCGACAAAGAACTAACCCGCATTGCACATGCCAGAACCACCACGACAGGAAGATTGCGCTTCTCATTATTTATGCTGATAATCACCGTCAATAATCGCAATTATTAGGTATTGCCAAAACCACTGGACAGTTGCAACTTTGCACATTATTCCAATTAGATTTATTAAATGAGAAAATATTTTTCAGTGGCGTTATTATTATCCGCATGTATGACTGCGACCACGGCACAAAACGTATCTACCACAGATACGACGATCAGGCAGGCTACAAAAGTTTTTTCAAGATTTCAAATTGGCGGCTACGGCGAGGCGGTCATGCAACGCATGTTCTACAGCGACAGCCCCGCACGCTACGCTTACCCTGCCAGTCATGCCGGCAAAACGCACGGGCGGGTGGACTTGCCGCATGTCG
>JAITIL010000038.1 GCA_031279475.1 Prevotellaceae bacterium | reverse complement strand
TAAAAGAAGTCATCTTGGATGACGGTGGCGCCTTGTATTTCGTCGTCGCTGCCGTCGCAGTTGAGGTTGATGTTTATGCCCGGGGGCGCTTCAAACACGTCGGTGGGGTTGATGTCTATGGTGGGGTCGGCCAGCACCTTTTGCATGAAGATGCCCCAGATGGGCAGCGCGGTATTGGCGCCGCCGCCCAAGGCGAGGCTTTCGAAATGCACGCTGCGGTCTTCGGCGCCCACCCACACGCCGGCCACTAATTTGGGCACAAGCCCTATAAACCAGCCGTCGGACTGGTTGTTGGAGGTGCCTGTCTTTCCGGCCAGCTCGCCCTCCGGGATGTAGCGGCTCCGCAGCCGATAGGCTGTTCCTTCGTTCACCACGCCTTGCAGCAGGTTAATCATGAGGTACGCCGTGCGGTCGCTGATGCTCTCTTTCCG
The DNA here is from genome assembly GCA_031279475.1 of Prevotellaceae bacterium. GTDB lineage: Bacteria > Bacteroidota > Bacteroidia > Bacteroidales > UBA932 > JAIRLC01. The sequence continues at coordinate 17,681 of JAITIL010000038.1, read as the reverse complement.
GCGCGGCTGGAAGGTCGCCAGCACATTGCCGTTTTTGTCTTCAATGCGGGTCACATAAAGCGGCTCGGTGTGTATGCCCTTGTTGCCAAAAGTCTGGTAGGCGCCCACCATTTCCGACACGTACAGGTCGGCCGGGCCGAGGCAGAGCGACACCACCGGGTTCAGGTAGCTTTTGATGCCCAGCTTGTGACACATGTCCACCATGGCGTTTGGCCCGAGTTGCTTCATCAGGTAAGCCGAAATATTGTTGCTGCTTTTGGTTAGACCCCATTTCAGGGTCACGTTCTTCCCGATCCATTCCGGGCGGTCGGTGCTGGCCGGCGTCCATGACGAATCGCCCACGATGAACGTTTGCGCCACGTTGAGCGTCCGGTCGCAGGGGGTGAAGCCCTCCTGCATGGCCAGCGTGTAGAGGAACGGCTTGATGACGGAGCCCACCTGCCGCCGCCCTTGCGACACATTGTCGTATTTGAAATACCGGTAGTTTGGGCCGCCTACGTAGGCGCGCACTTCCCCGCTGTGTACATCCATGGCCATGAATGCGGCGCGCAGCATGCTTTTGTAATACAGGATAGAATCTGTGGGCGTCATTACCGTGTCAATGGCGCCCTTCCGCCACGAGAACACGGTCATTTTCGTTTTTGTGTGGAACGCTTTTTCTATTTCCTTGTCGGTGGCGCCTGCTTCTTTCATGCGGTAGTAGCGGTCGCTCCAGCGCTTGGCCTGGTTCACGATGTTGTTGACTTGTTCGGGCGCCAGGTCGTTGGAAAACGGCGGTGATTTGCGTGTGCGCACTTCACTGCTGAATAGCGGTTGAATATCGGTGCGCAGGTGTGTGGCCACCGCTTCCTCGGCATACCGCTGCATCTTGGAATTGATGGTGGTATAAATCTTCAGCCCGTCGCGGTCAATATCATAATAACTGCCGTCGGGTTTCGGGTTTTTGCGTATCCAGCCTTGCAGGGGATCTTCCGTCCATTGCTTGTAATCGGCGAGGTAATCCCTGCGGTTGAGGTATCGTTCGGCGCGGGGCTCGGCCGCATTGAGCGTGCGGCGCAGCATTTCCCTGAAATACGGGGCCAGGCCGGCGTTTTGGTCTTGTTGCATGTAAGAGAGGCGTATCGGCAGCGAAGAAATGGAGTCGCAATATTCCTGGTCGATAAATCCATATTTGCTCATTTGCGACAGCACGTGGTTCCTGCGCCGTGTGGAGCGGTCGGGGTTGCGCACCGGGCTGTAGCGCGATGGCGCGTTGATTACGCCCACCAGCAGGGCGGCTTCCTCAAGATTAAGCTGGGAGGGTAATTTCCCGAAAAAAGTAGCCGCCGCCGAACGGACGCCAAAAGCATTACTGCCGTAGGGCACGGTGTTAAAATACATGGCGATGATTTCTTCTTTCGTGTAATTGCGCTCTAATTTTACGGCGGTAATCCACTCTTTCATTTTCGCGATGGTCAGCTTAGGTATCGAGGAAAGGCTGGAGCGGTTGATGGTCGTGTCGCGCGGAAACAGGTTTTTGGCCAATTGTTGCGAGATGGTGCTTCCTCCGCCCGAACTGCGGTCGCCGCCGAGGATGGTCTTCACCAGCACCCGCGCCAGACTGCGGAAATCAATACCCGAATGTTCGAAAAAACGGATATCCTCAGTGGCTATCAGGGCGTAGACCAAATTCGGCGAAAGTTCTTCGTACGGGGTAAAAGAGCGATTTTCAATATGAAATGTGCCTAAGAGCATCTCATCGTCCGAAATGATTTCCGTAGCGATGTTTGTTTTCGGATTTTCCAACTCCTCAAAAGAAGGGATAAATCCAAAATACCCAATTCCACCTAATAGCAGGGTTAAAATAATGAAAGGCAGCGAAATAATTAATGCAAAAAGGATGTTAAAACGCCTCCGGCTCTTTATTTTCAGGAGCTTTAATTTCATATAAAAGGGTACTTAAAAAGTACAAAATAACAAAAAAAATTTGGATTATACCTTATTTTATGACTTACTTTGCATTTTTTATTTACAAATAAGTTCAAAATTATGCAGGAAAATTTGGTTATTGTAGAATCACCCGCGAAAGCGAAAACAATAGAGAAGTTCTTAGGGAAAGATTTCCAGGTCAAGTCGAGTTACGGGCACATCCGCGATTTGTCGAAAAAACAGGGGCTGGGCATCAACATCGAGGATAATTTTATGCCCGATTACCAAATCTCCGACGACAAGGTGAAGGTGGTGGATGAGTTGAAGAAACTTGCCAAAAAATCAAATACGGTGTGGTTAGCGTCCGATGAAGACCGCGAGGGAGAGGCCATTGCCTGGCACTTACAGGAAGTGCTCGGGCTTGATCCTGAAAAAACGAAGCGTATCGTCTTCCATGAGATTACTAAAAATGCGATTATGGAAGCGGTGGAAAATCCGAGGACGGTAGATCTGAACTTGGTGAACGCCCAGCAGGCGCGGCGGGTGCTCGACCGCTTGGTGGGTTTTGAAGTGTCGCCTATCTTGTGGAAGAAAGTAAAGCCGGCCCTGTCGGCGGGGCGTGTGCAGTCGGTGGCGGTGCGCCTCATTGTGGAGCGCGAGCGGGAGGTGATAGCGTTTAACGCCACCTCGTCTTACCGCGTGAATGCCTTCTTTGTGCCGGCCGGCGAGGGAGAGAAATTCACCTTGAAAGCCGATTTGAACGAACGGTTTGCCACGGAAGAACAGGCGCAGGCCTTTTTGGAAAAATGTGTTACGGCCAATTTCACCATACAGTCCATAGAGAAGAAACCCGCGAAAAAATCGCCGGCGGCGCCGTTCACTACCTCTACGTTGCAACAGGAGGCTTCGCGCCGTTTCGGTTTTTCGGTAAGCCAAACCATGAGTGTGGCGCAGCGCTTGTATGAAGCGGGGTTAATCACCTACATGCGTACCGACTCTACCAACCTCTCGAAATTGGCGTTGGGCGCGGCGCACAAAACGATTGAAGAAACCTTCGGCGCCGAATATTGCAAAACGCGCCAGTATGCCACCAAGTCAAAAGGCGCACAGGAGGCGCACGAGGCCATCCGTCCCACCTACATGGAGAATACCGGCATTGACGGCACGGCGCAGGAGAAAAAACTCTACGACTTGATTTGGAAGCGCACCATTGCCTCGCAAATGGCCGACGCACAACTCGAAAAAACAACGGTGAACATTAACATATCTACGGCGCCGCAGGTGTTCCAGGCTACCGGTGAAGTAATCCTGTTTGATGGGTTTCTCAAAGTGTATATGGAGACTTCCGACGAGGATAATGAAGAAAGGACAAATAGCGGCTTGCTGCCTCCGTTGAAGGAAAAACAATTGTTGCAGGCAAAAGAGATTACGGCTACCGAACGCTTTACACAACGTCCGCCACGCTACACCGAAGCCAGCCTCGTGAAGAAATTGGAAGAATTGGGTATTGGCCGTCCGTCCACGTATGCGCCTACCATTTCCACCATCATCCAGCGCGGCTATGTGATGAAAGAAGACCGTCCGGGCGTCGAGCGCGGCTATACGCAACTCAAGCTGGCCAAAGGCGGCATCGAGAAAAAGATACTGGCCGAAATTACCGGCGCCGAAAAATCAAAATTGTTTCCCAGCGACATCGGCATCCTGGTGACCGATTTCCTGATGAAACACTTCAAGGATATTCTCGACTACGGTTTTACCGCTAAAGTGGAAGAGGGATTTGACGAAATTGCCGAAGGAAAATTGGTGTGGAACAACATGCTGGAACAGTTCTACAAACCTTTTCATGAAATAGTGGAAAACACATTGGAAGTGTCGCGCCCCACTAATGCAGAGCGCATTTTGGGCGTCGACCCGAAAACCGGTAAACAAGTGTCGGTGCGCATTGGCCGTTTTGGCCCGGTAGCCCAGCTCGGTGAGGCAGACGACGAAAAGAAACAATTTGCAAGCCTCCAAAAAGGCCAGTTGATAGCGTCCATCACGTTGGAAGAAGCCTTGAAATTATTCGAATTGCCGCGCTATGTAGGCCAATATGAAAAGGAAGAAGTGGTGGCGTCGGTAGGCCGGTTCGGCCCATACGTCCGTCATGGCAAAGTTTTTGTATCATTAAAAAAAGACGACAGCCCTTACACGGTAGAACTCGACCGCGCCATTGAATTGATAGAAGAAAAACGCAAAAAGGAGCGCGAGAAGGTAATCCGGGTTTTTGAAAAAGAAGATATACAGGTGCTGAACGGTCGTTTTGGCCCTTACCTGGCACATGCAGGCGCGAACTATCGCATCCCGAAAGGCGCCGACCCGGCCACGCTGAAGGTAGAAGGATGTAAAGAAATTATTGCGGCGCAGCAAGCCAGGCAGGCCGGCGAAGGAAAGCCCAAGGCAAAAGCGAAAACCGCAGCAACAGCGGGAGCGGCCACAAAAAGAGCAACGAGGAAAAAAAGTAAATAAATTTGAAGAGTAATTTTGCGAAAGCTTTATCTACCGCGCAGTTAGCCATTATCAACACGGGCAACCGTGCGGTGTACCGGGCGTTTAAACGCTTACACACGCACCAGGCGCAAGCTGTGGCTTACGCCTCGTGTAGTACGTCAAATCTTCCGGAGGTGTTGGCGTTGTGTGCCCGTAGCAAAGTGTTTACGGTGGTATTGGGCGCCGCGCCGGACAAGATATTCACTACCCCTTCGTCGGTGGCGGTAATCGCACCGTCTGTTTCTTTCGAGGACTCATATTTGCGTGGTCTTTTACGGCCTGCGGCACAACGTCCCATGGCAACGCCCTGTACGCCGGCGCCTTTCGAGGCGCCTTGTGTGCCGGAACCCGTACAGCCCGTGTGGCTGACTGATTTTTCGGCATTGGCGTTCCAAACATATCTCACGCCGGCGTCGGTATTGGAAGACTTGGACAACTGCTATTTTGAAACGTTGCGCCTCGGCGCTTTCCGCAACAATCCGGCGGCGGCCGAGCCCGTACTGCGCGATGCCGACTATGTGTGGTTTGACCTCAGCGCCGTGAGGGCTTCCGATGCGCCTTCCACCGCACATCCCGGGCCTAATGGGTTATATGCGGAGGAGGCTTGTCAATTGGGGCATTACATAGGGTTGTCAAACCGCGCCAAAGCGCTTTTTCTTTTCGGGTATAAACCATACCTTTGCGCCTCCTCGCGCACGGCGCAGCTTGCAGGCCAACTCCTTTGGCATGTAGCCGAAGCGGCGGCCACCCGGATTTATGAAAAAATCGAGGCAGGCGTCGCCAGCCGGCCCGAATTTAAAGAAATTATAGTAGACATGGGGCAACAAGGACAAGCCTTGCACTTTGTGAATAGTTTGACCACCCGGCGCTGGTGGATAAAAGTGCCTGTGACAAAGGCTTCTGCACAATGGATTTCGTGCTTGCCAACCGACTATGATACAGCTTGTCGAGGCGAAATTCCGCTACGCTGGCTATGGTATTACCAAAAATTGAATTATTAAAAATGCAATAAAATTATACGTTGTTTGATTATTTTTTTAACTTTGTGAGTTATTAGCAGAGAAGAAACCATAGATGGCTATATTAAAAAAAGCATTGTGGGTAGTGTCGATGTTGTTGTGTTTTAATGCAAAGGCTCAGCAAGATCCACAATTTAGCCTGGGTTTCCTTAATAGCGTATACACTAATCCGGGAGAGTTAGGAAATACGAAAGAGGGGTTATTCTGTGCTACGATGGCCAACAGGCTGGGGCTAACAAATTTCGACGGGGCGCCCGTGGTTAATGTGCTCAACCTGCATGGCCCCGTAACGTTGTTTGGCATATCGAGTGGAGTAGGCATTACGTTGTATAGTGATGTGGCAGGCGCCTTGCGTGCGCCGGGTTTTAGTTTGGCTTATGCATATCGCCGGCCGCTGTACAGAGGCACTTTAGGCATAGGCGTGGATTTGGGAATGCTCAGCAGTTGGTACGCCACAAACAGCTGGCGCTTGCCCGGCGGCGGCTCGTCTGATAACGCCACGCCCGTCCGTGAAGAAGCGGCCTTAAGTTTTGATATGAACATGGGCGTAGCGTATTACAGCGACACCTGGTTTGGCGGAATAGCATGTAAACATCTTACCGCACCAAGTTTGGGTACCGAACGCATCATCCAATACAGGCAAACGTTCTACCTGCATGCCGGCTATCAGTATCCTTTCGTCGATAGCCAATGGTCCGTAATGCCGGTGTTCAGGCTGGCGACGGATTTTGCGCAAACCAGTTGGCGGATAGATGCGGTGGCGCGGTATGGGACAAGGTATTTGCTGGGCCTGGGTTTCCGCTGGGGGCAAGCGGTAACCGGCATGTTGGGGATGGACATTGTGAACGGAGTGAAAGTGGTTTATGCCTATGATTTCCTCATTACGGCCCTAAACCGTTTCAGCGGCGGATGCCATGAACTTACAATTAGTTATTCATTCTCCTTAACAGTACCCAGGGGTACGCAACGATATAAAAGTATTAGGTATTTATAATAGATAGAAAATATAAATTATGAAGAAGTTTATTTTCTTAATTTTGGTAATAAGCGCATGGTTATATAGCTGTGGAACTTATGACTCGGGTTATTCGGGGGATTTACGTCGTGGAACAAAAGGCCGTGCGTTGAGTTATTCGGAAACGCCTCCTTCCGGTATGGTTTACATTCCTTCCGGCCCTTTCCTCTTAGGCGTGAACGACCAGGATATTACCCAATCGCTGAATGCCAATGTTAAAACCATTACCATTGATGCATTCTGGATGGACCAAACGGAGATTACCAATTTTGAATACCGGCAGTTTGTAAATTATGTGAAAGACTCTACCGCTCGCCGGTTATTGTCTGAGCAATTTACGGAATTTGTTATGGAAAGTGAATCACTGGAAGACGAAATACAACCGGTTTTGAATTGGAGGGCCCGCATTGACTACAGGGATGAGGGACAACGCGAAATACTGAGCTCCATGAACTACTCGGAGGAAGAATCAATATTTGGCCGCCAAGAAGTGGATATACGCCGCTTGGCTTACGAGTATGCATGGATTGATGTGTATCAAGCCGCGAAAACCCGGTATGATTATGACCAGCAGCGTTACGTGGGAACCGTTGTCAATGCCAAAGGGGAAGAGGAAGCTGTGCAGAACCGCGGATCCTTTATTGTGCGCGACCGCACCTTAATATATCCCGACACTTTATGCTGGATACGCGATTTTATTTATTCTTATAATGAACCGTTTGCAACCCGCTACTTCTGGCATCCGGCCTACAACGATTACCCGGTAGTGGGTGTAACGTGGAAACAGGCCGACGCCTTTTGCCATTGGCGTACCGAAATGATGGAAAATTCGCGCAACAAATATAGCAGGGGGCATAATTACCGCTTGCCCAGTGAAGTGGAATGGGAATATGCGGCGCGGGGAGGTTTGCAAGGACAACTCTTCCCGTGGGGCGGCCCATATACCACCAACAGGGAAGGGTGTTACCTGGCCAATTTTAAACCGCAACGCGGAAAATACGACCTCGATGGCGGCGTGCGTACGGTGCCGGTGGGCTCGTATGACCCGAACGATTACGGCCTGTATGATATGGCCGGCAATGTGGCCGAATGGACGGCCAACGCCTATGATGAAAACTCCTACAGTTTCTATCATGATATCATGCCGAGTTATACCTACAATGCCACAACGTCCGATCCTGCCGTGAAACGACGTAAGGTAGTCCGCGGCGGATCATGGAAAGATATCTCTTACTTCTTACAATGTGGCTCGCGTACATTTGAATACCAGGACTCCGCCCGTTCGTTTATTGGATTCCGGTGCGTACGCCACTACATGGGAACACGTTAAATTTTTAATTTTGATTTAATAAAACAAATAATATAATATATGGCTTCATTCCTTCATTCCAAAACTTGGAAGAAACTCATTGCGAAACTTTATGGCTGGGGCGCAGCGTTGGTGATCATCGGCGCGCTGTTCAAATTAGAACACTGGCCGGGCGCCACCTACATGCTTAGTATCGGGATGTTTACCGAATTTATTATTTTTATTTTTTCCGCTTTCGACCCGATTGCAAAAGAATATGAATGGGAAAACGTGTATCCCGAATTGCTTGCTGGTGACGGGGAACCCGGCGGCGGTAGCGGCGGCGGCAGGGCGCGAATTTCCGGCGACCTGAACATTGATCCCGCCATGGCCGACGGACTGAAAGACAGCGTGGGGAGATTTTCCAAAGCCGTGAATAGCTTGAATGCCTTGACAACAATCGCCAATGCTTCCAACACCTTTGTGGGTGGAATTGAACAGGCGGCCGGCAGCATGGCGCTGCTCAACCAATCGATGCAAGACCTGAATGTGGCATACCGCTACGCCGCGCAAACCGTGAATACCGGCGGGCAGCAAACCCATGCCAATTTTGAAACGCTGAATAAACACCTTGCGTCGGTAAACGCTTCGTATGAGCTGTACATACAGGAACACCAACAATACACGGCGAGTAGCCGGCAATTGGTGAGCGCCATGAATCAATCGGCGCAACAATCGCAACAATTTACGGCACAGATGGGATTACTCACCAGTAACATTGGCGAGCTTAATAATATTTATGGTTCAATGCTCTCGGCAGTTAATGCCGCGTTAAAACGTTAGGAATATGGCAGGAGGAATGCTCTCTCCCCGGCAGAAAATGATCAATATGATGTATTTGGTGCTTACGGCAATGTTGGCATTGAATGTGTCGGCTGAAGTGTTGGATGCTTTTGTTATAATTGATAAAAGTATAGAACACAACACCCGCATTGTATCGGAGAAGAACAACAGCAACCTGTCGGACTTCCGCAGGGCGGCTGCCGAGAACAGGGAAAAAGTGGAACCATGGTTGATGAAAGGAGAGGATGTACACCGGCGGGCGGCAGCGTTGTACGACATGATTAACCAGATAAAACTCGACCTTGTGATTTCGGGCGACGGCAAGAACTCGGAAGGAATAGTGAATGGGGAAGTTGACGCCGAACTCATTGGGTCGCTGTCCGACACCGACGCCAGCAGCCGTATTTTGGTAGGCCAGCGCACGTCTAAAGGCAAAGCCTCCATGTTGCGTAAGGCCATGAATGAATATTGCGACCATTTGCTGTCGTTGGTTGACGAAGCAAAGAGCCCCGTACTGTTTAATTCGTTAATCGAAATGCTGCGTCTCCCCGAGACCCAGAAAAAAACCGATGGCGATGTCACTTCATGGGAAGTGGCGGTGTTCGACGGCATGCCGCTGATTTCGGCCGTGGCGTTACTGTCGAAATACCAAATGGACGTGTATAACAGCGAAAGCGAGGTCGTGTCGTACCTTATGCGGCAAGTCTCCGCCACCGACTTTAAATTCTCAGACATTGATATAGCCGTGATCCCGAGCTCCAACTACGTAATCCAGGGCACCGAATTTTCGGCGGAAATGTTTTTGGCGGCTTACGACCCTACACAGAGCCCCGTCTTGACGATGGGCAGCCGGACCTACCACGCCAATGATAAAGGGAAAATTGTATTCAAAACCGTTCCCGAACACATTGGCCCGGTGAGCCTGCACGGAAATATTGAATTTATAGGCCCCGAAGGGAAAACCACCCGGCCCGTAAACCTGTCCTACATGGTGGTAGAGCCCAACACGGTGGTGTCGCCTACAAAAATGAATGTGGTATATCGGGGTATCGAAAACCCCATTAGTATTTCTTCGGCCGGTATTCCGCAAGACAAGCTCGACGTGAGAATAACAAACGGGACCATTGAACATAAAGGCAACGAGTTCATAGTCGTTCCGGGCAACGGGCGTATCTGCGAGGTTTCCGTTTTTGTGAACGGGAAAAATATGGGGACCCGCCAGCTTCGTGTAAAAGACTTGCCCACCCCGGCGCCTCAACTCGACGTTGTTTCGGGGAAAACGGCAACCAAGAACGAATTGCTCGCCTCGCAGGGTATTCTTGCAGTCATGCCGCGCGATTTTGACTTTGACCTCCGCTTTCGTGTGGTTTCTTTCTCCGTATTTGCCGTAGACGCCAACGGTTATGTGATGGAAGAAGAATCGAAATCGGAAACCTTCGCCCCACGGCAAAAACAAATGTTTAACCGTTTACGCCCGGGGCAGCGCGTTACCTTTACCGATATTAAAGCAGTCGGGCCCGATGGAAAAACCATTGAATTATCCGACTTATCTATAAAACTTAAGTAGCATTATGAAAAAAACAATTGCTTTATTTATATTTGTCGCCCTGGCCATGGCCGTGTATGCGCAAAAATTGGAAGTAGATAAAAAAAGCCTTGTACAGGATGGTATTACCAAACTTGAAATATTACAAGACAAAAAGCCTATACCTTACCCCCCGTTGCGGGAATCCGATATTTTTTGGTCGCGCAGGGTATGGCGGGTCATCGACTTGCGCGAACGCCTGAACTACCCGCTCTATTACCCCACCGAAGTGGTGCAGGTGCGTAAAAGTTTTGTACAGACACTCGTGTCGGCCATACAGAAAGGGACAATCAAAGCCTATGATACCGACAGCGACGAGTTTATTACGGAACTTTCGGCCGAAGGGCTGCGCAGCCGCTTTGAAGCCACCGACCGCACCATCGTCACCCCGAAAATGGACGGCTCGGGCGATACCACCATCGTAATCCGTGGGGAATTTAACTGGGGCGAGGTGAAAGAACTCTACGTGAAGGAAGACTGGTTTTTCGACAAGCATCTCTCGCAAATGTTTGTGCGTATTATTGGTATTTGCCCGGTGAGGGTGTATGCCAAAGAAATTCAAACCGCCGATGAGGACGAAGATATAGCGCCCGAGATGATAAAGAAGCAACTGTTCTGGGTGTATTATCCCGACGCCCGCAAAGTGTTGGCCAACGCCCCGTGCTTTGTGGGGGAAAGTGAAGTCACCCAACTTTCTTTCGATGACCTGTTCCAAAAACGGCGCTTTTCTTCTTACATCAGGGCTATTTCAAACAACCAGAACAACCGGCAAGTCCACAACTACACCCGTAACGGTATGGAGGCCATGTTGGAATCGGAACGGCTGAAACAGGAAATCTTTAACTTCGAAAGCGACCTTTGGGAATACTAATTTGCGAAAAACGGGGGACGGGACCCGGGCGGAATGCCCTTTGCGCGATGAAACTGCCTCACAACCAAACGAAAAGTTAGGGGAGGGGGAATTTCCCTGCTCACATTAAGCAATTAGCCGCGCTAACCCGTTGTTTTGAAAATCGTTGCTTGCCGCGACCCCTCACAAGTATTTCGGATCCACCTTCTTCATGATTTGCTTCAGGTAATCCTCGTCATTGCGCGGACAAATCAACAACACATCATCCGTATCGACCACCAAATAGTGGTTTAAGCCCTTAATGACAGCCAGTTTTTGTTTGCCCGACACCGCGATGGCGCTGTTTGACACCTTATGCAACAAAACCTGCGAGGCGTCTATAAGGTTTTCATGGGCGTCCTTTTCCCGCTGCAAATACAAAGACTCCCACGTCCCTAAATCCGACCACCCGAAATCCCCGGGGAAGGCATACACATTGTCGGCTTTCTCCATAATGCCGTAGTCGATAGACACATTGCGACACTCGGCATACACTTTCCGGATGAAGGCCGTCTCCTCCGGCGTGTTGTATATCCCTCTCCCTTTTTGAAATAAACTGTCCACTTCGGGAAGCAGCGTTTGCAGCGCCTGTCGTATAGCCGACAATGACCATGCGAAAATACCTGAATTCCAGAAAAATTCGCCGCTTTCCACAAATACTTTCGCCAACTCAAGGGAAGGTTTTTCCGTGAACGTTTTCACTTTAAACGGCTTGCCATCTATGTGTCTGGCTGTCATGCTCATTTGGATGTAGCCATATCCGGTTTCGGGGCGCGTGGGTTTTATACCAATGGTAACCAGCACGTTATCAGACGACGCAAAATCCATAGCCTGCCGGGTAATCCGTAAAAATTCCGCTTCATTCAAAATAAGGTGATCGGAAGGCGTTACAATAATGGTGGCTTCCGGCGTCTTTTCCAGTATCTTATAGGCGGCATACGCAATACAGGGAGCGGTATTGCGCCGGTCGGGCTCAACAATTATTTGATAGGGCGCCAACCCGGGTATTTGTTCGTTAACCATTGAGGCATAGGGGCCTCCTGTCACAATCAAGATATTTTCGCGCGGAATAACCGAGGCGAAGCGGTTGAAGGTCTGTTGCAGGAAACTTTTCCCAATGCCAAGAATGTCAAGGAATTGCTTTGGTTGGGCATTGCGGCTTTTCGGCCAGAAACGGCTGCCGATTCCCCCAGCCATAATCACACAGTAGTAATTTTTATTCATAATCTTCAAAAAGATACACTATTGCAAATGTAATAAAAATCTAACACAAAACAAAATGTTAAATTAATAAAAATTAACCTTTCTTTTTAGGGTTTTTTAACGCTCTAAATTGTCGTAAAATAGTTAATATTAAATAATATCTTTGTATCTTTGCAGTTCAATGTGTAGTGTAGTATGGTTGTAAATCTAAATTTATCAACATCATACCGTTGAAAATGTTAGTAAAATTAAGTATATAAACGAAAATATTTTTTTATGACAAAGCAATTTGTTATTCGGACGGTTTTCTTCTTATGTGGTGTGGCAGGCTTTTCAGCAGTTTATGCCCAAACCCAAAGTTCAAAATACATGGGGGGAAATGGAGTTTATTTATCTGAAACTTGTAATGCGGAACCTCCATTAGAGAAGGGTGATTATGTAGATGACAGGGGGATATCAGCGGCTGAGTTCTGCGCCTTGGACGTTCTTAATACCATGGATGTTGTGCAACAGCCCTGTGCTGGCGTTGCTGACGGGATTGTGGAAGTAACCGTAAAAAGAGGTGATAACAAAGTCTTTTATTTCTGGTGGCCATCGCGCGAAGGAAACAGGGATGAGATTGAGAAAGATGCTGCATGTACTTCCCCAGATTGGCATAAAGTGGAAAACCCGGGAACAACAACCATTGTACTTAGTGAGGCAACAAGCAACTATGGCTTTGGTACGGGCGATTACGAATTGATAGTACGTTCGAGGAACGAAAGTTTGACCCAAAGTTTGCCATTAACATCATACATCACAGAATTACCAACGTTTGCACCGGGTACGCTTACCGCTTACAACGAAGCAATTTGTACAGGTACGACTGTTCCTTTAATCGAGAGCGCTGCACCGTCTGTTGGTGGCGCCGGCGGCTATACCTACCAATGGTATGTAAGTACGGATAACGGTACGAGCTTTACGTCAATCAGCGGCGCTACACTAACCACCTATACAGCCACAGTAACAGCGCCGGGCACGTACATCTTTAAACGGTTAGACGCCGACAGCCTGTGCGCCAAAGGCGGCGTGTATGCCGACGGTGAAGCGAAATTGCTAATTGCCGAACGTCCGGAAGTAACGATTGATTCGCCGGCTTCTTCCACGATTTGTGACGGAATGACGCCGGGCACTTTCACTACTACGGTGACTAAAGGCTTACCGGGCGCTACGTATACCTACGTTTGGGAGGCATATGTAAGTGATTTAGGTTGGGCGGGCTTACCATTAACTTCTTCAACCTATGCGCCGCAGAAGTTGTCCAATTCTATGAAGTTCAGGGTAAAGATTACCAATGGTGGTGCAGGCTGCTCGTCGGCAAACTACTCGCCGGAACTTTTCATTACCGTACATCCGGCATTTAACCCGGGCGCAGTTCTTTCTACGTCGGGCGATACATGGGTGAATGTGCAACCCGCTGCGATCTCGGCCGGAAACCTTCCCTCAGCCGGTAGCGGCTCCTATACCTATCAATGGTATAAAAATAGCGCCCTTATCAGTGGCGCCACGCTCACTACCTATCAACCGACAATGGAAGATGTGAAGGTAGTAGGCAGTATAACTTACACCCGTGAAGTAGCGGATGTGATTTGCGGCGGCACAACCGTTACCCGGCAACATATCTTAGCCGTGGGTAAGAATAGGACTGTAAACCTGACGCCGGCGGTGGATACGGCAGTATGTAACGACGCATCGTTTACCATTACTTCAGATGTGATTGCCGGTGGCGCCTATACGTGGTATGACAGCACCGCAACCGGTACATGGCAACAAATTACCGGCGCGCCAAACAGCAATATACTCCCGGTGGCAGGTAAAACTGCAGCCGATACCTATTATTATAAGGTAGTCATAGTTTCTGACGACTACTACCCCGGTGAGGTTATTCTATCGGCGAACTTGGCCAAAGTACAGGTGTGGGACGTTCTCAATCCCGGATCGTTTACCTCTGGTACAGATGGCACATGTCCCGGCGTTGCCCCAGGTCCTATTAACAGTACGCGGGTTACTGAGGCCACCGGCGGCAGCGGCACTTATACTTATCAATGGTATAAGAAACACGTCAATGACCCAGACGGAAGCCCAATCGATGGCGCTACCGCGGCTACTTATCAGCCGCTGGGAAAGGATACAGAGGCCGGATCTTCAGTTACTTACTGGCGTATGGTTGCCGACAATGCCTGCCAAGCCCTGCCTCAACCGGCTGCCGGCAGTTATATCGTGCATATAGGAGGTGATAAATTGCTTGAAACGATAACTCCCGCTAACTTTGCTGTATGTGATGGAGGAACAATCACCATCACGGCGCCCGATAGGGGTGCTGCTTCGGCAACCACTTATACGTGGTATCAAAGCGCCAACGGAAAAACTTATCAGAACATCAAGGATCAGAATTCCAATATATTAAAGGTGGAAGCTCCTTCGCCGGCGGGTACCTACTATTATAAGATAAACGTGAACGTGAAGGACGGCGCTTGTAACCTCGTATTCAATTCCGAACCGGCTACCGTAACGGTATATCAACCGTATGTGAAAGGAAACATAAGCGGCATCGGTAACACTTGCGTGAATGCCATCGCACCGGCGGCCATTACCGGCACGGCGCCCACAGGCGGCGACGGTAACTACAGTTACCAGTGGTTTAAAGAGGCTGTGGAAATACCGGGCGCTACGGCGGAAAGTTATACCCCAAGGGCGGAAGACTTGCAAACCCAGGGAACCATAAACTACGTACGTAAAGAAAAAGATGGCGCTTCTTGCGCCGGCGCCGATTGGATTGAATCGGGAACTTATACGCTAACCGTAAAGGCGTCGCCCACTATAGCGTTGAGTACGCCTACGGTCCTTACGATATGCCATGGCGGAAGCTTTACTTTGAAAGTCGATGCGCCTTCTGAAGGATCGCCTAAGAAGTATGAATGGGAACACAACGATGGCTCAGGATGGGCTGCGACAGGAACAGATAATGCCGTGTTAACGGTGACCAACGGGCCTACAGTGGCAGGACTCCATTATTATCGCGTAAAAGTAACCGTAACCACAACTGATTGTGAGGTGCTGTTAACCTCTAACGAAACGGTGATAACCGTCAACGAAGCCTTCTCGCCGGGCTCATTCTTAGTAAGCGAAGGAACGGCATGTACAGGAAAACAACCGCAAGCCATTACCGGTGTGAGCGAGCCCACAGGCGGTAGCGGCAATTATGCGTACAAATGGTTTGAAAATCTGACAACCGAGGTGGGCACGGCAGCTACCTATCAACCGGGCGCTATAGCTACGCCGGGCGTGAAAGTATACTCCCGCCAGGTAGCCGACCAGACCTGTAACACAGGATACCTGCCAACAACCGGCTTGTTTGTCCTTACCGTGGGCAGCGGAACGCCGACGATAGATATTGTATCCGTTAAATCTACAATATGCGGCGGAGGAAATGTTACGCTGACAGCGGGTACGGTCGCCGGTGGAACCTATACATGGGAAAGCAGCAGCGATGGCTCGATTTGGACAACCCGGACAGAAAGTAAGACAAATACGATAACCTTACCGGGCGGAATGGCAAAAGGCGACTATTATTATAAGGTAAGCGTGGCCACCAACGACGCTGCTTGCAGTAAATACATATCGACGCCGGCTACCGTAACGGTACGCGAAGCCTTTAACCCGGGCGTGTTCCAGGTTACGGCGGGCAATATATGCCCGGATGCAACGCCGGCGGCCATCACCGGCATAACGGATGCGACGGGCGGCGACGGTAACTACAGTTACCAGTGGTATCAAGATAACAACCTGATACCGGGCGCTACGGCAGCCACCTATCAACCCGGAAAGTTCTCAAGCGCTACAACGGCAGTTTATACGCGCAGTGCGAAAGACGGCTCATGCGGTGCGGGAGTATTGGCAGGCAGTTATACCTTGACGGTAAATGCAAGCGCTACTTCAACCATTAACCTGGAGCCTGCGGCACAGGAAGTATGCTACAACACAGCCTTCACAGTAACCTCGGGCGAACCGGCCGGAGCATTAGGCTATACATGGTTTGGTAGCGCCAACGGTGTAGACTGGGAAAATATAATAGGTCCAAATAGCAAAACACTGGATGTGGCGGGCACTACGGTAACCGGTACTCGTTATTATAAGGTAGAGGTGCTCACGGATGGGACATGCTCGGGTGTAGTGATTTCTGCCCCGGCTACGGTGACCCTGCGTAAACCTTTCACTGCCGGTGAATTTGTTGTAACCGAAGGAGGCGTGTGCGTGGGTGAACAACCGGCAGCCATTACCGGCATGACCGACCCCACAGGCGGTAGCGGCAGTTATACCTACAAGTGGTTAAAAAATGGTGGTGAGTTGAATGTGAATACTGCCACCTATCAACCGCCGGTGAGCGACGCGGCAACGCCGGGTAAGATTTTCTATACCCGCATGGCGGCCGACGCCACATGTAATACCGGATGGGTAGAAACAACAGGTACCTACACCTTGAATGCAGGCGGTATCCCAACTACAGACATTGTGCCTGCACAAATAGCAGTATGCAACAATAGTCCGTCAACCCTCACGGCAGGATTAGTGACTGGCGTCTACACGTGGCAAAAGAGCGACGATGGCGCAAGCTGGACAACCTTCGGCACAGACAGCAGGAGTGTGGCCATACCGGCTATTGCGGTAGCAGGCGACTACTACTACAGGGTCACGGTAACCACCAATGGCGTGGCGGGTTGCAATAACTTTGTCTCAACACCGTCAACCGTAACGGTACGCGAAGCCTTTAAGCCGGGCGTATTCCAGGTTACGGCGGGCAATATATGCCCGGATGCAACGCCGGCGGCCATTACTGGCGTGACCGACCCGACGGGCGGCGACGGTAACTACAGTTACCAGTGGTATCAAGGTGGCAGCCCGATACCGGGCGCTACGGCAGCCACCTATCAACCCGGAACGTTCCCAAGCGCTACAACGGCAGTTTATACGCGCGGTGCGAAAGACGGCTCATGCAGTGCGGAAGTATTGGCAGGCAGCTATACCTTAACGGTAGATGCAAGCGCTACTTCAACTGTGAACATTGTACCGGCGGCACAGGAGGCATGTAACGGCACAGCCTTTACGGTGACTTCAGGTATACCGGCAAATGCTACCGCTTACACGTGGGAAGAAGGCGACGGTACAGCTTGGACGGAAGTGACAGGGACCGATAATGTGTTGAACGTCGCAACAGGTAAGACCAAGGCAGGCGACTACTATTACCGGGTAACGGTACAGACGGGCAATACGTGTTCGCCGGCAGTAACGTCAACGCCGGCCACAGTGACGGTGCGCGCGGCCTTTAGTGCGGGTGAAATATCCGCCGGCGCTTCTATCTGTGCAGG
>JAITIL010000002.1 GCA_031279475.1 Prevotellaceae bacterium | reverse complement strand
ATATTTTTGAAATTAAGAATTAAAAAATCACAATTAACAATGTGATGCAGCTAAAAATCCCATTAGGGATTTCCGCCCGATAGAAAAACGCGGAAAATTAACCCGCGCATGCCGTCAGGCATGCGTACCAATTCCACAAAGGTCGCATCCCTCACGGGATGCCTGTCGCAGAGAAGTGCCAGCGACGAGGTTTTCCCACAATCACACAAAGAACGTTCATTTTAGTTAAGGTTAAGAACCAAGAATTTCATTAATCACATTAAACAATTAGTCACATTAATTAGTCACATTAGCACATTAAACAATTAGTCACATTGTTTTTGTCTGTCGTCTGAAAATTTATGTACTATTGTCTGCCTTTTTGTTCCGCGCGGAACACTGTCATCTTCATTCACACCGTTTGTCCTCCGCGCGGGTTTTCCTGCGCACATGTCCACCCCGGATGGCGGGCGTTGCATGCAACGCCCCTACATCGCTCCTTGCATGGGGTTATGCGTGTTGCGTCCCTCCGGAAAACGGACGCCGTTCTCCGCCTTCACCTGTGTCCTGTTTTTCACTAACCGTTAACCACTAATCACTAACCACTAAAGAAAAGGGCCGCCGGCTTGCAACAGATGATATAGAAAGAAAGAAGAACTAATCACCAGCGAACCCTTTATTAATTGAGAACTAAAAGTTAAGAACTAAGAGAATTTGTTTAGTTGTTGAACTGTTTAATTGTTGAGTTGTTTATTCGTAAATCAAAAATTATTGTTCATTGGTTTTATCACTAACCGTTAACCACTAATTCTATATATACAATAACACTCCATATCGCAAATACACATTGCAACACACACTAAAAGTAATTAAGAGATTAGGTGATTAAGAGATTAAGAAACTACAACTACCTTCCTAATCGCTTAGTCACTTAATCACTAAAATAAGGGTAGCGCGAGCCTTTTGATAATTTATTTTGGAAAAGTGGTCTTGCGGAACCATTATAGACAAAATAAATTAGGCCCACACCAATCTTTTTAACAATATATAAATTTTGGATTGAGAAAAGAAACGTGTGGGCGCTAACTTTATTCCCCTGTCTATTGTTTAGAAAATTCGCAAGTTTCTTTTCCTAGAGTACTAAAAGCGAGCGCCAACAAGTATTAAAAAGAACGAATTGCCTTTTTCAGATGCAAATGTAAACACTATTTTTATAAATCCAAACATAAAAACGTTAAAATGTGTTATAAAATTTATTTGGACGCTTTTGAAGCGAAAACTTGGGCTTTTCAATTTTTACAATATTTGTTGAAATTCCTACATTGCGATAATCCATCGATAGTATTACGATTATTCCTTGCGTCAAGCCGAGCCGAACGTTTAAAGACACTATTGCGCTTAATGCAACTATGCAAGATAGCCTGAAAATATTTCTGATGGAGTTTGTAACGCCAAAATTTATATGGCTAAGTGCCATTTTCAAATTTTAAAATTTTGAACATAATCTTAACATGTATGATTAATAAAATCAGTCAAAATGGCATAGCTTTTCCACAAAAAGAATACACTATTTTGCAAGGGGCTATACACTTCATCCCACGCTTCCCTCGAGGGAAACCTGTAATAATTTCTGGGCTTCTACGGCAAATTCCATGGGCAGTTTGTTCAACACTTCGCGGGCATAGCCGTTCACAATGAGCCCCACGGCGTCTTCGGTAGCAATGCCGCGCTGGTTGCAGTAAAACAGTTGGTCTTCGCCTATTTTTGAGGTCGTGGCCTCGTGTTCCACCACGGCGGTTTCGTTTTCGTTTTCAATGTAAGGGAACGTATGCGCCCCGCAGTGGCTACCAAGCAGCAGGCTGTCGCATTGCGAGAAGTTGCGGGCGTGGGTGGCGTTCGGCGTAAATTTCACCAATCCCCGGTAGGAGTTTTGACTGCAGCCTGCCGAGATGCCTTTGCTCACAATGCGGCTGCGGGTGTTTTTGCCGATGTGTATCATCTTCGTGCCGGTGTCGGCCTGTTGGTGGTTGTTTGTTACGGCCACCGAATAAAATTCCGAGCTCGAATGGTCGCCCTGCAAAATGGTGCTCGGGTATTTCCACGTGATGGCCGAGCCCGTTTCCACCTGCGTCCACGACAGGCGGCTGTGTTCGCCTTTGCAGAGGCCGCGTTTCGTTACGAAGTTGTAAATGCCGCCGCGCCCGTCCTTGTCGCCCGGATACCAGTTTTGCACTGTTGAATATTTTACATCGGCGTCGCGCATGACAACAATTTCCACCACCGCAGCGTGCAATTGGTTTTCGTCGCGTTGCGGCGCCGTGCATCCTTCCAGGTAACTCACGCTGCTTCCCTCGTCGGCCACAATCAGGGTACGTTCAAACTGGCCGGTGCCTTTGGCGTTGATGCGGAAATAACTCGACAGTTCCATGGGGCACTGCACGCCTTTCGGGATATAACAAAATGAGCCGTCGCTGAACACCGCACTGTTCAACGCTGCGAAATAGTTGTCGCCGGCCGGCACTACTCTCGCCAAATACTTTTTTACCAGGTCGGGATAGTCGCGCACCGCCTCGCTGAACGAACAGAAGATAATACCTTTTTCGGCCAATGATTCGCGGTAAGTTGTCTTCACCGATACACTGTCGAATACCGCATCCACAGCCACGCCGGTCATCAGGTCGCGTTCCGTAAGCGGAATGCCCAATTTATCAAAAGTGGCCGCCAGTTCCGGATCGACGCCTTCCGGCGCTGCGGCGTTTTTTTGCGGCGCTGCATAATAAATAATATCCTGATAGTCGATAGGTGGAATGGCGAGGTGCGCCCACCCCGGCATTTTCATCGTGAGCCATTTGCGATAGGCCGCCAGGCGAAAATCAAGCATCCATGCCGGTTCTTCCTTCTTTGAAGAAATCAACCGGATTACATCTTCGTTCAATCCTTTGGGAATAAATTCCTGGATGACCGGCGTGGTAAAGCCGTGTTTATAGTCCGAGCGGGTGAGCCGATGTAAGATGTTTTCCACTAAAAATACCTGAAACGCCAGTCTTCGACATTTTTGGCTTTTTCCAATACAGAAATAAAATCAAACATACGGTATTGCGTATAATCGAGGCGACGGCGCATTTTCTCATCTTCTTCCGTATAGGCGCTGCCGGTTTCACGTGTATCAATCGTGAAGGCGTACACGCCGTTTACTCCTTTCACCGGGCCGGATACGGTATTAACGGCCGCGCCGGCTATGGCGCCTTCCAATTTCGGTTCCGCACCTATACCCGCGATGGAAGCATTTCCAAACGACACATCCAACGCTTTTTCTACGGTTACATTTAATTTTTCGGCCACCGCCTCCAAGTCCGAAGCGCCATTCATGGCTTCCTTGATGCGTTGTGCATACACTTCGGCCTGTTTTTCACGGCGCACGATTTGCTCCACGTCCACGCGCACCTGTTCAAAAGGCGCAATGCCCGCTTCGCGGATTTCCGTCACGGCCGCCACCAAAAAATATTCGTTATTCAAATTCAACGTGGCCGACACTTCGTGGTCTTTCGCTTCATACACCCATCGCACCAGCTCGCGTGCGTTGGTGAATGTCGACACGGTTTTATCGGACTCCCTCACTTTGTAAGCGGGCACCCTGAGGTATCCTTTTTCATTGGCTAGCCGCACAAATTCATCGTAACTGTTAAGGCTTAACGCGGCCAATTCATTGGCTTGCGTGAACAAACTTTGTATGGTGATTTTCCCGGCTTCCGCAATTTTTTCCACTACGGCCAACTTCACTTTCTTGTATTCCGCACTGCGTGCTGTAACCTGTGCCACATGTACGCCGTAGTTTCCTTCTATTTTAAAATATTTATTCCTCGGCACAATAAAACACGTATCTTCAAAATTTTTCATTGCCGATATGAGCGAGCCCTGTTTAATCCAGCCCAAATCGCCTTCGGTGCGGTTGGCCACCTGGTCGACAGAATATTGTTGCGCCAAATAACCGAAGTTCCCGCCTCTTTCCAGTAGGGTAATCAAACTGTCGGCGGTTTTGTTCACGGCTTCTTTTGTCCGTCCCTGTTGCGAAATTAAAATATGGCGCACCTGCACCGAGTCGGGCATATTCCTGATGGCCGCCACCCGCGCCATGATGTACGCATTATCTTCCCGATATAGCGGAAGAATACTTTTCAATGTGGCGTTAAACGCAAAGGAATCTAACTTTTCAGCCAGTTCGCCTTTTTTATAGAAACGGTCGTCAAAAGAGCGGTCGGAGTTAAACGTAACAAATTGTTTCAGGTCGTCGGCTGTTTTAAATTCTTCAAAAATTTTACCGGCGTCCTCTTCCGTGAGGCGGATATCTTCATCCGACGGATCTATCGGGAACGACACGTATTCCACATCGCGTGAGGTTTCCTGTTCAAAGTTTTTCCGGTTTTTCTTGTAGTAGTCCATCAAGTCGGCTTCCGTCACCCTGATGCTGGTGTCGGCGGTAAAGCCCAAGGGCTGCACAATGTAGCTAATATCGGCAATGGTGTTCCGGCTGTTCACGGCATCTTTCAGTTGCAACACATTCAGGTAGTCGCTTTGCCCGAGCAACGCAACATACTTTTCCGCCAATTGAGCGTCTTTCATGCGTTGTTCCACATAGTTCCAATACATGGCGCGCTGTCCCGACGGATCATTGTTGATGCTTTGCACAAAATTCACCACAGCCGTGCGGCTAAATTCACCGGTTTCATCGGTAAACACCGGATCGTTGTACAGCACCGGAGAGACATAGCGCCCGCGAGCGAGGTCGAGCAATTCTTCAGCCGACACACTCAACCCGCATTTTTCATATTCCACATTCAATGCGTATTCCTGGAAATAGGCTTGCCATGCCTGTTCGCGCACCCTTTCCTGCATGGCTTCCGACAAAGAGTTGGCGCCAATGATCATTTGGTTAACGGCTGAATAGTAATCTACTTTTTTCTGATAATCCTGATAAGAAATTGACTTACCGGCTACCGCACCCACGTCATAACGGGACGAGAACATGGATATCACTGTTTGTAAGGTGTTCACATCAATTACAAACGAAATCAACGCAAGTCCGATAAGTGCGGTAATAAACACTCCAAAGCGTACCCTGATTTTTTCTAAAACTGCCATATTTATGTTATATTTATTATGCTTCAACTCAAAATTTAGCAAGCAAAGATACTAAATTTTACTAATGATACACGCTTCCCTTTGTTTTTCTTTTTCTTATAATCAATAAATTATTGTAAAACAGCTAATTATAGAGGAGATGAAATGGCGTCTTCAAGCGGTTGCAACGAATCTGCCGGCGTTTTAGGCTGCCGGTCATCAAAATACAAGTGGCTGTCGCCTATTTCGCGGATTTCGTAATTGGTAAAATGTTCGTCGGAGGTCATGCCTTTTCGACCATTGGTAATGCCGTCTTTTGTCTCAATGCGTACCGGCGCCGTGGTATAAATGGCGTGTTCCTGCCGGTTCCAGTACAGTGTATCGGTAAGCAGTTTTTGTTGTTTTTCATAATTGATAACCACTACATTTCCTATCGCTTGCCATATTTCCACCGGTTTTTCCTTATACAGGGCATAGTCGGCGGTAATTTGGCTTTCCAGCGTTTCTTCGACAGTAAAAAATTCCACGAAAAAACCATCAGGAAACACGCTGTAGGGCTCGGGCGCCATCATGTAGCGTACCAATAACGGGGCGGTGAGCCGCATTTTTTTCCTTCCATACTCCGTATAAGTTACGCCAAGTTCCTGCACTTGCATGGTAGGGGTATTGGCCTCATCTTCGATAGGCGGAACGGCGGTATCTCCATCGCCACACGAGGCGATAATAATAGCGCCTCCCAACAGCGCTATTCCTTTGTATAATACAGCTACGATGTGTTTCGTTACCAACATAGTTATTTACGCGTCCTCACCTTTGTGCGTTCGGTCATGCCGTTACAATTCACCACATAAGGATTACCATCAACCAAATCATACATGAATGCATCCGATTGTTTCGGGAAATATTGTGAATAAACTTTGATGTATTGGTTGGCTTCTTCGGTTAGCGCGGGATCCAGGGTTTTTGCTTTTGTAGCATAATCAACCGCAAGCCAATATTTTGCTTTTTTTGCAATGTCATTACCGGTACATTCCTCGGCAGCCCATATTATTCCCCTCAGCAAATGTGCCCTGCCGTTTTTCGCATCGCTGTTTATCGCTTGCCTGGCGCATTGCAGGGCTTGTTCAGTATTTTTAAGTTCCTGCATATAAATAATGCCTAATTCCGCCAAATATTTCGCTTTGTCTTTCCCGGAAGTTGTTCTTTGCACCGCTTCTTTATAGTATTTCACGGCGCTGGTCATGTCGTTTTTCAGGACATACATTCTCCCCACGGTATAAGCCGACCCGGCCGAGGGCTCCAACTTATGATAGGCTTCCACAATCTGATAATAGAAATTGTTTTTTGTGCAATTATTTAAGCCCATCATTTGCAGGATGCGCGACACTACTTCCTTATTTTCCGGTGCGGCTTGAAATTCTTTTTCATACATGGCAATCAACTTGTCGCATGAGGCTACGCCGCTTGCCACAAACAGATTTTCCAAGTCGGTGGGCAATCGTTTTGACTGTGCATCATCGGGCTTTTCCGTTGCCTGTTTGTCGGCAAACGCACGGAGTTTGGTGTAAAATTCCATGAAATTATTATCAGGAAGCTGCTTGCTGTTATAAACTTTAAGCGCGGCGTTCATGGCGTCAATCATCGTACGCGCTTCCGTTTTGCTGCCGCCGGCCGTCACCGCCGCCTCAAACGCTTTATATACCATGACCTCATCGTTCTCCATGTATTGCAGCACATCGTAGGCTTTCAGCCTGTAAACATTTCCTTTGTTCACTTTAAAATATGTGATGCGGCGGTCATACATCATAAGTAAAGAATCTATGCGGGCTTGGCGAAGTTTGGGGTCTTTCGTCTTATCTATTAAATACTTCATGATTTTAACCCCGTCAATGTAAAGGTTTTGGCTGGCAGCCGGCGGACAAGTGTGAATGGCTTTCCTCCAATAAGGAAGCGCTTCGTTATATTTCTCCTGCATGGCGTAATCCCTGTAAAAGCTCAAGTTTGTGACGCAAGCCACGCTGTCACTTCCAAATTTGCCTTGCGACCATGATTGCACAGCCGTCGAGCAACTTATTATAAGTATAAGAAAAAGGTGTAAAAATTTCATCATTCATTATTCTATTTTTGGTTTAATAAACCAAATATCATACACGCTAAAGCTAAAAGAAAATTTTACATAGGTTTCCCGAATCAAGTCATTCCTGGTTGTTCCCCGCCTGCCCACTTCGGCCGAGAAATTCACGCTGTTGTTCCACCTGTTGATTGGAAAGCCAACGCCAATGGTGGCGCTGACGTCATTGATGTTGTAGCCGGAAAACTGCATGTAGGTGTTCTCATAGCTGAAGCCTGCCCGGTAGCTGCACCGTTTAAAATAGTTGCGGAAATTCGTTCGCGACGGTATCCATTCAAAACCTGTCCTGACCAAGTGACTTGGCGTTACTTTAAAGGTTTTTTGCATGAACGATTGCTTTTCAAATCCCGAATTGCGCCAGTCCTGAAACACATAATCGAGGGCGAACATCCACCGGTCGAATTTATGTAAAGAAAAACCCGCGCTAACGGTTGCCGGCAGCGACATAAGGTCACCGGTATTGGTGTTCCATGCCACCGTATCAACCAGTGAGCTGGTTGTGGTATAAGCAAAGTCAATCTCTCTTTTCCCGATTTTAGTGGCGAACTGCCAGGTAGCGCCCACAGTCAATACCAGGTCATTTTTTAGCGGCTGTTCATACTGCGCGCCCAGCGAGAACCCGAAGTTTCCCACTTTAAGCAGTTGCCCTGTGGTCAGGTCGGAGTATCCCGATCCTTCCTCAAAATCGACAATGCTATACCGGTCAATAGAGCCAAAATAGTACTGCGCCTGCCCGCCCAGCGACAAGCGTTTACCTATCGGCACACCGACTGACAGCACGCCCTGTGTAATGCCGCCTTCGCCCGTGTACCGGTAGCGGGTATGTCCCATGTTTGCAATTACGTTGTCACTTTTTTCCATTCTTTGCATGTCGTAGCCCACGCTACTGTAGGGCAGCAGGCCAAATCCCACGATAACACGTTTATATACGGGGAAACTCATTACAATGTGGTGGATATTCATGTTATTCGCGGCGGAAGTCTGTTTTTCGCCGGCAGTATAGTTGGTCGAATAGTAATTTTGATTTTCAATCCCGAAATCAAACATGAACGCCAGGCTGTCGTGCGCCGTCAAGGCTGCGGGATTGACAAGGTTAATCATCCGTGGCGTCCTCACCCCCGTTCCGACTCCTCCCATACCCAAATTGTAAGCGATACCGGGCCTTGTCAAGTCGCCCAAACCATAAAGGGAATAGGGGGTGAAAGTATTTGTTGCGTCATCAGTTTGCGCAAAAACGGCTGTTGCAGCGCAGCACATAATGCCCGTAACTGCCAAGCCATGAGATATTTTAGAGATAATATGCATTATAGTCAATCACCTTGTTAAGTCCTATGAGAATAAGATTAAAAACTACAAAGATCGAACTTTTTATGTGTTTTGCAAAAAAAAGCGCATCTCCGCCGGTAAAAATCACGTTGGAGAGGGCATTTTGTTCTATATAACCTTCTATTTCATAACGCGCACCCTGCAGTACGCCGGCCTCAATAGCCGTATCCGTACTTGTTCCCATGGCCTGCGGCGTTTCGGTAACCTGCCCGAGCGGCAGCTTGCCGGTGGCTGTGTGTAAGGCGTTGAAGCGGGTTTGCAATCCGGGCGAGATGTTTCCGCCTAAAAATTCCCCGCCCTGCCCCACAAAATCTATGGTAATGGCGGTGCCACAATCAATAATCATGCAGTTCATGGCGGGGAAGAGGGTGTAAGCGCCCACAGCCGCCGCCAAACGGTCGCACCCTAACGTCTCGGGCGTACCATACAGGTTTTTAACAGGAATGGCGGTTTTATGCGTGAAATGAATCAGTTTTTTTACCCGGCCGCCCAGCCATTCGGCGCAGGCCGCTTCGCCGCCGGCACGTACCGACGAGTAAATGGCCGACGTCACGGGATATTGCGCCAACAAACGAGCCAGCGCTTCCACCGTTACTTCCTTGTGGCGCTCCACAGTTAAGAAGCTGTTTTTGCGCATCACCGCAATTTTGGTATTCGTATTCCCTATGTCGATAATAAGACGCATAAAATGCAAAAGTACATGAAATTTTCCAATGTTTCTCCATCCGAGGATTTAAAAATCTCAAAATTTAATTTTTGCAATTATTAAATTTTGGAATTTCATGTTGTGCGCCCCCACGTTTTCAGCGGCAAACGAACGGTTTTCTGCAGGAACACGATTAATCGCGTCCCTACATTATGGATGAACGCTGTATTAGACAATTGAATCCCCCAAGTTCACTTTTTTAATATTTTTGCAATAATTAAAAAAAAATCTTATATTTGACCGCTCGTTCATTTTTTAGAAGATTTGGCTAAACAAGTCAAATCGACCACTTATTTTCACATATATTAATATTCCTGTAAACTCTTCCTTTTTGGGTCTGCGACCTTCTGGAACCGGTTGATATTAGCCACTTCCTCATGCTATCGCATTGCGCTTAGCATTTTCTTTTAGCTCAATATTCCGGCTTATGTGTCGTCGCTATTCTTCCCCTATTCTTCCTCTATTCTTCCCCTTATGATAGTAGATTGTTTCAAATAACGTTCTAAAGGCCTGTATTCTACGTTTCGCCGACTTTGACTTGTTTAGTCAAACTAACCAAAGGGATTCAATATAATAAAGTAAATATTAACTGTTAAATCAATTCCAATGAAAAAATTAACACTGATTTTGATTGGTCTGATACTCGCAGCGGGCGCCTTGTTTGCGCAAACCGTGCAGGTATCGGGCGTGGTAACCGACGCCATCGACGGGCAACCGTTGCCGGGTGTGTCGGTGGTGGTAAAAGGCGCAACAGTGAGCACTGCGACCGACGTCAACGGCCGTTACACCATCAATGTGGCGGGAGATGCAACCCTCGTGTTCACTTTTGTGGGGATGAGGGCCCGCGAGGAGGCCGTGGCAGGCCGCGCAACCATTGACGTGGCGCTTGAGACCGAGGCTAAAAAGTTGGAGGATGTGGTAGTGGTCGGCTACACTACTACGAGGAAAGGCGCCGTAACAGGGGCTATTTCAACGGTCGGAAATGAGAAGATTGGCGAAGTCCCGGTGGGTAACCTTACGCAAATGTTGCAAGGGCAGGCCGCAGGAGTCGTGGCCATAACCAGCTCCGGACGCCCGGGCGCTGCGGCCACAGTACTGATTCGCGGCGTGAGTTCCATTAACTCCGGCTCGGCGCCTTTGTACATTATCGACGGGTTGCCGTCTTCATCGGTTGAATTCTCGGCGATTAACACCAATGATATTGAAAGTTTGACGATTTTGAAAGACGCTTCGGCCACCGCCATTTATGGCTCGCGGGCGGCTAATGGCGTAATTCTGGTTACAACCAAATCGGGCGCGGGGAAAGATCCCGGCATTAATTATAAAGGCCAATTCGGCGTATCGCTCTTCCAAAAAGACAACTTCGGATTGATGAATACGCAAGAGAAATTGGCGTATGAAATAGCCATGGGGGTATTGGATTTATCAAATCCTGCGCACGTAGCCCAATATAATGAAAGGTCGCAATATGACTTCTACCAGCCCGACGAGATGTTCCGCAATCCGTTTATGCAATCGCATGAACTGTCGTTCAACTCCAACACGGAAAAAACGAAAACATACGCTTCCGTTTCCATGTACAGGCAGGATGGTATTGTGGAACGTTCCGGCCTGGAACGCTTTACCGGACGGATTAACCTGGAACAAAAAGTAAATTCATGGTTGACGTTTACTACCAATAATACGGTGGGTTATGAAACCAATAACCTCAGTGTAACAGCCGATGAGCTTGACTATTACCGGAACAATTATTATAGCCCGATTTGGTCTGCTTATCTTTTGAACCCCTACGAACGGTTAAGGGACGATGACGGGAATTTGCGTGACGGTGCAAGCCCCGGACAGGAATTCTACCGCTGGCAATACCTCAACCCTTTGAAACAGCTTGAGTTAAATACTGACGTGGCGACACACCTCAATATAAGGACCAATAATTTCCTTGATTTCAAATTTACGGATGATTTGACCCTCAGGAGTACGTTCGGGACCAATTATCACTATTACAAACGTGCACGCAATTTTGCTCCTGCTTCTGCCTGGGGAGAGGCGACTAACGGGACATTATACCTTTATAACGAATTGCTGAATACGTATGTGCAAAGCAATGTGTTAACCTACAACACCACGTTTGCCGACAAGCACAGTTTAAAAGCTTATGCAGGCACCGAAACCACCGGCTATTATTATTCCAGTGAAAACACTTTTATGATAGAGGTATCCCATCCTTCTTTAAATGTGCCGGATGCTTATACGGCGCCGGAGGGTAAAGGTTTTTCCGGCTCTAAAGGCGAATATACGCTGGCGTCGTTCTTCGGGGCGTTGAATTATAATTATGACGAAAAATATTTTGCGGATATTACATACCGGGAAGACGGATGCTCGCGTTTTGGAAAAAATAAACGCTGGGGCGGTTTTTGGGCGGCAGGCCTTGCCTGGAACATGAAAAATGAAGGTTTTCTGACTAATGTGGGCATCCTCAGCCGTTCAAAACTGCGCTTTAGCGCCGGCACACAGGGTAATGCCAATATCGGCAACTATGCCGCATTGGGTTTATATGGATTCAGCGGCATTACCTATAATGGCATTGCCGGGTCGGGGCCGAGCAGCCCGGCGAACGACGAGCTGACCTGGGAGCGTCAACTGTCGTTCAATGTGGGGTATGACTTCGGCTTTTTGGACGACCGCTTCACGGGCACGGTAGAATGGTACCGCAGGAACACGTATGACATGATACTGGAAGTGCCGCTATCGCTGACTTCCGGATTTGACCTGGCCAACAAGAATATCGGTGAAATGTATAATACCGGTATAGAATTTACATTCAACGCCGAAATCTTTAAGAATCAGGACTGGCAGGTAAGCATTGGTGGAAATTTTGCGTATAACAAAAATGAAATCACCAAATTGTTCGGCGATTTGGATGAAATGGTATGGGGCGATACAGGATTAAAATTACAGGTAGGGCATCCTTTCGGGGAATTTTATAGTGTACGCTGGGCCGGTGTAAACCCGACAAATGGCGACGGCTTATGGTACACAGCTGTAGATGGCGTGCCTGATGGCGGCATTATTAACAGCTACCGCGAGAGCGATAAGGTGATGTTGGGCAAATCGTATTTCCCCAGCTACACTGCCGGCGCCACGCTGGATGTAACATGGAAAGGGTTGAACATATCGGCCCTGTTCTCCGGTATATTTGATAAATATACCATAAACAATAACCGGTACTTTTTGGAAACATCCAACGGCGCATGGGCTACTTATCAACGTATGACTACTGCAGCCGACTTTTGGCAAAAACCCGGCGACGTAACCCGTCTGCCGCGTAAAGATGTGACCGGCATTTGGAACGAAGAGCGTTTAATAGAAAAACAGGACTTCGTGCGCCTGAAAAACCTGATGGTTTCCTACACGTTCGACAAAAAATGGCTGGAACGCACCAAATTCGTGAAAGGGCTGAGAATTTATGTGCAGGGAGAAAACCTGCTCACTTTTACCGGATATAAAGGTTTTGACCCGGAACAAATCTCGAACGTGGATTTGGGCGCCTATCCTACGCCCCGCATCATTACGGGCGGTATCGACATCACATTTTAATTTGCAGTATAACCTTGAAACAACAAATGAATTATGAAAAAAACAATACTATATTCTTTAGCTGCAGGCAGTATCTTATTGCTTACGGTTTCTTGCGAAGATTTCCTTGACAAGCAACCTTATGCTTCTGTCAGCGACGATATCGCGCTGACTACGCTGGCCGACTGCGAAACAGCCCTGAACGGGGTGTATTCGTCGATACGCGGCCGGTATCTCCCCGAAGGATTGTCGGTGTATGACATTATGACCGACAACGTAGTTGTGCCGGCTTCATGGCGCAATACTTATTTAGACGTTTACCGGTATAATTTTTCTGCAGACAACGGCGTGATGTATAACCTGTGGTTCAACGCGTATATTTGCATTGCCCGCGCCAACAACATCCTGGAAGTTATTGACAGTAAAGAAGGCGATGAGGCCGCAAAAAAACGTATTAAAGGCGCCTGCCTGGTAGCGCGCGCATGGGCGCATTTCGACCTGGTACGCGCTTTTGCAAAACCTTACGACCCCGTCACCGCAAGCAGTGATCCGGGCGTTCCATACATCTTTACAACCACCCTTGACATGAAAACAAGAAATACGGTACAGGAGGTGTATGATTACCTGATTGCCGACCTGCGTACGGTAGTCGATGAACAGTTATTAACCGGCTCGGATATCAATTACCTGACAGATGCGGCTGCACGCCTCTTGTTAAGCCGGGCTTACCTGTATGTGGGCGAAGACCAAAACGTAATTCAGGAATACGCCAGCTTCCAAGCGCTATATGCTTCTACTTACGGCGTTGAAACCGATACTGCCGCGTTCCGGAAAGTGTGGACGGACGACACAGGAAAAGAAATTATTTTCCGCATTCCTATAGCCAGTAATGAATTCCTTTTATCCCGCTCTATGCGCAATTTTTGGCTGGGCGACGACCAACCCGGAGGCGCTAAACCGGAATTTATTCCTACCAAAAACGGAGCCGCCGGTTTATATGATTTGTATGAATCTGGCGACGCCCGCGTAAAAATATTTTTCAACGATATGGAAACCGCCAAGGAGGGCACCCAGACGCTGGTGTATAAATATATGGGAAACGCAGCATTGGCTTCTTCTTTCAACATCAACGCACTTAAAATATTCCGCTATCCCGAATTGGTGTTGAATTATGCGGAAGCATTGGCCCGTACCGGTAATTCCGGCGCAGTGGGCGCGGTTAATTCCATCCGTCAGGCACGTTTAGCAACACCATATATTAATTTTGCCGACAAGAACGATGCGCTGGAAAAAATATATTTGGAACGCCGGTTGGAATATTGTTTTGAAGGACACTACTGGCACGATATGAAACGTTACAAAAAGGGGTTTGAACGGGTGTTGCAGCCCGGGGCGCACCTGGCCATGGCCGCCCTAACCGTATCCCCGGAAGACATCCACTGGGTTTGGCCTATACCTGTTGAGGAAATTAACGGCAATACGATAATAGAACAAAACCCCGATTATTGATAAATTAAAATTATAAACAACCAAAAAAATATTAATTATGAAAAATGTTAAATTCTCACTTCTTTTACTGATGGGCGTCATAGCCTCGTTCTATGGCTGTCAGGATAATCCCGTAACAGTATTGCCCGTCGACAAATACTTCGTGGCTGTAAACGCTCCATCGTCCAGCGTTTTTGAAGGCGATACCATTACGCTCAGTGTATATGCCATTTTGCAAGATGATATAACGGTTGATTTTAGTATTGCCGGAACCAATAAAGACGGTTCGGCTTTGGTAGAAGGAACCGATTTTGTGGTATTGTCGGCCGATGACCAGCCGTTAAGCACAAAAAGCGTTACCTTGGCAAAGGGCGTGGGAGTTACTGAATTTAAGGTTGCGATTACCGATGACAATATTACCAATCCGGGACGTGTATTAACCGTTTCGCTGACCGGAAATTCTGCCAATTACAACCTGGGATTGGATAATGGAAAGACCGGGAAAGACCTCGACATTTCCATTAAGGATGATGAAATTCTGATTGAAATGTCGGAATTAGTGGGTGATTGGACGGTAACTAAGGAATGGAGACGTTACAATGGTTATTGGGAAGAAGCGCAAGATTATACCATAACCATAACAGAGGTTGATCCTGCGGCAATACAGATTGCGGGACTTATGGGAGATAATACAAGAACCATAAGGGCTACGGTTGATTTAATTGCCAAAAACAAAATTATGACTATTCCGATGCAAGAAGTTTTCCCTCCAATATACAATGGTTACAGGACTATCATGCATAGTGCAGGCCGTGGCGTTTGGGGGACAGGACTCCCTCCGGCAGATTCTCACGCTGTTATCGAAAAGGATGACGCAGGAAAGATTTCTATCCATTGGCATACTCCGAACAGCCAAACTGATGGTGGCTATGGCTATTTCGAATGGGATGCTGTTTATGAAACTTATTATGGTTATTACTACGGATATATGGTAGATAATGCAACATGGAATAAAGATTAAAAAAAACCAAGAATGATGGAAACACAGTAAGGGCTGCACGACCGCAGCCTTTATTGTTGGCTGTTTGTAACCTAATGTAAAAATAAAATGAAAAAAAAATTAATGCTATTACTGTGGTGCGGTTTGCTGTGTCCGTTGGGTTTGGCTGCACAAGACAAGACAACACGTTCGGGTGTTATTCAGGTAAAACTTACCCGGCAAACCGCACAACAGGTGCAACAAACAGCGATGCCACTGTCGGCTGCCGCC
>JAITIL010000132.1 GCA_031279475.1 Prevotellaceae bacterium | reverse complement strand
TGGTTGGAAAACAAAGTGGCTACATTTGTTCGACATCTTGAAAAATATGATTTGGTGTTGTCGGATTGTATAATAACAGATAACAACCTGACGACGCTTTATCCTTCGCATTTTGGGGTGTTTGGTTATCCGAAGGTAAATGTATTCCAGACCATTTACAAAACAAAATTCTTGGGATGCTGTTTGGCCTTTAATCGCACGCTTTTAGACAGGGTATTGCCTTTTCCTTCGGAACCCATCATGCATGATGTCTGGATTGGCCTACTGGCTTGTCGATATGGGAAGATTAAAATAGAAAAGACCCCCTATGTGTTATATAGGCGTCATACCGGTAATGCTTCGATTAGTGTAGGAAAGAAAAAAACATCCCTTGGTTTTAAGCTGATTTACAGGTTCTTTTTATTGTGTGCACTTATGAGGTATATATACAAAAATAAATACCGTTAAATTAATAAATCAATGATATCCAAAAAAACAATTCTTTTTTCTGGCAATACCCTTTGGAGTATGTATAATTTCCGGAAGGCTATACTTGAAGATTTCATTAAAAACAACTTCAACGTAGTTGTGGTGGCGCCGGAAGATGAATTTGTTGCTAAAATACAGGCGATGGGTTGTACCTTTATTCCTATAAAAATAGCAGCCAAAGGAGTAAACCCTGTCCAT
Source organism: Prevotellaceae bacterium (assembly GCA_031279475.1). Classification (GTDB taxonomy): domain Bacteria; phylum Bacteroidota; class Bacteroidia; order Bacteroidales; family UBA932; genus JAIRLC01. Next base: position 11,943 of record JAITIL010000132.1, on the reverse strand, counting down.
GATTTCCTTATATTTATTTCTTATTTGAAAATATTCAAAAAAATAAGACCCGATTTCTGTTTTTTTTATACTATAAAGCCCAATATATACGGCTCATTAGCGGCAAGATTATTAAACCTTAAACATGTCCCTGTCACCACAGGGTTGGGTTATATATTTTTAAATAATGGTATAGTATCAAGAATCGTCAAACGGTTATATAAAATAGCATTTAGAAAGGCAAAGCAGATATGGTTTTTGAATCAGGAAGACTATACGGAATTTCTAAATGAAAAAATTATCAATCCGTACCAGGGATATGTTCTGAAAAGTGGCGAAGGGATTGATTTAAAACGGTTTTTCGCATCACCCCAACCGAATTCCGTTTCATTCCTTTTAATGGCACGTATGTTATGGGACAAAGGTGTAGGATTATTTGTGGAGGCCGCCGAAGTATTAAAACAGGAATATCCTGATGTCCAGTTCAACCTGTTAGGATTCATTGGTGTGGATAATCCGAGCGCTATTCCCAAAAAACAAATTAACAAATGGGAAAAAGGCGGGATAATTAATTATTTAGGGGTTACAAATGATGTCCGTCCGTTTATTGATAAATCTTCTTGTGTGGTGCTCCCGTCTTATTATAGAGAAGGTGTCCCGCTATGTTTATTAGAAGGCGCAGCAATGGCAAAACCGTTGATAACAACAGACGCTGTGGGCTGTAGAGAAACTGTTGATGATGGAATTAATGGCTTCATTTGCAAAGTCAAGGATGCGAAAAGTTTACAGGAAGCTATGCGGAAAATTATTTTGATGAGCAAAGAAAAACGTTTACAAATGGGACTTTCCGGACGAAAAAAGATAGAACGGGTTTTTGATGTGAGAAAGACGATAGAGAAATATTATCAGATAATTTCTGAAGCGTGCTGATTTTTATTTTTGAACAAAAAATTACCCATGAAAGACGAAAATTTCTTTGAACAGGTGCGGGCGGTGGCAAGGCAAATCCCCTATGGGAGGGTGACGAACTACGGCGCCATTGCCCGGGCGCTGGGCTCGGCGCAATCGTCGCGCATGGTGGGCTGGGCCATGCATGCCGCACATGTCGGCCCCGACGTGCCGGCACATCGGGTAGTCAACAGGCAAGGGCTACTCACCGGAAAAATACACTTTGGCTCGCCGCATGAAATGCAGCGCCGTTTAGAGGCGGAAGGAATAAAAGTGAAAAACGATAAAGTAATCCACTTCAAAGAATTATTCTGGGACCCGCAAACCTTGGCGGCAGGTTAAAATTCCGCCAGCGCCTTCCCTGTCATCTCGGCGGGTTGGGCAATCCCCATCAATTTTAATACCGTAGGTGCAATGTCGGCTAAAATACCGTTGTGCACAGTTTTCACGTCGTCGTCAACCACAATGAACGGCACGGGGTTTAACGAATGTGCGGTGTTGGGCGACCCGTCGGGATTTTCGGCGTAATCGGCGTTGCCGTGGTCGGCAGTGATGAGGACGGTGTAACCATTATGTTGTGCGGCCTCCACCACTTTTCCCACACACTCGTCCACCGCCTTTACGGCTTTTGTAATGGCCTCATACACGCCGGTGTGTCCCACCATGTCGCCGTTGGCGAAATTCAACGCAATGAAGTCAAACGTTTGTTTGTCCAGCGCTTCTACCAGCGCATCGGCCACTTCATAAGCGCTCATTTCGGGCTTCAAATCGTAAGTAGCTACTTTCGGCGAAGAGACGAGAATACGCTCTTCTCCCGTAAACACTTCTTCACGTCCGCCGGAAAAGAAAAACGTCACATGCGCGTATTTTTCGGTTTCGGCAATCCGCAACTGTTTCTTCGCTGCGTTGGCCAACGTTTCGCCCAGGGTATTTTGCACATTGTCTTTGTCGAATAAAATATGCAGCCCGTTGAATTTATCATCATAAGGCGTGATGGTGCAGAAGTAAAGCGGAATATTTTTCATGGCCGCAATGGCTGTTTTTGCTTCGGCCGAGGCGGCGCTTCCCGGCGCCTGCGCTTCCTGTTGCGCTTTTTTCAACAGCTCGTCTTGTGTGAGTACAATGGTAAGTTCCTTGGCGCGGTCGTTCCGGAAATTGAAAAAAATCACCGCATCCCCGGGTTGGATAGTAGCGATAGGTTTGTTGTTTTCGGTACATACCAGCGGTTTGATAAACTCATCGGTCACACCTGCCTCGTAGGATTGTTGCATGCCTTGCGCCGCATCGGTTACAGGCATACCTTTGCCCTCTGCCAACAAGTCGTAGGCTACTTGTATACGCTCCCAGCGTTTGTCGCGGTCCATGGCGTAGTAACGGCCAATCACGCTCGCAATTTTCCCGGCCGACTTTTCCAAATGCGCCTGCAATTGTTGAATAAACCCCTTACCGCTCTTCGGGTCGGTATCGCGGCCGTCCATGAAACAATGCACAAATAACTTTTCTATACCGTAAACCTTCCCGATATCGCAGAGCTTGAACAGGTGTTCCATCGAACTGTGCACGCCGCCGTCGGATACCAGTCCCAGCAAATGCAACTGTTTATTGTTTTGCCTCACATAGTCGTACGCCTGCTTTATCCCCTCATTTTCCAAAATGGAATTGTCGCGCGCCGCCCGGTTAATTTTCACCAAATCCTGATACACCACACGTCCGGCGCCTATATTCAAGTGCCCCACCTCGGAATTACCCATTTGTCCGTCGGGCAAGCCCACATTTTCACCTGATGCCAGAAGCTGTGCATGGGGGTAGCGACCAGCCAGCTTCTCGATATGCGGCGTGCCGGCCGTAAAAATAACGTTGGAATGATCCCGGCGCCCAATTCCCCATCCGTCTAAAATCATCAGTAATACTTTTTTACTCATTATTTTGTATATTTATTTATTATACTTGGTTTATTCTACGTATATTTGCAAAAAAGAAATGACAAAGATAGCATTTTATGGCTAAAAAGAAAAAAGGCTACAAAGAGCCGGAAGAAATAAAAAACATTCTTTTCAATTGGTTTAAAGAACACGCATTAAGTTCGTTTAGCACTAATCAACTTATTCATCAGGCGCGGGTGAAAAAAGAACATCTGCCTGTGTTTGAAACGGCGCTTGCGGATTTGGTAGAAGAAAAGAAAGTCAGGCGGCTTTCGCATAAGCGCTACAAACTGAATATTGAGCATTACGACAGGCCTGCGGGCGAAGGCGTCATTATGATGTCGCGCAACGGATACGCCTTTGTTTCGGTAGAAGGTTACGACGACGATATTTTTATTGGGATTAACAAACTGCACGGGGCGCTGCATGGCGACAGGGTGCGGATCAGCATTGCGCCGAGCGCTACCAAGCGCCGTACATTTGATGGCGAGGTGCTGCAAATTCTCGAACGCAGCAAGCGTCCGTATATCGGCGTCATACAAATCACCGGCAATGACATTTATGTGATTACCGATAGCCGCTACATGCCGTATGACATTAAGATTTCGCCGGCCGACCTGAACGGGGCGGAAAACGGACAGAAAGTGGCCGTGATGGTCAATGGCTGGTCTGACCGCCGGCGGGAGCCTGTGGGGCGCGTAAGCGAAGTGCTGGGTAACATCGGGGAGAACGATACCGAAATGCACGCCATCCTTACGGAATTTGGGCTTCCTTATAGATTTAGTGCGAAAGTGGAAAAGGATGCGGAAAAAATTCAAGGCGAAATTACGGCCGACGATATTGCCCAACGCCGCGATTTCCGCGAAACCACAACATTCACAATCGACCCGGCCGACGCCAAAGATTTCGACGATGCACTGTCTATAAAAAAATTGAAAAACGGAAATTGGGAAGTGGGTGTCCATATTGCCGATGTGACACATTACGTATTGCCCAACACCCTGGTGGAAAAAGAAGCCGCCCTGCGCGCCACGTCGGTGTACCTGGTTGACCGCACCGTGCCGATGCTGCCCGAACACCTCTCGAATGAGTTGTGTTCGCTGCGTCCCAATGAAGACAAGTTGTGCTATTCGGCCGTTTTTGAACTTGATAAACGGGCGGAAATCCTTAACCGGTGGGTGGGGCGTACGATTATCAGGTCGGATCACCGGTTTGATTATGACAGTGCGCAGGAGGTGATTGAAACCAAAAAAGGAGCGTTTGCCAAAGAAATACAGGTGTTGCATAAACTTGCGCAATTGTTGCGCGACAAGCGGTTTAAGAATGGCGCACTTTTATTCGACCAGCCCGAATCAAAGGTAAAGGTTGACGAAAAAGGAAAACCGGTGGAAATTTTCTTCCGCCAAATGAAAGATTCGAATTTCCTCATCGAGGAATTTATGCTGCTGGCCAACTGCAGCGTGGCCGAAATGATTGCTACCGCAAAGCCCGCCAAAACATTTGTGTATCGTGTGCACGATGAGCCGACGGCCGACCGGTTGAAAAACTTCCGGGATTTTATCCGGCATTTGGGCTATAAAATGGGAACAACAAAAACGCCCCGCGACATTGCCAAAGCCATCAATAAACTGCTGGAAGCGGCCAAAGACAAGCCCGAATACCACGCCATGGAAATTATGGCGCTGCGCACCATGGCGCGCGCCGTGTATTCGACCGACAATATCGGGCACTATGGCTTAGCCACCGATTATTATACGCACTTTACTTCGCCTATCCGCCGTTATCCCGATATGATGGTGCATCGCTTGCTTACCATCTACTTGGCAGGCGGCGCCTCGGAGAACAAGGCCTGCTATCAGGATTTGTGCAAATATGCCTCGCAGCGCGAACAGCTGGCGGCCGACGCCGAGCGGGCAAGCGTGAAATACAAAATGGTGGAATTTATGCAAGGCAAAGAAGGGCAGATTTTCGACGGCACCGTGTCGGGTGTTACCGAATATGGCATTTATGTGGAAGTGAATGAAAGCGGCGTGGAAGGCTACGTGCCGCAACGCGAAATGCGGGGCGATTATTATTCATATATACCCGAGCGCTACATGTTCAAAGGCCGTCATACGGCAAAAACATTCACTTACGGCGACCTGGTGCGCGTAAAACTGCTCCGCGCCCGCCTCGACCAAAAGCTGCTGGATTTTAGTTTAATTGACGATTAACAAGGTTTCAAAATTCAATCTTGGAATTAAACAACTGTGAATGATGGTCGTAGAGCCGCGATTTATCGCGTTTATTGTGACTTGCGGGCAAAACCTGTTTGCTGGAATACCGGCGGCTCTTCCGTTGTCACAGCCCACCGTATAAGCGAATCCGCAAAGTGCGCAATAGCGTGCATGCCGGGGATGTTAATTTTATCTATGTCGTCGTCGGGCGTGTGGTAATCGGCATGAAGGCCGGTGTGGAAAAACAGTATGGGAATGCCGGCGGCGTAAAAAGGTGCATGGTCGGAATTTTCCTTAACCTTAGGCGGAAAGAAAAATGTCAAACTGTCGGGGTTAGGTATGGCATGCAACAAACTGTCGGCGCCGGCAAACGATTTTAACCCTCCAATTTCAAGCCGGCGCAGGGTATCGAGCCGTCCCACCATGTCGAAATTTATCATGAGCACAATTTTGCCGGTGTGCGGCGGGAGGTTTTTTACAAAATAATTTGAGCCGAGCAATCCCAGCTCTTCAGCGCCAAAAGCGACAATGACGACGTTTCTTTTCAATGGCGCCGGGTATTGGGTAATTTTTTTAGCCAGTTCGAGCAGCATCGCCACGCCGGAAGCGTTGTCATCGGCGCCGTTGTGAACGGCCACCGTGTCGGACCGGTACGAGCTCCAGCCGCCCAGTCCCAAATGGTCGAAATGAGCGCCCAGCACAATACTCTCGGCGCTGGCCGACGTGTCATACGGCGTGCGAACCATCACCACATTGCGGGAAAAACGGGTCCCCTGTTTATTTGTGGAGCGCTTTATTGCGTTATATTCAAATTGTTGCCAGCCATTTTCGCACAACGGTGCATATCCGCAGTGGAGCAATGTGCTCCGGATATAAACAGCGGCCAAACTGTCATAACGGCTTCCAGCTAAACGTCCCTGCAAAGAATCAGACGCCAGATAGTGAAGATGACAGCCGAAGTCGTAGTCCTGTGCCGAAAGCAGTGACCCATTTCCCGGTGTACAACAACTCAAAAGTCCCCACAAAACAATGACGAGAAGATGTTTCATAACGCATGAAAATAGTTTCAAAGGTAAGATTTTTTTCTTAAAATTTGCCATTTTAAATGAGGATGCTTATATTTGATTGTCCATTAGTTCCGAAAAGCCCCATGAAAGGCGACATTATTATAACGCATAAAAACATTAATTTATCATGAAAAAATTATTGTGTTTCACCTTAATCGCACACTTTATCTTATCTAATACTTTAAGTGCGCAGCAGCAGCCGGCTGCCATACCTTCGGCCATTAGCGGCGTAACGGTTTTCTTGAAAGGCGCTGAAGTGCAGCGCACAGGATCCGTAATCCTCAAAGAAGGAGCGCAACAGCTGATATTTGAAAACCTTCCGCAGCGCATTAATCCGCAAAGTATCCAGGTATCCGGCGTTGGGAAATTTACCATTTTGGGGGTGAGTCATCACCTTAACCATCTGCAACCTGCCGGAAAAACAAAAGAAGTCGCGGCGCTCGAAGATTCTCTACGCGTGTTGAACGAAAACATGGCGCAGCAAGAGGCGGAGCTGGGTGTTATTAGGGAGGAGCAGGAAATGTTAAAAGCCAACCGCTACATCGGGGGTGCAAACACAGGAGTGAGACTACTGGAAATCAAGTCGTTTGCCGATTATTTCGGCGCCCAGTTGAACGCCTTATCCAAACGCATGGTGCGTACGCAGGCGGGGCTGCAAACGTTGAAAAAAGCTGCAGAACGCATTGAAAAACAGTTGAAAGAATTACAGCAACGTCCGCAAACGCCCACCAGTGAAATTGTGGTGGACATTACCGCTCCGGCTGCTACAAAGGCCACCCTGACGGCAAGCTACCTGGCCTACGACGCCGGCTGGACGCCGGCGTATGACCTGCGGAGCGCCGAAGTGCACCAACCGGTGAAACTTATTTACAAAGCTTACGTCTACCAATCAACCGGCGAAGCATGGACGGCTGTGAACCCGGTATTTTCTACGGGAAACCCCACCTTAAACCAGGCCAAACCCATTTTAATGCCTTGGTACTTATCTTTTTATGAACCAAACGATGCTGTCGTCGTAGGTTACGGAACCGCCCGGCAAAAAGCCGTGACTGGGGTGGAAAAACTGCAGGCCGAGGCGTTAACTTTTTCGAAGGCCGTTGCGGCAGACGCCCAAACCGCCGCCGGTTTCACCCGGGTGAGTGAAAGCCAGACCAACGTGGAGTTTATTGTGGATGTGCCTTATACCATTGCCAGTGACGGGCGGGAACATGCGGTGGAATTGGCCACGTATGCGCTTCCGGCCAAATATGAATACCATGCGGTGCGCAAACTTGAAAAGGATGTGTTCTTAATTGCAAAGGTAACGGATTGGGAATCATTGAATTTACTTTCCGGACAGGCCAGTTTGTTTTTTGAAGACAAATACGTGGGCAAATCGTATATCGAAACCCGCCAAACAGACGACACGCTGACGCTTTCACTGGGTCGCGACAAGAATATTACAATCACGCGAGTCCGGAAGAAAGATTTTTCGGAAAAACAATTCCTGGGCAACAATGTGACGGAAACACGCGAGTGGGAACTAACCGTGCACAACAAAAAGAAACAACCCGCTATCGTTACGGTAGAAGACCAGGTGCCGGTATCGACCGACAAGGAAATTAAAGTGGAAACGCTGGAAATTTCGGGGGCGCAACACGATTACCCAACGGGCAAACTAACGTGGCGCCTTGAGCTGAAGCCCTCGGAGTCGCGTTCCATGACCTTGAAATATACGGTGAGGCGTCCGAAAAACCGGAAAGTTGTATTGGAATAAAGGTTGGGAAACGCAGGTTCAAAAAATTCCGCACACTTACACGGTTCTTGTTTTCCTTATTTTTCTTTGCGCCGCCGGCTGGTTTTGACAGCAAGTGTGGATAACGCTGCCCGGATTTTAACTATTTCCCGATTCGGCCGCGTGAAAAGATGCTGGGGCCATGATTTAAGAAAATGCCGCGCCGCACGCTACGCACGTCGGAGATGACATAAAAGGCCGAGGCGTCGTAACTGCTGATGAGCTCTTGCACATACTGGCTGTTTTTCCGTCCGACGAAAGTTTCGACAATAGATACGTTACCCTCCACGCCTTCGCCGGTGAAGGTGGTGGCTCCGTATTTATTTTTGTTGAGCAGGCGCATTAGTCCGGCGCCGTCTTTCTTGGTGTAAATCCTGATCAGCTGTGTGCCTAAAGCAAGCCGTTCTTCCACAATAATGCCCACGAAACTTCCGGTGGCGTAGCCGGCGGCATAGCACAAATAACAAATCACATCGCCGCCGGCGTGTTCAAGAATTTGGCCAATTACCGTGATCCAGATAAATACCTCGATAAAACCGAAGAGTGGGGCAAGAACATGTTTCCCCTTCGAGATAAAAATAATACGTAAGGTACCTAAAGTGACGTCGCAAATGCGGGCAAGGAAAATGAAAAAAGGAAGGAAAGGATAAGAAAAAAGAGTATCGAACATGGTTGTTTATTTAAAGGGTTATATAAATCATTATTTACTGGTATTACTTTTGTTTATTTAAATAAATTATTCCGTTTCGAGTTTATACTGTTCATTCATTCAGTTGTTCCACGTGGAACATTTCAACGTCCAAAGTAAACCAGCAGCACTGAAATATCGGAGGGAGAAACGCCCGGAATTCTGGATGCCTGCCCAATGGTATCCGGTTGGTGGCGCTTCAATTTCTGCCGGCCTTCAATGGATACCGATGATAATTTGTCAAAATCAAACGCTCTTGGAATTTTTACATTTTCCAGACGCGCCATTTTTTCAGCCATAGCCTTTTCGCGTTCAATATATCCATTATACTTTACGGTAATCTCTGCCGATTCTAAAACATTTTTTATAAATTCAGGAGCCATTATTGTTCCACATGGAACAATACATGTAATAGCGGCTTGCAGGAGGTTGGAAATCACTGGCGATAGTTCCGGCACTGGCGCGCCTTGTTGCAATAAAGCAATTGTTTCACGTGGAACACACAAACTTATTTCAGGCCGCACCAAAATTTCGGCAAACTTTTTAGACTGGGAAACCGGAGCCGAATTAAGCGACAGTAAAAATGGATTTATATCTTCGGCTTTAAAAGACATTTCCGAAAAGCAGGAGAGCAGCCGACCAATAGCTTGCTTTTTTAATATTAATTGCCCGTATCGCTCTTTCCCGGCCAAACCTAATGCATGGGATAATTCCGTAAGGCGCATGTCGGCGTTGTCCTGCCTCAACAAAATACGGTATTCCGCCCGCGAAGTAAACATCCGGTAAGGCTCATCCACGCCCTTGGTCACCAAATCGTCAATCAACACCCCGATATACGCCTGGTCGCGACGAAGCACAAACTCCGGACGCGCTTGAATTTTTAAATGGGCGTTTACTCCCGCCATCAATCCTTGGGCGGCGGCTTCTTCATAACCGGTCGTTCCATTGATTTGTCCCGCAAAATATAGTTGTGCAATTTGCTTTGTTTCCAAAGAATGCCGCAATTGCACCGGTGGAAAATAATCGTATTCGATAGCATAGCCCGGCCGGAAAAACTCCACCTGCTCCAATCCTTCCATAGCCCGTATGGCTCGGAATTGGACGTCCATGGGTAGGGAAGAAGAAAATCCCTGAATATAGTATTCATGCGTACCCCATCCCTCGGGTTCCAAAAAAACCTGATGGCTGTCTTTTCCTGCAAACGTACAGAGTTTGTCCTCGATGCTCGGGCAATAACGCGGCCCTACTCCTTTTATCGCACCGGAAAAAAGCGGGGAATCGGCGAAACCTTCACGCAGGACGTCGTGCACTTTTTTAGAGGTATGGGCAATGTAACAAGGAAGTGAAAAAGGCCCGGCGTCGGAATGGCTGGAGGAAAATGTTTCACGTGAAACATAAGAAAATTGTCCGGGCTCCTTATCTCCTTCTTGGCAGATTAATTTTGAAAAATCAATCGTGCGGCCATCAAGACGGGCAGGTGTTCCTGTTTTCATCCGGCCGGTTTCAAAACCCAACGTGCGAAGTTGCTCCGTTATGCCATAAGAGGCCTGATCGCCCATCCGGCCCCCCGGAAGTTGCGTTTTCCCAACGTGCATAATCCCATTTAGAAACGTCCCGTTGGTGAGCACTACGGCCTTTGCCCTGAATACGGCGCCCAAAACGGTCGTAATACCCGTAACAGTTTTATTTTCAATTAGTAACGAATTTACAGTGTCCTGCCAAAAATACACGTTTGGCGTAGCTTCAAGCAATTTTCGCCATGTGGCCGAAAAAAGCGCCCGGTCACATTGCGCCCGGGGACTCCACATGGCAGGACCTTTCGAGCGGTTTAACATGCGAAACTGCAGGGTTGAGGCGTCGGTTACTATGCCGCTGTATCCGCCCAGGGCGTCGATTTCCCGGACAATTTGTCCCTTGGCAATGCCGCCCATCGCCGGATTGCACGACATTTGTGCAAATTTCCCCATGTCCATAGTCACCAGCAACACCCGCGACCCCAAATTGGCGGCCGCGGCCGCGGCCTCGCATCCGGCATGCCCCGCACCTGCTACAATAATGTCAAATTCTTTTTGCATAAATTTTATTATGCAAAAATACGATTTTTTCTACACTGCCGAATTTTAAAATAAGCATAAATATTTATGATTATTTTGTAAATATAATAAAAATAATCATTTTTATTTGAAAAGAAGTTTGTAACAGCAAAAAAAGTTTGTAGGTTCAAAAAAAATTCGTACATTTGCCGTCCCTAATGAATGCGGAAGTAGCTCAGTTGGTAGAGCACGACCTTGCCAAGGTCGGGGTCGCGAGTTCGAGCCTCGTTTTCCGCTCCAAAGCGCCTCTGTTTTTCCACTGAGGTTTTTTTTTGTAAGTTCCTTTGCTCGGGTGGTGGAATAGGTAGACACGCAGGACTTAAAATCCTGTGGACAGCAATGTCCGTACGAGTTCGATTCTCGTCCCGAGCACGACCCACTCAAATAACGGAAAATATAAGAAAGGAAAAACGGGATTTGCCGGATAAAAATTATTTTATATCTTTGCAAGAAAAAGAAAATCAGTTTTTTATAAAAATCAGGGTTGGAGCGCCACGATATGAATACAGCATTAAAGGACATTTTGGAACAGGCCGACAAACTCAAAGAACGGTTGCAGGCTGTCCGGCCAATTGACGTGGAGGCGTTGAACAAAATCAAGGCCGCCCTTGAAATGGAATACACCTGCGAGAGTAACCGGATTGAGGGAAATACGCTCACTTTGCAAGAAACAGCATTAGTGGTAAATGAGGGCGTTACCATTGGCGGCAAAACGATGAGGGAGCATTTGGAAGCCATCAACCACGCCCAAGCTGTGGAATTTATCAAAGACATTGCCTGCGCCGATATTGACATTACCGAGAGAACAATAAAGGAAATCCACGTCCTTATTTTGCACGGCATAAACAAGGAACAGGCGGGGAAATACCGGGACGTGCCGGTGATGATTGTAGGCAGTAAACATATCCCGCCTCAACCTTACTTGATACAGCCACAAATGGAACAATTTATCAGGGATTACCAAACAATGGAAAGGGACGGCATACACCCGGTTATCATTGCAGCCTACCTGCACGATGAATTGGTAAAGATACACCCCTTTATTGACGGCAACGGCCGTACTTCACGGCTTTTGATGAACTTATACCTGCTTTCCAGAGGCTACCCCATTACCACCCTCAAAGGCGACAACGAAGCCAAGCGAGCCTACTACACGGCATTGGAGCAAAGCCACACGGAGGACAACCGCGAGTCGTTTTATGTGTTGGTGGCAAACGCCGTAAGGCAATCAATGGAAAAGTATATCGGGATGGTGG
>JAITIL010000122.1 GCA_031279475.1 Prevotellaceae bacterium | reverse complement strand
AGACATTCAGTCGGAATTGCAATTCAACAAACGCTATGCGCATGACTTCGGGGAGCAGTATGACCGGGGGCACTGGCTCGACGGTGAATTTGTTACCAAAGACGGCATCGCTTTCTTTGCGCGCGGGCGCGGGCAGTCGCCGCGCGGCTTGCGCTACCGCGACAGCCGGCCCGACTACATCGTGATTGACGACCTCGACGATGACGAACTGTGCCAGAACGAAGCCCGTGTCGCCAAACTTACCGACTGGGTGCGCGAAGCCCTGTTCGGCACTTTCGGAGCCGCCGGCGGGCGGTTTATTATGGTCGGCAACCTCATCGGTAAAAATAGCGTCCTTGCCAAAGTGTCCCAAATTGAAAATGTAAAAGTGTCGCGTGTCAATGCCTGTGACAAACACGGCAACCCTTCGTGGCCCGCTTTCTGGACAAAGGAACGCATCGAAGACAAACGGCTGTTCATGGGGTACCGTGCCTTTGAAAAAGAGTACATGAACAACCCCCTCACCGAAGGCGCGGTGTTCCTGAAAAAACACATCCGTTACGGAAAAATGTTACCCCTGAAAGAATACCGACAGCTGATATGCTACACTGACCCCTCCTTTAAAAACTCCGCCACCGCCGACTATAAGGCGACCGTACTCACCGGTAAAACACCCGACGGACACTTTCACTTGCTCAAAGTATATGCCGACCAGTGCAGCGTCAGCGCCATGGTCGGCTGGCACTGCGACATCATGGAATGGGTCGCCGGACGCGTGCCTGTCATGTACTTCATGGAAGCCAATTTCATGCAGGACTTGATGCTGGATGAATTCCGCAAAATCGGCAATACCCTGGGGCGGCATGTCCCGGTTATAGGCGATAAACGGACAAAAGGCGATAAGTTCGCGCGTATAGAAGCCATGCAACCGCTCTTTGAACGCGGATTGGTTGTATTTAATGAAAACGAGGAAAACACAGCTGGCATGCGGACGATGGAAGACCAACTCCTCAGCTTCCAGCGCGGCTCCCGCTCCCATGACGATGCCCCCGACGCATTAGAGTCCGCCCTGTGGATGCTTAGCCAGCGCGCCCGGACAACTAACGCCAAATATATCGCCCAACCCCGGACGTCCCGTAGATGGTAATAATTCATAACTCATAATTCATAATTAAGAAATGTTTTTAACAGTCGAAGAAATGAAATCCGTACTTTACGAGTACCAGATGAATGAAATCGCCGAAGACGATGACGATATTATCGAAGATGGCATCGCCGCCGCTATTTCCGAAGTCCGCGCCTACTTCGAGGCAAGCAACCAGCGACGCAATATGACCAGCCTCCCGCCACAACAGTATCAAATGTGGAAGCAGTACGACGTGGAGGCTATCTTTAACGCAACCGGGACAGGCCGCAACGCCTTTGTGCTGCGCCTGTGCAAGCGTGTAGCGGCCTATAATATCTGTGAGCTGTCAAACGTGGACGTTATCTACGACCATGTAAAGGAACGCTACGAAAACGCCATTAAAACCCTTGAAAAAATCGCAGGTATGGGGGAATACGCAGGAATGGGGGAATACGCCAGTGTACAGCTGTTTATTTCCGAATTGCCCGCGCCTGTGCCCGATGAAGATAATACACCGGACGCCACCCGGCCAGTCCGGGCCGGAAGCCGTCTTAAATTTAATCATGAATAATTATGGAAAAAAAAGCTGCACCAAAAAAGAAAACAACAACCGGCAAGCTCCATGCACCGACCATTGCTCCGAAAATAATCCGCAAATCTATATCCCAAACGCGAAGAGATATTGCCGACTGGCGTTACGCCATACGAATAGCCACCATGGTAAGTGAACCAAAACAGGTGTTGTTGCAGGAAATATACGGCGATATAACCAACGACGCGCTCCTCTCTTCCCAAATCAATAACCGGCAAGAACAAACCATTTCATCACCCTTTGAACTGGTAGATGACGGAGGGAAAGTGAACGATAACATGACGGCATTACTTAATGCAATATCACCGCTGCCGGACATTATCAAAATGACGATGGAAAGCGAACTCTACGGATTTTCCGTCGTGGAATTATCGGAAAACGATGCGGGGAAACAGGCTACCCTTATTCAAAGGGGAAACATCGACCCTGTCTTCGGGCGGTTCTATCCCGATACATCACTAAACACCTGTATCCCCTACCGCCAAGTGTCGGAATACGGGCGATTCCTGCTGGAATTTAATGCAGGGCATCTGGGAATCCTGAATAAGGCGGTACCGCATATTTTATTTAAAAAATTCGCACAATCCTGCTGGTCGGAACTCTGCGAAATATTCGGCATTCCTCCGCGCTACATGAAGACCAATACGCAGGACGCCGGGATGCTTGACCGGGCCGAGAACATGATGCGCGAAATGGGCGCCGCCGCATGGTTCATCATAGACACTGCCGAAGACTTCCAGTTCGCACAGGGGGTAAACACCAACGGCGATGTCTACGACAACCTCATACGGCTTTGCAACAACGAAACCAGCCTCCTTATTTCCGGCGCTATTATAGGACAGGATACTAAAAACGGCAATTTCAGCAAGGAACAGGCGGCTATAAATATCCTTGCATGGCTCATCGAATCAGATAAGCGGATGGTCGAAAATTACATGAACAATATCATTATCCCGGCATTCTGCCGCATCGGCTGGCTGCCGGCCACCACTTGCCGCTTCCGGTTCTCTGCCATCGGGGATACCAATAAGCTATGGAGCATTACCAAAGAAATAATGCCCTATAAGGAAGTGGACAATAAGTGGATAGCTGAAAAATTCGGCATTCCCGTTACAGACAAAGCCCCGACGGGAATGCCCGCGGGAATGGCTGCCGCCGGCGGTTTTTTCGCGTAGGGGCAACGCCGGCGGATGCCCCGAAACACTTAAATGACGGCTTCGAAACACTCCTCCGGCTGCTGTCCGAAATCTACCTCCGGCACGACTGCAACCACTGTGCAACCCTCGCTGTAAAAAACGGCGATAATACTCCAAAATTTGACCGCACGGCGTTTAATGCCGCCATGAAGGACGTGTACCATGCCAAAGAAGTATCGCCCGAAATAATCCAGGAAAAAGGCGTTCAATCCCTCGTTGGTGAAACTTACCGCGTATTAAAACGCGGCGTCGACGCAGGAGTCGCTAATAATGTTATCCCTGATGAAATGGCGCAAAGCCTCGACCACGATACCTTTGTGTTTTCCGGCATGAAAGTCTGTAACGAAGTAAAGGAAGGCGGCTTGCGCCTGCGTGATGAAAACGGCAATATAAAACCGTTTCAACGGTTTTTAAACGACGTTGAAAAAATAGATGAAAGGTATAATACCAATTACCTGAACGCCGGGTACAACTTCGCCATACATTCGGCGCAAATGGCGGCAAAATGGGCGGAATACGAGCGCGACGGCGGCGATTATCTGTTACAGTACCGCACGGCAAAAGACGGCCTGGTACGCGCCGAACACGCCGCACTGGACGACACTACGCTGCCCGTGAACGACCCGTTTTGGGACAAATACATGCCCCCGCTGGCGTGGAACTGCCGTTGCACCACCGTACAGGTGAACGCCGGGAAATACCCCGAAAGCAACAGCGCGGACGCGATGGAAATAGGCGAGCGTGCTACTGCGCAAATAGGGAGCGACGGAAAGAATAAATTAGAAATGTTCCGCTTCAACCCGGGCAAAGAAAAAGTAATTTTTCCCCCGGGTAATGCCTGCATGACCCCGCGCTGCCCCACCTGCCGGCTGCATAACCGCACGGAACTGGCGGCAACTGTCCCCCTGTCCGAAAAATGCCAAACCTGTGTCCTGCTCAATAAAGGCTATGAAGTGAAGAAAAAAACAGCCGCCGCAGCGGAACGTCAAAAACACCTCAACCAAATGAAACCCTTACTAAAAAAAGAGGTGAAAAAAGAAGCCGGCGGCTGTGAAATAACAATAAAATTCACCGCAAAAGGTAACAAACATTTATATTCCGATACGTTCACAAGAGCAAAGGGATTGCTTGATAAAAACGACTTGACGGCATTGAATACGGCGCTGGAACAGTCCTTGTTTGTAAAATCGGCTCCCCTGCATAAAAAGCGCAAGGACGGAATTGTGAAATTTTACTACTTTAAGGACGCGAATAAGGAACTGTATTATAATGTGGCGGAACGAATTTATAAACACAAAGGAATTGAGAGTAAAAAATTTTCCGTACATTCTGTTACAAGTCGTATAAAAAAATAATCACGGGCGACGTGTTAGGTTTACAAGACCAGTATCGTACACTCCCGTGATTTTATTTGCAAAGATACGAAATAAATTTAAAACACCAAAAAATGGCAAAAATAGACCGGCTAATGACCAAACTGCTCACTGACGTAAAGGTGGAACTGGTAGACGGGTTCCACCGGAATTTCCAGCGCAAAGCCTTCTTTTCGCCCCCGTGGAAACAACGACGCAATCCCGACGCAAAAGGGTCGCTATTGATAGTAAGCGGACGCCTGCGCCGCTCGCTGCGCGCGACCGTCAAAGGGCATAATATACTATTTTCCGCCTCGATGCCCTGCCCCTCCATCCACAACGAAGGCGGCACGCTGACCGTAACCGCGAAAATGAAAAAATATTTTTGGTATAAATACAGTCAGGCTGCCGGTTCTGTAAAAACCCTGAAAAGCGGCAAGCGTGCTACCTCGCAACGCAATCAAAAATTGAGCCGCGAAGCGGAAATGTGGAAGGCTATGGCGTTAATGAAAGAAGGCAGTAAAATAACTGTCCCCGAACCGCGGTTTATCGGCGCGGCTCCCGAAGTCAAACAGGCGGTAAAGCGCGTTACCGACAAATGGTTCAAAGAAGACCTGAATAACAACATCAGAAAATTATTAAAGAAATGAAACAAATTCTAAAAAACATCCTTGACCGGCTTACCACCAGGTTGCCCGCGTTGAAATACGTAGATGAAAACTGGGGACAGTTAGACTGCTTCGGCTCACAACATCCCGTAAAATACCCCTGCGCGCTCACAGACATTGACAACGCCCAGTGGAGCGACATCGGCAACCTCTGCCAGACAGGAATCGCACAGGTACGCATTACCATTGCCAATTTGAAACTCGGCAACCCTTCCGCTAATCCGGCAAAAATCCGTACCAATTCGTCTCAATTTGAAATTGTCGATTTAATGGAAAACATTCACCGCGCCCTGCACGGATGGGCGCCGGCAGAACACGCCGGACGACTGACACGCACCGCCTCCCGCATGGTCCTGCGAGAAGACGGAATAAAACAGTACGAAATACTGTTTTCCCTCCAAATTGCCGACGAAACCGCAAAACCTAAATACAAAACAATAACTGTTGTGCCGTAAATTACTATATAAAAGAAGCCCCGAATTTCGGGGCTTTCTTATAGCGAATAAAAGGACGCATCATCATCCGGAACATTCAGGTCATAATACGTGTACTCACTGTTATCACGTTGCCATCTATAACGAACCTGTTTAAATCTATACGCTTTTAACATCGGCATCTTGACTTTGTAATCCTTTCACCACAAGAGAGTCGCTTTCAATGAAAAACAATATAAGATATGTATTAAGTTCCTCTAAACTATCAAATGGCAAGAGAGACAGCTGTTCTTTTTCTGTAAGGATAGCTACATATTT
>JAITIL010000099.1 GCA_031279475.1 Prevotellaceae bacterium | reverse complement strand
TAAAAACTGCCCCGTTGGAAAGAATGAGTGAGGCCGGAGTCAAACGTTGCATTTATATCATATTAAGTTACGCAAAGGTACGAAAAAAATAGATAAATGAAAAAAAAACGTATCTTTGCACAAAAGTTACCCTTGTCAGCTAACAAGTGTAAAAATGAAACCACCACCCACTCGACGAAAAACGGACATAATTACATGGAATCTAAATAAAAAATGCCATGAAATATAATTCCAATATACATCATCGCAGGTCGATACGCCTGAAAGGATACGATTATTCGCTAGCAGGCCTGTATTTCGTAACGATTTGTGTACAAAATCGCGAATGTTTATTTGGCAAAATAGTGAATGGGGAAATGAATTTGAATGAATATGGGGAAATTGTTGAAAGGGTGTGGAATGAATTGCCGCAACATTATTCAAATATTCAATTGGGCGCATTTGTTGTTATGCCGAATCACGTTCATGGAATTATTGTTATCACCGATGATGTTAATGACATGGCGGGTGTGGTCGGGGCGGGGGGGTTGGGGGGGGGGGGGGTTTTTGGGGGGGGGTTTTTAAACCCGCCCCGACCACACCCGCCATTATAACCGTCCATGCCACGTCCAATCCCGTTGTGCCCATGGCCCATCAATCGTCCAAAAAACACGGATTGCCAGAAATTGTCCGGGCGTTAAAAACATTTTCCGCCCGCCGGATTAACGAAAAACGAAATATATCACAAACGGCAGTGTGGCAACGTAATTACTACGAACATATCATACGCAATGAGGCGTCGTTTTTGAATATTTCAAAATATATTATGAACAATCCTCAAAATTGGGGAACAGACAGCCTTAAAAGAATGCGTTAGTCTTTGACCTTGTCTTTCGCCTTTCCTTTTGTTCCCGGCGTTACTTCGGCGGCCGTGTAGCCTAATTTCTCAATAGCCTTTTGCAATTTCTCCCTGTCCGTTTTTTTGGCGTCATACTTTATGTAAACCTGCTTGTTGTCGAGGTCTACTTTCAAGTCCGTTACGCCTTTTTCAAACGGAATGTTGCTTTCGATTTTCTTTTTGCAATGGTCGCAGTGCAGGTTTACGCTGAATGTGATTTCAACAGTTCCTTTCCTGTCTTGTTTTTTGTCCTGCGCCTGTGCGCCAAAGCCGACGGCGGTTATCAAAACCGCGGCAAGCATCATTTTAATTGTTTTCATTTTTTAAATTTTTAAATCTTTGAATTTTTAAATCTTTAAATCTTTAAATCTTTCACCTGAATAAGGTATACCTTATGCCCGCATATATCCGCCGCCCCATGAGCGGCCCCCAGATGACCGACGAGTTGAACGCCGGGCTAAAAGCGTCGCTGGCCGACAAAATCGGGTTTTGCTGTTTATAGTTAAAAATGTTTTCCACACCCGCATACACGTCGATTCCCCTGAATTTGCGGGTGATTTGTGCGAAGAACAGGGGATAGGCCGGGGAATAGTCGTCGGGCATGAAGTTTGGCAGGCGGCTCTGGCCGTTGATTTGCGCGGTGAGGTCGAATGTCCATTTGTACATGCGGGCGCCATATTGCAAGTTCAGCACGCCCTTGTAGCGGTCGCGTAGCGGCGTTTCCACGAGGCCCTGCCCGTCAAGGTCAACCCTGTTGTCGTTGTACCGGAAAGTGGCCGATATGGTGAACCGCGGTATGGGCTCGGCGCTAAAATCGATTTGATAGGTGTTGGTATACGATTTCCCTTGCAGGTTATACACCCACACTTTTCCGGGTTCCCGTTCCTGGTCAATGAGCGTTTGATTGGAGAAACCGGTGCGGAAGTAATCTGCGCTGAGGTAGGAGCGGTCGTCGTTGAACAGTTGGAAGTAATAGACTAAGCTCCCGCCATACGTCCAGCCCGATTCGATATCCAGGCCGCCGGCGATTTTTATTTCGTACCCGGTGGCCAGCATCCCGATATTGTCGGTAATCACATTCGCCGACCGGTACCCGCGTCCGGCAGCGCCGCGCAGCGCGAGGTGTTCTGTGACGTCGTATTTTATGTTCACACGCGGGGTAACCAGCCAACGGTGAAGGCTGTTGTAGTCGGCCCGCAGTCCGGCGACCAGCACAAACCTGTTATCAACATTGCAGGTGTATTCACCGAACGCGCCGCCCACGACTTCCCGGCGGCCCAGGTCATATCCTCTCGATGCGGTGAGCCTTTCCGGGGAATACGTCCACCTGTCTTGCAGCGTCTCGCTGTAATCGTCAAACCGGCCGCTGAGGCCTGTAGTCAAGTGGTGCGTGTCATTAAAGAAATTTTGCAGCAACACGTTTACAAAACCTGCATGTTGGCGTCCGCTGTAGTCTTTCATCCCGAAAAACGAGCGGAGCTCATGGAACGTATAGTCGGCCACGAATGCAATGTTGTGGGTGTTGTCGCCGGTCAGCGGGACGCCGGTTTTGCTGTAGGCGTTGAAGTGCGTATTTTCGATTTGTGAGCCATACCATCCCTGTGCATGGCGTGGCGCGTTTTTGTCAAACCCCATTTGTCCGCCGTCGCGCGATTCATACAAACCCTGCACGCCGAAGCGCCATTGCACGCCATTGTCGCCCATGTATATCCAGCGGTTGGCAAGGTTGAACTGCTTCTTCACCGGTTCGTCCATGAAGCCGTCGTTGTTCTCGTCCTGCTTTTGCAGGTCGGTGGAAGTGTGGGCGAGTATGGCCGTGTTCCACCTCTCGTTGAGTTGTAGCGACGAGGTGATGTTGGCCTCCGTCCGCAGGAAATGGTCGAGGTACACATTCACGAACAGCGGCTCGGCGGTGGTTGGTTTGCGCAACTCAAGGTTGATTTGCCCGGCAATGGACTCATAGCCGTTGATGACCGACCCCGGGCCTTTCGCTATCTGGACGCCCTCGAGCCATTGCCCCGGCATGTAGCTTAATCCGAATGGCGCGGCCAGTCCGCGCATGCTGGGACGGGCTTCGTCGAGCATCTGCGTGTAGTTGCCCGACAATCCGAGCAGGCGGATTTGGCGTGCGCCGCTCACCGCGTCGCTGTAGCCCACGCTAATGCTGGCGTTGTTTTCAAAGCTTTCGGCCAGGTTGCAGCAGGCCATTTTTTTCAGTCCCGCGCCGGTAATCAGTTCCGTCTTTACCGGTTGCAGGGTCGATATATAATTGGTTTGGCTGCTGCCGTAGGAAACCACTTCATCGAGTTCGTATGTTTTTGTGGTATCCAAATGGGCGTCATGTTGTGCAAAAGCAGGGACAGTAAAAATAAAAAACAGGAATAATAAATATATTTTTTTCATTGTGCAACAGTTTTATAAGATTAATAAATAAAAACGGCTAATTTTTATTTACCATCCTATAAACGTAATTGCGACAGCCGGTAGATGCTGGGAAGTATATTGGGACTAAGTGGCGGCGGGCTGTGGCGGGCGGCCATGACCGGTACGGCGTGCGGCAGTTCCGTTGTCATTGCCGGGGCAAACAGCCACGTAAAATATCCTGTGATGTTCTTGAGCAACGGCTTTGCGCTGTGGGCTTCCTGGTCTGCCTTCAGTACCTGGTAGGCGACGTTGCAGCAACTGTCTTCCGTGCTGCATGCGTGGTTCCCGTTACTGCAGCAACCGCCTTCATCGCCGGCGCATGACGGTGTTTGTTTATGTCCGTGCCCGCAGAGGCAGTTCTCATGGGCAAGCAGCGCTACGCGCTGTTCGCCGCTGTGCCGGCAGGTATGCACGCCCACACCCACAATGCTCATCATGTAAGCAAGCGCGATGGAAGCGGAAAGTGTATATATGCCTAACTTTTTCATATCGCAAAAGTAGGAAAAAGATTTCAATATTCAAAAACCTCAAGTTTTCAATATGCCAAGGCGGATTCAAGTAGCGAATGCAACTTTTTTATAAAACCTGTCTTTAGGTGCATCAAAGTTAAGTTTTTTTCTTGGTCTTCGATTAATTTTATATTGAAAATGGAGTATATCTTCATCGGTATATTTACTAAAACTCTGTCCCTTTGGCATATATTGTCTTATAAGGCCGTTTGTATTTTCATTCAGGCCTCGCTCCCATGAGGAATAAGGATGCGCGAAGAAATACTTTGCATTAAGATTCTTAGCAATAACTTTATGTTCGTAAAATTCGCTGCCGTTATCGGAAGTGATGGAATGTATGCAGTGTTTATATGGCAGTAAGAGGAAGAACAGCTCTTTAGCCAAAGCCTTTGCGTTCTTGCCTTCGGGCAACTTTTTCATCAAAAGGAATCCGGTCGTCCTTTCCGTTACGGTCAGGATTGCGCCTTTGTTTTCCGGTCCGACAATAGTGTCTATTTCCCAGTCGCCAAAGCGTTCTTTCCGATTGATAACCTCGGGGCGCAGCTCAATGGATACTTTATCCGGTATGACCACTTTCTTTCCGCCAACGGGTCGTTTGCGGTGTTTGAGCCGATGGCGAAGATGAGTGTAGCGTGTCCCGCCGTTCTTTTTATCCTCTCTGATAAATTGATAGATACTCTCGTGGCTTACCATCGGCAACCCCACCCGCCTTGCGCTGCCGACGATTTGTTCGGGCGACCACTGCTCTTCTGTTAAACACTTGACAATGTGCTTGCGGACATGCTCCGTAAACTTTCTTTTCTTTCGATGACGTTCCTTGCGCTCTTCAGCGTATTCCTGTGCTATCTGTGCGGAATAGCCCCGCTTATGGCTGTTGCGTTTAAGTTCTCTGCTGATAACCGATTTGTCCTTCCCGATAAGTCCGGCTATCTCTTTTTGTCGCTTCCCTGCTCGGAGTAATACTTCTATTTCGTATCTTTGCTCCCGAGTTAATTGTTTTTTATTTTTCATACAACTACAAAGTAAAAACTTTTTTCTCAATCTCTGTTGGGGGCATGCCCCCAACAGAGATTTTTTCTTACTTTTGTTGCATTTACTAATTGAACTTACGAAAAAAACGACCTGAAACGGCGATACCGGTAACGGCACTCGGAAAACACCGGCCCGGCCGGTACGAGTCCTAAAATAGCAGGAATAGCAACCTTTAATCTGAATTTAATAGAAGGTGTCGTATGGTTATCACCTTAACAATTTAGACAAGAATTTACCGACTCACGAAATCTTACTGAAAGTAAAAGTTGGATGTAAAAGCGATGTTTTTTAGATATTTCCGTTATCTTTGTGCTTATCTATAATTTTTTAATTTATTGCTTATGGGAAAGTCAAAACATGCGGGGAGGAAAAAGAAAAAATATGTGAACCCAATAGAGCTGCAAAAACAACAAGAAGCGCAGTACAAACGTTTCTTTTTTGATAAACTGCGGCACTTATGCAAACAAATAGGCGACGAGTCGTTGTACTCCACGATTCCCCCGAGTGAGAAACTAATCATTTACTGGTTCCGGGACGCCCCACTCAAGGTGGTGGCAGCCAAAGGCACAAAAATCAAAAAACAAATAGCGGACGTCCTGATAAAAACCATCAAAATGCAGCAGTTGGCGATGACACTGGATGTCGTAAAGGGCAGTGAAGAAAAGATGACTTTTGCCGACTATTCTTTAGTGGGCAAGTCGCTTGAATACAATGTAAGCGAATCCGACGCCAACTATCCGGGCAAGGAACAGTTTTCCAAATATGCCGAACTGCAGGAGGAGCGCGAACGGATATACGAAGATGGCGTCCGAAAGATATGCGCCTCCGCCTGCTGGTTATTTGATGACCTAGAAAAAAAATACCTCCATACCTATACGCTCAACATCAGTACGCCGGCTATCGACGCCGGCTACGCTATGCCGGAGTTACAGTCGAACATGAAAGCATCCGCCTACCAAAAAGAATGGCAGGCGCTCATGAAACAGGACTTCAGGACGCATCAAAAGATTACCATCGGAACCTGGCCACTGGATGTGCAAAAAGTAAATATCGAAGGCGAAACACATGTAGCCATCCAAACAGGCGCGCTGATTTACCCGGATGACCAGCCAAAATTCATCCCCTTTACCCTGTCGCTGGAAGACTTGAAATTAAACACCCGCCGCGGAAAACAGGCAAACTCCCCTTTTGCCAAACTGGGGCTGCCGGTTTACATCCAGCAACATGCACTCGAACGCATGAAGAAACGAATAGGAACAACTATCCCATGCTTCTACAAATCTATTCTGGCACAGGCATTATTACAAAAAGAACTTATCCCTATAGCGAAAAACCAGCTATTGATAGCCTGCTTCACCAACGAACTGAAAATAGGCTATTTTGTTGCCGAAGTGGTAGAAGGCATCATACTCATCCGGACATTCCTGCTGCTTACCAACAGCGGCACGCCCGAAGGAGAGAAACTGACGAAACTCACCGGGCTGCAAATCGAAGACCGTAAATATTTATCTATTGATACCCTGCAAGGACTGGTAAATTCAGATATAGAGCAAAACGAAGCTTTCTGCAACTTATTACATGCTGCCGGCTGTGGCTCCATTTTGGAACTATGCAAAAAAATAAACAACGACCCGAGCATGATGTGGCTACTGGACAAATCACAGCCCAAAAACATTATATCCAACCTAATTACCGAATACCTGAAACCGCGCACCGACGAAGAAGAATATATAGCGGAAGTGTGAAAATTATAGCGTGTCTGTTTTAAGCTTCCTGTTGGTTACTTTATTTTAGTCGATAGCAATGGCCAGGGAAAAGCGCACGGTGTTATTCATAGCAGCGTGCGCTTCTCTTGTAGACACAAGAAAAGCGAGGTCGAGGCGCACGATTTTGTACACACGGCCATTCCCCAACGCGATGCTATCGACGGCGATATTGCGCTACTTGCCGGTTTCCTGCCTTTCGCTGGCGACAGCGCCCGGACTCCGGCTCTCATTTCCCGCCCGGTGGCTCTTCACTGCCGGCGTCGCCGGCAGTGTCTTTTCGGACACGCTGACTGCCTGCTGCGAATTCCTGAACCTCTGCGGGCCGTATCACATCCTGATGACGCCAGCCCATTGCCACGGTGCGTTCCACCAGTATAAAGTAACCTCGCCACTCGCTCCGTCGGCTTCTCCGTAAGCTGTGTCAGGGATTTGTAATATAATTATGAATTATGAATTATGAATTGGGCTGCGCCGGCGGCAACTGATGTGAAGATGTGGAAACTGATGTGATGATGTGGAGATGTGGCGGTAGCCGGATAAATGCGCTTCGCGCGATAAATGGCCTCCGCTGCGCTCCGGCCGATAAATGCGCTTCGCGCGATGAAGTTATTTTATCCATTTTATCGCTGCGAAGCGGAGCGAAGCAGCTACTTTATCTATTTTATCTCCACATCTTTAAATCTTTAAATCTCCACATAACGGATGCCGCCAGGAAGCGTCGGCAATACTGAACAAGAACGGCCGACCACTCTCGCTTAAAGTGGCCGGCCGCTCTCGCTTAAAGCAGCCGACTGATCTCGCTTAAAGCAGCCGGCTGCTCTCGTTTTATGTTGCCGGCAACACTCGCTTAATGTTGCCGACGCTTCCCGCTTAGTAATGCCGGCATTATTCGCTTAGTACGGAAGCATAAAACGAACCCAAAACTCGAGGCTGTCTCAAAAGTATTTTTTTGAGGCAGCCTTGTTTATTTGTTCTAAAACATATTGGTTATTTGCAGCCAATTATGTATCTTTGTACTTGATAATCATAGATATAAAGATATA
>JAITIL010000009.1 GCA_031279475.1 Prevotellaceae bacterium | reverse complement strand
TTGTCGCAGTTGGTTACGCAAAATACGAATTCACTCTCCGGCAAGAATATTTTTACTCCGAAAATCTCAAACTTGCTGCATAACTTAAAAAAAGGCTGCCTCGCTTTTGAGACAGCTTCGTGTTTTGGGTTCGTTTTATGCTTTCGTATATATACGGAAGCGTGTTTTGGGTTCGTTTTATGCTTCCGTATATATACGGAAGGGGTTTTTGTGTTCATTTTATGCTTTCGTATATATACGGAAGCGTAAAACGGAAATTTGCCGGCGTTTTTTTTTAAAATCTTTAAATCTTTAAATTGTTAAATCTTTAAATCTTTAGTACCTTTGTGTAGTGAAACAATCCCAAAACAGCAAATCCTGCGCCATGAGTACCGTTGATGTGTTATCTTCCCTTTTTGAGCAGTATGCCGGCATACCGCTCGAAAGCCTGACGGCCTTGCCCCGTGCGGGATCCAACCGTGTGTATTACCGCATCACCGGCGGCGGCAAGAGCGCCATTGGCGCTTTCGGAAGCGACCCGCGCGAGAACAGGGCGTTCCTCACGCTTGCCGCCTGTTTGCGGAAAAACGGCGTGGCGGCGCCCGAAATCTACGCCGAAGCCCCCGACGGGCTGCACTATTTGCAGGAAGACTTGGGCAACCTGTCGCTGTTTGCTCTCCTGCACACGCCCGAAGCGCCGGGGCTGCTGCAACAGGCCATGGCGCAACTTGCCCACATGCAGGTGAAAGGCGCGCAGGGGTTCGACTGGTCGAATGCCTGTCCCACCAGCACGTTCGACGAGCGCACGGTATGTTTCGACTTACATTATTTCAAGTATAACTTTTTGAAATGTATAAAAACCGACTTTAACGAATGGCAACTCGAAGACGACTTCGACAAACTCGCCGCCTGCCTCCTGCAATGCCCGAAGGATTATTTCATGTACCGCGACTTCCAAAGCCGTAACATCATGGTGCGCCACGGCGCGCTCCGGTTCATCGACTTTCAGGGCGCGCGGCGCGGCCCCCTGGCCTACGACGTGGCGTCGTTCCTCTTCCAGTCGCGCGCCCGGTTCAGCGACGCCCAACGCGAAACGCTGCTGCATCATTATATCGACTGTGTGAAAAAACTGACGCCGGTAAACCGCAGCGACCTCGTCACACAATTTTATACATTCGGCTTCTTCCGCGGCCTGCAAACGCTGGGAACGTACGGCTACCGCGGGCTGTTCGAGAAGAAAGCGCTGTTCCGGCAAAGCATACCCGCCACGCTCAACAACCTGCAAGCCCTTATCCGCAGCGGAAAGCTCGGTCGCCTGAAAACCGGGTACCTCTTCCAACTTGTCAACGGCCTGCACTTTCCCGACGAAAATTTCCCTCCCAAACATCCGGGAAAGCTGACCGTCACCGTGCACAGCTTTTCGTTCAGGAACGGCTATCCCGACGACACTACGGAACATGGCGGCGGCTTTGTGTTCGACTGCCGCGGACTCGTCAACCCCGGCGCGGCGCCCGAGTTTAGGAACCTCACCGGACGCGACCGGGCGGTGGCCGACTATCTGGCGCAACAGCCGGATGTAAGCGCGTTCCTTCAACATACTTTCGTCCTGCTCGACCGCAGCGTGGCTCGTTACATGGAGCGCGGTTTCACCCATCTTTCCGTGGCATTCGGGTGCACCGGCGGGCAGCACCGCTCGGTGTATTGCGCCGAACAAATGGCCGCATACCTCGCCGGAAAATACAACGTCGATATCCGGCTCGTCCACCGCGAACAGCGCGTCGCACAATTTATCCCCGCGCCATGAAAGCCATGATTCTTGCCGCAGGGTTGGGCACGCGCCTTGGCGCACTGACCGCGCAAAAGCCCAAAGCCCTGGCGTCCATCCAGGGCAGGACGCTACTGGAAATCGTCCTGCGGAAATTAGCCGCCCATGGGTTCGACGAAATCATCATCAACGTTCACCATTTTGCCGGACAGATAAAGGCGTACCTTGCCGCACACCGGAATTTCGGATTGCATCTCGAACTGTCCGACGAAAGCGGACAGTTGCTCGACACCGGCGGCGGCGTCAGGAAAGCCGCCTGGTTTTTCGACGACGGACAACCGTTTTTAGTGCACAATGTGGATATCGTCAGCGATATCGACCTCGCGCAGGTGTACGCGGCGCACCGGGCGTCGGGCGCCATGGCGACGCTGTGCTGCACCGCACGCCCGTCGTCGCGCCACTTCCTGTTCAACGCCGAAGGCCGGCTTTGCGGCTGGCAAAACGTGAAAACCGGCGAGCGAAAAATCACGGTGGACGCTCCACCGCCCTTGCAACCCATGGCGTTTAACGGCATTCACGTGATTGACCCGGCGCTGGTGGCGCGCATGCCGCAAAGCGGCGCGTTTTCCATTGTAGACGCCTATCTTCACCTGTCGCCGCACGCGCTGATTACCTGTTTCGCCGCCCCGCACGCCTGCATCACCGACGCGGGCACGCCGGAAGCGCTGGCGCAACTGTCGGGAAACGGACAGCCCCACCCCGGCTCTCCCGTTCTCCGTTCCCCATTCCTCCTTTTTCCTTTCCTGCTGGTCGTCAAATTCTATCAACTGTGCATTTCGCCGTTAAAGCCGCCCACATGCCGCTTTGCGCCCACGTGCTCACAGTATGCCCTCGAGGCGTTGCGCAAGCACGGCCTTATCAAAGGGCTGTACCTGTCGGTGCGCCGTGTGCTGCGCTGCCATCCCTGGGGCGGGCACGGCTACGACCCGGTACCCTAATTAAGAATAACGACGAGATGTCGGCGTGGAACAAGATAACCCGTGCCATTCCCAATTAGCTATTCAGGACATGTACGTCAATGATTGGCAACCCGGACTGTTTATTAAAAATGCGCTTGTGAAAAGCGTCATAACAGAAAACCGCTCTTGGACAGGGTATATGAATATGATTATTATGATGTGGAGCATACCGAAGATCCCTATTATACGGCACAAACATTGCGGAACGTTTGCTTAATGATAGCGCCTTTTGTGAATTCAGGCTTATATGCCAAGCCCTGGCAAGGAATTTATGAAATACTAAAGGAGAGATTATATCCTTTTTATATTGCCTTTAAACCAAAGCCGGAAAACAGGGTCATTAAACGTAACAATTTTATCGTTAATGTCAATGAGTTCCTTATTTTCCAATGCCTCTTTCAGCCGTTTCACGTTCGCGGCGGTTCCCAATTGGTATTGTTGTAAAATGGCAGTTTTCGTAAATTCGGAATAGACGCCGTCGGCAATGGCTTGCAAAAAATTAAGCTGGTAGGCCGATAACTCTTCCACATAGCGAAGATAAAGCATAGCGTTTTGGCTCAACAGTTCCGCTACCGCCGATTCAAAAATACCGGACGTCACGGTTTTAGTCGTTTTACTCCAAATAATCCACGCCAATTGCTGCACATACGAAGAATGGCTTTCTACGGTAGTGCAAATTTTTTCGGCAATTTTTTCGGGGATTTTTTTGCGGGTTGCCTGAAAACGCTCACAAATAAACGGTATCCATTTAGAAGCGGGAATTTTCTGTAAGAAAAACACATCGCCGAATTTGTAGAATGGCATGCTTTGCCTCGAAAAAAGATTGGCCAGTATGTGTTTTTTGCTGCCGTAAAGGCAATAAGAAACGTCGGGTTGTAATTGCCACACCGAACGCATTTTTTTTTGGAAAGACAGGTGCTCATCAAATTCCGCAACCTGCTGAAATTCGTCGATACAAATAACGAGCTTAAATCCTTTTTCTGTGGCTATCCGTTGCGGTAAGGCCAATACCTCATCCGCCGATAATTTTTTGTCGGAAAAGTCAAACATAATGGAAAAATCCCTTACCGGGTCGGCGCCAATAGAAATTTTAGGCACTAAAGCGGCCAAAAATTTTTTTGCATTTTCCACCCATTCTTGCCATTTCCCGGCAGTTTGTTTGACCACTTCTGTGGCGAAAAGGGTGTAAAATTCGTGGGCTGTACGGCACGAAAAAACATCGAGCGTTACGATTTTCAGTCGCCTGCCCTTGGCTAAGGTCGCCGTTTTTTGTACTAATGAGGTCTTGCCCCACCGGCGCGGTGAAATAAGCACCGTATTAATTCCATGTTTGAAATTAGCCAATAGCCGTTTGGTGTCTTGTTCCCGGTCGGTAAACTGTTCGCCAAAGGCCGCTTTACCGAAAGTAAAAGGATTTTCCATAGTAACATTCGTTTTGGAAAGCAAAGGTAATGACTATTTTTAAATTAAACAACTTTGTTTTAAACAACTTTGTTTAAAACAAAGTTGTTTAAAATGCAAGTTACTGTGTTTCGGTATATAATATGCGGTATTTACTTTTTCTTCCCGGAAAGCAGGAAGGAGGCCAAAGCGAGAAAACCGAAGAAAAGCATCATCACAGCCTGTGTCTCGTGTGAAATGGTGGCAAACACCACGCCAAGTTCCCAAGGGATGGCATACATAGTTAGTAGCGCCAGCGACAACAAAAAATGATAGGCGCCCAAACCGCCCGGCACGGGAGCCACCCAGCCTAATGAACCCACGACCATAAGGAAAAGGGCGTCGGTAACATTGAGGGATGCCGTTTCAGGCATGGCGTGCATAATGGTGTAGGATTGTAAGAAATAGAAGAGCCATATAATCAGGGTGCCGGCAAAAAACCGGTTTTTCCTTTTCAAGCGAAAGCCCGCCCGCAGCCCGTCGATTAAGCCTTTGAGGAGTTTATTGATTTTTTGTACGATGCGAAACTGTAACAGTTTTTTCCGGAAAAGAAACAGCAGGATAATTGTTGCAACGAATATGCCAAGCAGTATGGCAAGCCACGACAGTCCGGCAGCTTCAGCGTTGTGTTCCACCAAGGGTTGCCATATTTTGTCGTGCAGGAATGCGCCGAAAGTGTCCATGCGCAAGCCCACTACAAGAATGGTAACAACGAGCAAGCAGAGTATATCAAATACCCGTTCGAGAACCACTGTGCCAAGCAGCAATTCAAAAGGGACTTTTTCGGTTTTGCGCAGGGCGCCGCAACGCACCACTTCGCCCAGGCGCGGCATGGCAAAGTTGGCGAGATAGGTGAGCATCACCGCATCATACGTGTTTTTGACGGAAGGACGATAGCCCAACGGCTCAATAATGATGCGCCAACGCAACGCGCGTACCACAATGGCCAGCCAGCCGGTCAACATAGAAGCGCCTACCCACCAGTAGTTGGCACTGCGCAACCCTTCCACGAGTTCATCCCATTTTACTTCTTTAAAAGAAATATAGAGTAACCAGGCGGAAAGCGCCAGAAATACCACGTATTTCAATAAGCCTGTAATTGTCTTATTCCATTTCTTTTTTGGGACTGTTGTTCCCATACATTCAGCCTATCAATTTATTGGTCTTGCTATCGGGAAATATGATGGCCGGTTTGAATATCCTGGCTTCTTCAGGACTCATGGCGGCATAGGCCATGATGATAATCAAATGCCCTACTTTTACTTTATGCGCAGCAGCGCCGTTAACAGCTATTTTCCCACTTCCCCGCTCACCTTTTATTACGTAAGTGTCGAACCGTTCCCCGTTGTCGATATTGGCCACGGTCACTTTTTCATACGTTGTAAGATTGGCTGCATCCATGAGGTCTTCATCAATGGTGATGCTTCCCATGTAATGAAGGTTTGCCTCGGTGATGGCTACGCGGTGAATTTTTGATTTTAGTATCTCGATTTGCATACTGTTATTTCAATCTTATGTTGTCAATTAAACGTATGGTGTTGGCATGCACGGCCACGCACAGTTGTATGTTGTTGGCGTCATCCCACGTTTTGACGGGCTGCAATGTTTTTGCGTCTACAATTTCGGCATATTCCGTTTTCAGTTCAGGGTCGGCGTCAATGGCGTCTTTCACCCATTTGCTAAGGTCGGTCACGCCCATATATTCCATTTTTTCTTTGGCTCCGAAAAGGGTACGGGCGATGAGGGGTACGTGCATCCGTTGGTTATTGTTCAGTAAGCGGTTGCGCGAACTCATGGCCAATCCATCGTATTCACGCACAATTGGGCAGGAAACAATTTGTATGGGCAGGTCGATTTGGTCTACCAGCAACTTGATAATAGCAAGCTGTTGGAAGTCCTTTTCCCCGAAAAAGGCCATGGTGGGATTGACGATATTGAACAAGCGGGTTACGACCTGCGCCACACCGTTGAAATGCCCCGGACGGTGCAGGCCTTCCATCGTTTTGTCTATTTCG
Source organism: Prevotellaceae bacterium (assembly GCA_031279475.1). Taxonomy (GTDB): domain Bacteria; phylum Bacteroidota; class Bacteroidia; order Bacteroidales; family UBA932; genus JAIRLC01. The sequence goes on along the minus strand of JAITIL010000009.1, from coordinate 15,350 downwards.
CCGAAATCAAACACGCGGGTATCGGGCATTGGATAAATTTCTTTTTCAGGGGGAATAAAAACAAGGTTTACGCCAACCTCAGACAAGAGATTGGTGTCGGCTTCCTGGGTGCGCGGATAGTTCTTGAAATCTTCCGGATTATTAAACTGTTTAGGGTTTACAAAAATACTCACCACCGTAAAGTCGCATCTTTCCATAGCCAACTTAACCAACGACAAATGTCCTTGATGTAAAGCACCCATGGTGGGTACAAATCCTATGGTTTTATTTTTTCTGACAATAGACGTCAGTTCTTGCATGTGTTCAGTCGAGTTGGTTATAATCATCCGAGCATTTACTTCTTGTTTAATTGTACAAAGTTAATACTTTATTTCTATTTCATACCCGTAGATCCGAATCCGCCGGCTCCGCGTTCGCTTTCCGCGAGGGTTTCCACAGGCAGCCATTCAACTTTTTCATATTGATTTACAATCATTTGCGCAATCCGTTCACCGGGGTTCAATAAAAAATCCTGCGCGGAAAGATTTACGACGATTATTTTAATTTCCCCGCGGTAATCGGCGTCGATGGTGCCGGGCGTGTTGAGCAGGGAAATGCCGTGCTTTGCGGCAAGCCCGCTACGCGGGCGAATTTGCGCCTCATACCCTTGCGGCAGCTCAATGAATAAACCGGTGGGGACCATGGCGCGCTGCAATGGTTTAAGGGTTAAAGGCTCGCTCAGATTGGCCCGCAAATCCATGCCGGCAGAGGAAGGGGTGGCATAAGCCGGAAGTTCGAAAGGTGATTGATTAACAATTTTTACTTGTGTCATGATGTAAGTTCGTATTATTTTTTGTTATTATATTCATCGGATTAATTTTTTCACACCAAAACCAAAAAGCGACGTAAGCCGCCAACAATAAAGTGTTGATGAGCCATTTAACCCATAGCAGCGGCACATTGAGCCATGCGCTAAAGAAAAACAGCGCCAGCGCCACCGAAATATAAGCCCAAAGTTTCAGCCAATTATAAGGAACAGGGTAATATTTTGCGCCAAGCCATGCACTCAGTACGACCATAACAAGGTAGCTGAAGAAGTGCCCCCAGGCGGCGGCATGATAACCGTAAACCGGCATGAACACAACATTGATGATTAATGTAACCAGCAATCCGGCGGTAGTAATATACACGGCATAGTGTGTTTTGCCCGACAGTTTATACCACATGGAAATGTTGAACGACATGCCCAGCAGCACATAAGCGCCCAACATGATGGGTACAATGTCGAGTCCCGTCCTGAAATTTTTTCCCAGCAAAAGGCCGATGGCGTCTATGTAAAACGTGACAAATAGAAAGATGACCATACAAAAAGCCGTGAAGTGATTCATGACAATGGCGAGGTGCATGGGCGCCTGTTTGTTTTTCTCGCCGGCAAAAAAATGCGGCTCGGCGGCGTAGCGGAACATTTGTATGAAGAGCGACATGAGCACGGCAATTTTTACGCCGGCCTGGAAAATACCAAGCTGCTCTTGCCATGCCACATTCCCGGGCAAGAAATAACGAAATAATATCCGGTCAATAAATTCGTTGGCCACCCCCGGCAATCCTGCAATCATAAGCGGGATGGAGTAAATCATCATTTGGCGCCACAGCGTTTTGTCGAACCTGATTTTGATTTTCCACAAATCGGGAATAAAAAGGATAAGGGCTGCCAGACAGCTGAGGAAAATAGCAAACAGGATGTAGCTGAAATCGGGAGTGGCCGACACAAAATGCAACAGCCAGGAGTGGGGATGTGCGGCAAAATAAGCAGGCGCCGCAAAGAAGAGCAGGAAGTTAAATCCCAATTCGGCGCCAATTTTCACCGATTTAAAAATGGTGAACTTCGCTGCACGGTATTCAAAGCGCAGGCGGGCAAACAGGATGGCGGTGAAACTGTCGATGGCAAGAATGCCGCCGACATAAATAATGCACATTTGGTACCCATCGTAATGCAGCCACCGGGCAATGTTATTCGCCCAAAAGGCCGACAGGGCAAAGAACAGGCCGGCCACCACGCCGGTGAACAGCAGCGCGGTGGAAAACACCTCACGTGGTTTGTCGCTTTTGTTGGCATAGCGCAGGCTTCCGGTTTCCATGCCCATGGTGAGCAGCACTTGCAAAATGGCGATATAGGCCAGGAAGTCGGTGGCAATACCATAGTCGCCCGGCGTGAGCATGCGGGTGTAGATGGGGACAAAAAGAAAGTTCAGTACACGGGCAAGAATAGTACTTACCCCGTAAGTGGCGGTTTCACTCGCTAATCGTTTCAACGGATTTGCCATCTAATAATCAAGTCCTTTTTTGTTAAATAATAAATAGCCTAAATTTAACTGGATGTACCAATTGGTTTCGGCTCTACTGTAATAGTTTGCCGACAAGCTCAGCGGCCCGATAGCCGTGTGCCATACCAGTGCGCCCAAGGCCATGTAGGCGCGCTCCGACAGGGGCTCCACGTAGGCCGCCTCGTTGTTGTCGTCCAGCGTAACGGGCTGGTATGGCTGGAACACGTACCCCCCTATTTGCAGTATCATTCGGTCGGTGAAACGAACCGTGGGCATGAGGCCGAGCCCCAGGAAAATATTGGCGCGGTAGCCGGGCAAAAAAACCGAGGTGCTGTGCGGCGTGGGGGTAAATGCCGGCAACGCCAGCGTGGTGGAAAAATAATCGCCGAAAGCCAGCTTGTTGGAAAACACCGCGTCAATGTACGTCCCCAGCGAAAAGCGGTCGCCCATGGGGAAATATCGCTCACTTTGCAGCCGAACCGTAAACCACTGGTGGTAATTGGAAACTTCTTCCTTAACATTCGTCGTATAAATTCTCGACAGGTTGCCGGCAATATGTTTTTCCCTGCCCGCCGCATATCGTATACCCACGTGCTGCTTTTTGCCGAGGGTGGCATACTGGTGGTGATTAAGCGTATTCCGCTCAATCATAAAATGCGGCGAATAGTAGTCAAAGTGGGTCTGGTCGGTAGTGTCGGCCGAAGTAAAATCCTGCACTTCAAAATAGTCATCGCGAAGCCCGCCTGCAGAAAAGCCCAGTTTAACATTTATATTTTGCCGGTCGGAAAGCGGAACGCCGAAAGACAAACTGCCATAGCGGTCTAATTCCTGTAAATAGCTTGGCCGTTTGTCGAAAAACACGAGGTCCTGTGCGCCGGTGTAGTAATCATACTGCAAGATATTCCCTTCCACCTCATAAAAAAACAACGGATACACGTCGAAGTACCCTCTCCATCCTATGCGGCCACCCATAAAAAAACGCCCGATGTTTATATTGGTATAAGCAAACCCCATGTTGTTGGCAAAATGGTGCCATTCCATACCCAGGTATAATTGATTTAGGGAAGAGGATGACAAATTACCCCCAAGGGCCACCCTGAACTGGGCGGCGCGGGTTACCCGCACATTCAAATCGAAAAGGCCGGTAGAATCTATGAAAGTAGCCCAGGGGAAGAACACATTCACATTGTCCGAAGCAATAGCCCTGAAATAATGCCGCTTGACTTGTTGGAAATTCATTACTTCATGCTTGTCTCCCCGCACCATGCGGCCAAGGAAAGAATTTTGCAGACGAGAAACATCCCCCTTTATATTTACATTCTTAAACTTCAATTCCGGCATCCTTTCGCGGAAAGCGCTTCTCTTCCCGCTTAATTCTTCCTGCGACACACGACGACTGCCTGCACGTATTTTTATAGTATCCATTTTTTGCCATGCACTTTGATAACCTATGCTGGAAAGTTGAAGCACCTTGCCGAAATCAAGCAACGACACATTGTTCAGCTTTATGTCAATCATAACCCCTTTCTCTTCGGGGAGGTCATAATTGGTGGTGAACGTGAGCATGTTTTCAATTTGCATGAAAATATTGTCTTCGTCGGGGTTTTTCGGGTTGCTGCTCACCTTCACGCCGATAATAAAGTCGGGATTGAAGTCATGCACCATCACGTCCCACGGGAAGTTGTTGTAAAACCCGCCGTCGAACAATATCGTAGAATCCCTTTTCACCCCTTTGAAGTAAAACGGGTACGACATTGACGCCCGCACCGCCATGCCGAGGTTTCCGTTCCGCGCCACCACAGGTTCTTTCTTCACAATGTCGGAAGCCACGCAGCGGAAGGGTATCATCAAACTGTCGAAGTTGCTTTTTGCCGCCGCATCGGCGGCCGAGTACAGTTCCAGCACCGCCAAATCCATTTGGTACGACGGGATATAACTCGTAGGCACAACCGGCTTAAAATCATTGTGAAGCCACAGCGAAAACATTTCGGGCGAAGGGTCGCGGCGGAACAGGTAGGTCTGGTCTTTCTCGAGCACCTTCCCCTTGTACCACGACGTAAAATCTTCCGACTGCATCAGTGCAATCATTTCCTCAGGCGAATACCCAATAGCGTAAAGCGAACCCACAATAGCGCCCATTGACGTACCCGCGATGTAATCAACAGGAATACCGTTTTCTTCGAGGGCTTTAATCACGCCGATATGCGCCATGCCCTTAGCGCCGCCGCCACTCAACACCAACCCCACCCGTTGCGGAAAACCTTGAACACCTATGCAGACACACAGCACGAATATCGCAAATCGCTTCATCTTAATTTAAAAACACTTTTATTTTGGTTTTTCGTAGAAATTACCCTAACTTTGCAAATATAAACGTCAAAAATACATAAATTTATCGAGATATGAAAACAAAAGGTATATTTCTTTCCACGCTAATTTTAATATTAGTATCTTGTGGGAACAACCCTAAAAACGCAAATAAAAAAGTAGAAACGGAAACAACAGCAATGGAAGAAAAACAAACAACAGCCACAGAAGAAAAACAGTTGGCATTCGACCCGGCCACGCTTGGCGAAGAGCCGCTACTGGACATACAAACGAGCGAAGGCGTGATTACCATTAAACTGTATAAGGAAACGCCGCTGCACCGCGACAATTTCCTGAAATTAGCGGCCGAAAGTTTTTATAACGGCGTCATTTTCCACCGCGTCATCAAAGGCTTTATGATACAGGCCGGCGACCCCGCGTCGAAAAACCCCAAACCCGGCGCCCGCTACGGCGCAGGCGGACCGGGCTACACGGTGGATGCGGAATTCCGTCCGCAGTATAAACACAAGAAAGGCGCGCTGGCGGCAGCCCGTCAGGGCGACCAGGTGAACCCGAAGAAAGCGTCGTCGGGCTCGCAATTCTACATTGTCGAAAGCCCGGCCGCATGCGCACAGTTAGACGGCGCCTACACCGTATTCGGCGAAACCGTGAGCGGGATTGATGTAATCGACAAAATCGCCGCCGCCGCCACCGACGACGCCGACCGTCCCGCAAAAGACATTTTCATCATAGCCATTAAACCGGCCAAAAAATAACGCCCCGCATGCACGAGAAAATCAACCGGCTACTGGCAGAAATCGACAATCTTGCGGCCAAAAGCGCCGCCGAGATAGAAGCGTTGCGCGTGGGCTGGCTGGGGAAAAAAGGCAGCATCACCCTGCTGTTTGAGGAGTTCAGGCAAGTGGGCGCGGAAGAAAAACGGCAGTTCGGGCAACAGATAAACCGCCTGAAGCAGGCCGCCACCGAAAAAATCAATGCGCTGCGGCAAGGGTTAGACAGTCACAACGACAGTAAACAGGCGTTCGACGCCACCATGCCGGGCGAGCCCGCCCCGCTGGGCGCGCGGCACCCGCTTTCCATCGTGCGGAGCGAAATCATCGACGTCTTCAAAACGCTGGGCTACACCGTGGCCGAAGGCCCGGAGATAGAAGACGACTACCACGTGTTCGGCGCGCTGAACTTCCCGCCCGAACATCCGGCGCGCGATATGCAAGACACGTTCTTCATCACCACAGGCCACAACCCCATACTGCTGCGTACCCACACCAGCTCGGTGCAGGTGCGCGCCATGGAACGCCTCACGCCGCCCATCCGCATTATTTGCCCCGGCCGCGTGTTCCGTAACGAAGCCATTTCGGCGCGCGCCCACTGCATTTTTCACCAGGTAGAAGGTTTATATATCGACGAGAACGTGTCGTTTGCCGACATGAAGCATTCCATTTTGTATTTCGCCCGCGAGTTTTTCGGCGAAGAAGTGCAAATCAGGCTGCGCCCGTCGTACTTCCCCTTCACGGAGCCCAGCGCCGAGGTGGACGTGAGTTGCAACATTTGCAACGGCAAAGGCTGCAACGTGTGCAAACACACCGGCTGGCTCGAAATCATGGGCTGCGGCATGGTAGACCCCCGCGTGCTGGAAGCCTCGAACATCGACCCCGAACGGTACACCGGCTTCGCCTTCGGAATGGGCATTGAGCGCATCGCCATGCTGAAATGGCGCATCCGCGACCTCCGCCACTACTTCGAGAACGACATCCGATTCCTTCGCCAGTTCGCTACCGCGTAAAAGACGAACTGGTTAAATAGTTTTCAGGTCGAAATACATCGTCCGGGTATTGTCGTGGCAGTCCTGTCCGGTGAGGAATTTGGAGTCATTTTTTGCGCTTTTCTTCCGATATGGGAACAGGGTTCTCCGTCGCTTTGAGGAAGCGCCCTGCGTCTTTTCCCCATATAATTTGGACGTCTTTAATTGGGCGTGCCATAATTCGTTTGTTTAAACCTGTTTGTGGCGTTAAACTGTGGCAAGGGGAAAAAAGAACTTCCAAATCAAATCTTTGAAAACGCTTACTCCACAAACGCAATGATTTCGCCTTTTTCCACCATGTCGCCCTGGCGGGCGTGGGCGGTCACGATTTTGCCGGTAAAGTTCGACGTCACCGGCTCCACGCCGTAGAAAGCCTGCACGAAACAGAGCGCGTCGCCTTCTTTTACCACAGCGCCTTCGTTGGGCGTCACCGAAGCGCCGTAGGGCTCGTAGCTCCACAGTATTTGTCCGCGCACCGGGGCGTGCACGGGTTGCGCTTTCGGGTGGCTCTCCATGATTTTGTCTACTTCTATCTTGGGTAACTCAATCACCGGGCGTTTAGTGACGATGGGCGCACTGGCCTTTTCTTTCGCCGCCTCCAGGTCGTGGTCGAAGCGCTCTTTCGCCACGCCCGACCGGTAGTCGAGATACTGGCGTTCATGCATGGCATATTCAAACAGTTCTTCGTCGTCCTTGCCCGTGTCCCAGTTTTTGGCTTTCATGTCGGCGCGGAAGCGGTCGAGTTCGTCGGGGAAAGCGTCTTGCGGGTCGCCGGTATAAAATTCCAGGCCGTTCTTCCTGGCCAGTTCCATGATTTCCGGCGCCAGCGCGCCCGGCAGCCGTCCCGTCTTGCCGAGAATCATGTTCCAGCTGTCCTTGTCGATCATCGAAAAGCGCGGCTCGTCTTTCGCCAGCGACAGGATGTTCATCAGCGCAATGTTTTTCACATACTGGCTGAACGGCGTTACCAGCGGCGGGTAGCCGAGCTTCGGCCACACGTATTCCACTTCGCGGAAGAGCTGTACCACGAGGTCGTTGAACGCCACTTCTTTCTTGTGATGCTGGCGGAGCGCCAGGTTAATGGCGTTGTGCATGCCTTTCAGGTCGGCCATCATGGAGCCCATCATGCCGCCGGGCAGGCCGCATCCCACGAGGAGGGAGGTCATCACCTTGTTGCCGGGGTCGATGAAATAGCCGAGGAACTCGTCGATAAAGCTTTGGGTGAGGCGGCGCGCTTCCATGTAGGCGTCCATGTTGACGTTGGGGACGCTGAAGCCTGCGTCTTTCAGCATGGCCTGGATGGTAATCACGTCGGGGTGCACCATGCCCCACGAGAGGGGTTCTATGGCCACGTCGAGGTAATCGGCGCCGTGCTTCGCCACTTCGAGCATGGAGGCCACCGAGAAGCCGGGGCCGGTGTGTCCGTGATACTGCACGGGGATTTGCGGATACTGCTCCTTGACGCCTTTCACAATTTGCCCGAGGCTGTGCGGGCGGCCAACGCCGGCCATATCTTTCAGGCAAATTTCCTGTGCGCCTTCTTTAATAAGCTGCACGGCCAGGTCTACGTAATATTTTACCGTATGAATAGCCGAATATGTGATGCACAGCGACGCCTGCGGAATCATGCCGCCGGCTTTGGCGTAGCGGATGGAGGGTATAATGTTGCGCGCGTCGTTCAATCCGCAAAAGATGCGGGTGATGTCAACGCCCTGGGCGTGCTTCACTTTATACATCATTTTGCGCACATCGGCGGGCACCGGGTTCATGCGCAGTCCGTTCAGCCCGCGGTCGAGCATGTGGGTTTGGATGCCGGCGCTGCGGAGCGGCCTGGTAAAGGCCCGCACGGCGACATTCGGGTTTTCCCCATACAACAGATTAACCTGTTCAAACGCCCCGCCGTTGGTTTCCACGCGGGCGAAACAGCCCATATCCACAATCACCGGGGCAATTTGTTGCAACTGGTCAACACGCGGCTGGTATTTCCCCGACGATTGCCACATGTCGCGATATACCAAACTGAATTTAATTTCTTTAGCCATACTTGATGTTTGATTTTAACTTTTGTAAATATACGTTTTTTTCCTGACACATGCAAAAATATTTTAAAAAGTGAGTATCCAGGGCTGCGTCCAGGCGTGATACACAAGGCTGTCGACCGGGTGGGAATACGTTACCCTGACCCGTACATAGCCGTCGCCGAGCCGTGACTCATAGCGCCCCCTGAGGCCGGTGATGCGTTTAGCCGCTTTCCCTTCGGCGGTAATGAACGTGATTTCGTAGCGGGTGGTGTCGGTGGTGCAGCCCTGTTGCAGCGCGACCGGCAGTTGTTTTCGCGTGGCAGCCGTGTCCACTTCTACCGCAAAGCGGGTGTGCGCTTGTGTAATGCCGGAAAGCATTACGCCGCTGGAGGCATAAAAACGCCCCTGCTCCAACGCATTTGCCACGCAGGTGGGCGTTAACGAGTCGGCTTGCACCATGACCCAGGCGCGGCCTGCCAGCGAGGTGTCGGCGGCTACGGCGAACACGGTCTTCCGGCGGGTGAGGAGCGAGTCCCACGGCGCTTCCGTGAGGGTGTCGCCGTCGAATATTTCGATAAATTGCAGTTCTTCGATAGCGGCTGCGGTTTCCGGCGCCAGCCGGTTGAGCGTGCCGCGTGAGAGCACGGCCAGCCCGCCCGCCCGGCGGATATTCCGCAGGTGGTGCGCCGCCAGGTCGCCTGTAGTTTGCGGGATGTAGGCCAGCACATTGGGCGAGGTGTTCCCCTGCTGCACTTCTTCGTACAGGGCGACAGCCGTCCAGATGCGGGAAACCGTGTTGACGGCGGTAGTCCACACGCCGTGTTCGTCCACACATTCGCTGCCGGGAAGCGCCAGGCGCCCTTTCGTCAAACCCGCAGCGGGGCAGGCGGTATCGACCACCACGAAACTGTACCCCTGGCGGGCATACCCGTCGGCCATGCAGGCGCAGGCCGCCGTATCGCCCGGGGGCAGGTAATGAGCGTGCAAATCGCCTTTATACCAGTGGGGCTGTTCCGGTTTCGACGTGCTGCAAGCCACACCCAACAGGAAAATATTTAACAGGAAAATAACGTGCTTCGTAAACTTCATGTTACAAAGGTACAATTTTTTGTATTAAATGAAATCTTGAATTTTTTAAATCGCGGATGGTGGTTTTTTGTGGGAAGAATTGGTGGAAATAGGATATTTTTCATAGCTTTGTAATCCTTAAATGACGAATACATGATAAACCGGGCTGTTTCTTTTTTCCTTACACCGCTTCTCCGGCATATAGACAAGGGCAGGCGTAACCCGTGGGAAATGCAACAACAGCTTTTCCGCAGGTTGATAAAGGCGGGAAAGTCGTCGGCGTTCGGGCAGGAACACCAGTTCGGCCATATCCGTGATGTGGCGGCATTTCAGCGTTTGGTGCCGGTCAGGGAATACGACGGGTTGCTGCCTTACATCGAGCGCATCCGGCAAGGCGAGAAACAGGTGTTGTGGAATACGCCGGTATGCCGGCTGGCCAAGTCGAGCGGCACCACCGCCGGGAAAAGCAAGTTTATTCCCATCACCTGCGATGTGCTGCAACGCTGCCATTACGAAGGCGCCAAAGCCATCATAGCGCTTTACCTGCACCGCTATCCCGCCGCAAAACTGCTTGGCGGCCAATCGCTCACGCTGGGCGGTAGCCTTGGAAATGACGGGGATAACGAGTTAATCCCCTCGGGCGACCTTTCGGCCATCCTGATTCAACAATCGCCCTGGTATTCGGAATATAAACGTGTGCCGCGGCGCGCGACAGCGCTCATTCCCGACTTTGAGACTAAAATAGCACGCATCACCGAAGAAGTCCTCACAAAGAATGTTACTTCCTTTGCCGGCGTGCCGTCATGGAACTTGGTGCTGATGAAAAAAATTTTAGCCGCCAGCGGAAAACGCCATTTACTTGACGTGTGGCCCAACCTCGAACTGTTTATCCATGGCGGCATCAGCTTCGAGCCTTATCGCCAACAATACCGCGAGCTAATTCCGTCGGACGGGATGCACTACATGGAAACCTACAATGCCTCCGAGGGTTTCTTTGCCGTACAGGACGACCCGTCAGACCCGTCGATGCTCCTGCTGCCGCATCTCGACGTCTTTTATGAATTTATTCCACTGAACCGGCTGCACGACGCCCGCGACGGCAAAATAACGCCCGACACCGTGGACACCGTGCAAACCGGCGTAAACTACGCCATGGTGATTACCACCTCAGGCGGTTTGTGGCGTTATTTAATCGGCGACACGGTGCAATTTACGTCGCTAACCCCGCATAAAATCAGGATTACGGGACGCACGCGGCATTTCATCAATGCGTTTGGCGAGGAGTTGATTATCGACAACGCCGAAAATGCGCTACGCAAAACGTGCGCCCAAACAGGCGCCACAGTAACCGATTACACGGTAGCGCCCATATTCATGGACCACACGGCAAAGGGCGCCCACGAATGGGTGATTGAGTTCGCTACACCGCCAGCCGACATGGAACAGTTTGCCGGCCTGCTCGACGCCGCGCTTTGCGCCGAAAATTCCGACTACGAAGCCAAACGCGCCAAAAACACCACCCTCAACCGGCTGAAATTGCACGCAGCGCCGCCGGGCGCTTTTTACGAATGGATGCGCCGCCGCAACAAATTAGGCGGGCAGCATAAAGTGCCGCGCCTCAGCAATACCCGCGATATCATGGACGAACTGCTGAAAAGTTTATAAACGATGTATGCCATAAAATGAACGCCCGGTTTATTTTACAGGAATTGCACTCGGTGGCCGACCCCGAAAAAGTGGAACATTTGCAACGGTTTTTCAAGACCGGAAAAGGGCAATATGCCGAAGGCGATGTTTTTCTTGGCATTGTGACGCCGCTCACACGGGATATTGTGAAGCGAAGCCCGCCCCTTCCGCTTTCCGAAATCAGGCAATTACTTCATTCGGAATATCACGAAGCCCGGCTGGCGGGGTTTTTGTTTTTGGTCAAACAGTTCAAAAGAGCGCCGGAACGCGAGCGGAAAAGGATTTTCGACTTTTACCTGAGAAACGCCCGCCGGGCCAACAACTGGGATTTGGTAGACGTCACGTGCCGCGATGTAATCGGCCTGTACCTGTTGGACAAGGCCGACCGGACGGCGCTTTACCGCTTGGCCGGCAGCGACAACCTGTGGGAACAACGTATCGCTATCGTAGCCACATGGACATTTATCAAACACCGCCAATTTGATGACACTTTAGCGCTGGCGGAAAAACTGCTGCATCATTCCCACGACCTGATGCACAAAGCCACAGGCTGGATGTTGCGCGAAGTGGGCAAGAAAGACAAAGCGGTGCTGTGTGGTTTTCTGGAGCGGCGCCACCAAACCATGCCCCGCACCACACTGCGCTACGCCATTGAACATTTTACGCCGGAAGCCCGCGCCCGGTTTATGAAAAAAGTGTAGCGGGCAGCATTTATTTTTGAAACACGAATTACAAAAGCGCCGTCATTCCGATTGGAGTGCGCGAAGCGAACGGAGAGGCGGAACCCACCGACTACCGCACCTGCCTTTTGTCGCGGCAGACATCCCGTGAGGGATGCGACCTTGTGACATTGGCATTAATTTGGTGCGCATACCTGCCGGCATGCGCGGGTTAATTTCCTGCATTTTTCTACCGGGCGGAAATCCCGATGGGATTAATATTAATTATTAATTGTAAAAATATGAAAACCAAAGTCTTTAGAAACATCAATGTGATGCGATTAATCGCATCCCTGTGTCCAACAGGGAAAACCCGCGCAGAGAACAAACGGTAAACGGAAAGGCAATCTTGCAGGGCTGGAACGGGGAAGCGGCTGTTCAAATGAATAGCCGCTTTTTTTTATGTATTGCGTTCATTAAAGTAGTTTGGTTAAAAATTTAAAGGTTTTTAATCGCGGACTTGTCCGTTCCCGGCGATAATATACTTGTAGCTTGTTAATTCGGCAAGCGCCATTGGGCCGCGGGCGTGCATTTTCTGTGTACTGATGCCGATTTCGGCGCCAAAGCCGAATTGGGCGCCGTCGGTAAATGCCGTCGAAACGTTGACATATACACATGCGGCGTCCACCATTTTGGCATATAAACCTGCTGCCGTTTCAGACTCTGTGATAATCGTTTCGCTGTGGCGCGACGAGTAGCGCGCCACATGCTCAATGGCTTCCTCTATGGTATCAACCGTCTTCACCGACATCTTATAATCAAGAAACTCCGTACCGAAACTGTTTTCGCCGGCGTGTTCGAGCAGGTTCGCCGGATATTTTCCTTCCAGCGCTTCGTATGCACGCCTGTCGGCATAAATTATCACATTTTTACCGGCAAGTTTGTGGCATAATGCGGGGAGAGCGGCCAGGCGCAACGAAGATATTATTAACGTATCCAAAGCGTTACACACGCTTACCCGGCGTGTTTTGGCATTGAAAATTATTGCCGCGCCTTTACCGGCGTCGCCGTCGCGGTCGAAATAAGTATGACATATCCCTGCACCGGTCTCGATGACGGGCACACGCGAATTTTCGCGCACATAATTTATCAGCGACGCACTGCCACGCGGTATGATTAGATCAACATAATCCGTTGCGCCGAGCAATTCGGCTGTGGCCGGCCTGCCGGAAGGAAGCAGGGTTACAACGTCGGGGTCAATGCCTGTTTCTGCGAGCGTTGTGCGAATTAGTTTCACAATGGCTTCGTTAGAAAAATGGGCGTCGCTGCTTCCTTTCAATATCGTTGCATTGTTGCTTTTGAAACAAAGCCCAAACACATCGAAAGTGACATTCGGACGGGCTTCGTATATCACGCCTATAAGGCCGAACGGCACTCTTATTTTTGTTATTTTCATGCCGTTAGGACGTGTTGTTTCGTTCAGTATTTCTCCGGCAGGCGAAGGTAGCGACGCCACATTGCGCAAATCCGCAGCAATGGCAAATAGTCGTTCTTTTGTCAGCATCAACCGGTCATACATCGGGTTTGCGGTATCCATACGCTCCAAATCCATACGGTTAGCTTCCAAAATCGCGTTGTATTGCCGTTCGGTTTGGTCGGCGACTTTCAATAATACGCTGTTAATCGCAGTCCCGTCTAATGCCTTGAGTGCGCTGCCCGCCGCCTTCGCGCTTTCAAAGATATTCCTTAATTCCATGATTATTGTTTTTTAATCAAGATACATGTAATCGTAGTGTATAAGTACTTTAGCGCCCTTTTTCCCTGTCGTTTGCCGGGCTTTTTCGGCCGACAGGCTTACACGCCCAACCCCGATATTTTGGCCCGATGGCGCAATGATTTGCACGATATCGTCTTTTTCAAAATTACCTTCCACCATTTCAACGCCTACCGGCAATAAACTTGTCGCTTTTGGCTGCATCAGGGCTTCGTAAGCTCCCTGATTGATACATATCCGGCCTTTAGCAAAGCCGTTGCTGTGCGCTATCCACTTTTTTATCCCCGAAACAGACCGGTGCGATGGCGTGAAACGAGTACAAACAACGCCGGACGGGTGATGTAATACCAACTCGGCAAGTATATTTTCGCGTTTACCGTTGGCAATTACTACTTCAATTCCTTGAGCGGCGACTTTGCGCGCAATGCGGGTTTTGGTAATCATCCCTCCCCGTCCGAAATGCGATTTCCCGGCATGTATATAATCCGAAATATCAGCGTTTCTTGATTTAATTTCACGAATTACTTCAACATTTTCGGCGTATGGGGCGCCGTTGTAAACGCCGTCGATATTGCTCAGGATAATAAGCGCATCGGCATTCATCATGGCCGCCACCATTCCCGAAAGCTCATCGTTATCGGTAAACATCAACTCGGTAACGGAAATAGTGTCGTTTTCGTTTACAATGGGGATAACCCTGCTATTGAGCATCACCGCCATACAGTTTTTTTGGTTCAGGTAGTGATTGCGGGTAGAGAGACTTTCTTTGGTGGTCAACACCTGTCCGCAGTCGATTTCCCAATTACGGAAAAGGTTATAGTATGTATTTATGAGCTTGGCCTGCCCAACGGCGGAAAAAAGTTGACGGGCCGATACGGGGTCAAGTTTCCGGAGCGACGCCCGGGCGCCGAGTTCCCCGCGTCCCGAAGCTACCGCTCCCGATGAGACGATAATAATCTCCATGCCTGAACGAAACAGTGCGGCAATCTGGTCAACGAGCGCCGACATGCGTTGCGTGTCGAGCGTGCCGTCGGCGCAAGTCAGCACATTGCTGCCGATTTTTACAACTATTCTTTTGTATTTCGGTCTCGCTTCTGTTTTCATCGTTTAAACGATTGCCGGGTAAGTTATATTAACTCACTGTTTGCGATTATATATGGCATAATGAACGCAATATTCGTATTTCCCTGATTGAAATCAATAGCGTATATTGCCTTCCTGCTTCCTATTATGACGGTGGCGCAAGCGAGCAGGTAGAGTAGTTTTCTCATGATTTCCGTTTTAAGTTCGTTGTGTAAAGGTGGTTATTTTTTAAATATCTGTTTAAATCCTATGGGGTTTCTGGGTTTGTCCGCCAGCCTCTTCTGCGCTGCGAGTTCCGTGAGCGCCTGGTATACCTCGCTAAACTGCATGTTCGTGGTCAGCATGAAATCCTCCAGTTTGCGGTTAAGTTCGGCGTATCCGAGCGCGTATTGCCGTAATACGACAAACGCCCGCATAACGCCCCTGTTTATCTCTATGGCCGTTTTTGACTTGAGGACGCTGCTAAGCATTGCAACGCCTAACTCCGTGAAAGCGAATGGAGAGTACTTTATATTAGACCCTCTGCCCTTGTTCAAGGTCACAATTTGTGACCTTGAATATTCCATTATCTCGTCATGGGAAAGTATAAACATAAAATCATCGCCCTTAAACCGTTCTATATTCCTT
>JAITIL010000121.1 GCA_031279475.1 Prevotellaceae bacterium | reverse complement strand
AGGAAATAAATCCACTCATCCAACCGGTCTTTGGCCACATCATTAAAATTGTTAACCTTTAAAATGTAGTATTCGGGGTAAATATCCCCCGCTTCCTGTATGCCAAAAACCTTGCGCTGTGTCGCCGACAGCTGCAACTCGTCCTGCTTGTGCAACCCCTTAAAATGCGTCTTCCCATGATACACATAGTCCGCGCCCTGCCCCAGGTCAAAATACACAATGTTGATGGAATATACTTTTTTGACGTTTACATAGTCATCGCCCTGCTTCATTTGCTCGGCAATCACTTTGCTTGTGCCATACAGCATACGCTGAAAATAGTCCATCTCGATATTGAACTGCAATTCGATAATCACCAACTCGCCGTTAACGTCTTCTACCAAAATATCCGCCTGGTTGTGTTTGTCGTCGTAGTACTGCTTGTTGCTCTCGCTTTCCAAAATACGCCGCACTTTTATGTCACGCATAAGCAACTCGCTCAGGAAGCCTTCCAGCACGTCGTAGTTGGCTTTATTGCGCAACAAACGCTTTAAGGCGTAATCAAAAGAAATAAGTGCGCGTTCTTTCGGTTTAGACTGATTCATAAGAATGGCGTTTTTTACAAAGATAGTAAAAAATTTAACAACCATGCAAATATTTGAAAATATTCTATTTTATCCACCCGTGCCTGAAAATCCATTTTTTTCATGTAGATTTGCAAAATAAAAATAATCGTTTTCAAAGGATATGAATACATTGTTTGATAAAATATGGGATTCGCATGTAGTAGCTGCTGTTGAAAATGGCCCTGTGCAGTTGTATGTCGACCGGCTGTATTGCCATGAAGTAACGAGTCCGCAGGCTTTTGCCGGACTGCGGGAGCGGGGCTTAAAACCGTTTCGGCCGGGACGCATTTTTTGCATGCCCGATCATAATACGCCTACCCACGACCAGGATAAACCGATTGCAGATCCCGTATCAAAAACACAGGTTGATACGCTGGAGAAGAATGCGTCGGATTTTGGCCTGACCCATTTTGGGATGATGCACCCCAAGAATGGGATTATCCATGTGGTTGGCCCCGAGCGGGGACTTACGCTTCCGGGAATGACGATCGTTTGCGGCGACAGCCATACCTCTACGCACGGCGCAATGGGCGCCGTCGCCTTCGGGATTGGGACAAGCGAGGTGGAAATGGCGCTTGCTTCACAATGTATCTTGCAGCAAAAGCCGAAAACCATGCGTATCACGGTAGATGGCCAACTCGGCAAGGGCGTTACGGCGAAAGACGTCGCGCTGTATATAATAGCTAAGATGACCACCGGTGGCGCGACAGGTTATTTCGTGGAATATACCGGCTCGGTGGTGCGCGGCTTGACGATGGAAGGGCGCCTTACCCTGTGTAACCTGTCGATAGAAATGGGCGCGCGGGGCGGCATGGTAGCGCCCGACGAAACAACGTTCGCTTATTTAAAAGGTCGCGAGTATGCGCCTCAGGGCGAAGCATGGGATAAAGCTGTAGCTTACTGGAAAACGCTTGGAAGCGGCAGCGATGCGCTATTTGATAAGGAAGTCATGTTCCGTGCCGGGGACGTCGAACCAATGATCACTTACGGTACAAATCCGGGTATGGGCACAGGAATAACACAAACAATTCCCTTATCGTCCTCAATGCCCGAAGCCGGCCGCATCTCTTACCTGAAGTCGCTTGAGTATATGGGCTTCAGTGAAGGCGACCCGCTGACAGGGAAGCCGGTTGACTATGTCTTTGTAGGTTCGTGCACCAATGGCCGTATAGAAGATTTCAGGATGTTCGCGGCTGTTGTGAAAGGCCGGAAGAAAGCGCCAGGGGTTACGGCATGGCTTGTGCCCGGCTCATGGATGGTTGAGGCGCAAATTCGCGCAGAGGGGCTTGACAGGATATTCGCCAATGCAGGCTTCGAGTTGCGGCAGCCGGGATGCTCGGCCTGTCTTGCGATGAACGATGACAAAATTCCGGCAGGCAAATATGCCGTTTCAACCTCAAACCGAAATTTCGAGGGACGCCAGGGGCCCGGCTCAAGAACATTGCTGGCAAGTCCCCTTGTAGCCGCCGCCGCCGCCATAACCGGGAAAGTCACGGATCCGAGGGATATTATGGAGTAAAAAACAAGAACAGATGAAAGAAAAATTTGAAATATTACGAAGTACCTGTGTCCCCCTTCCTTTGGAAAATGTGGATACAGACCAAATCATCCCGGCACGCTTCCTGAAAGCGACAACGAAAGAAGGCTTTGGGGAAAACCTGTTTTACGACTGGCGTTACGACAAGCAGGGAAACAGGATTGAAACATTCGTGCTGAACGACCCGCAGTATAGCGGGAAAATTCTTGTGGCAGGAAAGAACTTCGGATGCGGTTCGAGCCGTGAACATGCGGCCTGGGCTATCGCCGGATACGGCTTCCGTGTCGTTGTGTCCAGCTTTTTTGCCGACATACACAAGAACAACGAATTGAACAACGGCGTCCTTCCCGTTGTGGTAAGCGAGCCGTTCCTTGCGGCGCTTTTCGCCGCCATAAAGGAAAATCCGGAAACAGAAGTGGAAGTAAATCTTCCCGGACAGCGGATAACGAACATGGCCACGGGAAAAAGCGAAAATTTTGAAATAAACGCCTATAAAAAACATTGCCTTATAAACGGTTTGGATGATATCGATTATTTGCTGACAAACAAACAAAAAATAGAGGAATACGAGCGGTTATGGTAGAAATAATGGACACAACGCTTCGCGACGGAGAGCAGACGAACGGAGTCTCTTTTTCCGTACATGAAAAAAAGTCAATAGCGCGATTGCTGATTGAAGAATTGAATGTTGATCGTGTGGAAGTCGCTTCCGCCCGCGTGTCGGACGGCGAGTTCGACGCCGTCAAAGGCATATCCGCCTGGGCCACGCAGCGGGGCTGCCTCAACCGTCTTGAAGTTTTGGGCTTTGTTGACGACGGACTGTCCCTGAAATGGACAAAAGACGCCGGATGCCGTGTGGTAAACATGCTATGTAAAGGCTCGTTGAAACACGCTACCGAACAGTTGAAGAAAACCCCGGAGCAACATATTGAAGACGTCACCGGGCAGATTGCACTGGCACGCGAAATGGATATTGATGTGAACATATACCTCGAAGACTGGTCGGGCGGTATGCGGGATTCTCCCGGCTACGTTTATCAGCTGGTTGATGCGTTAAGGCATTTGCGCGTTCACCGTTTCATGCTTCCCGATACGCTCGGTATGCTTAATCCGGAAAACACCCGTAAGTATTGCTGCGATATGGTGAAACGTTATCCTGAATTACATTTCGATTTTCATGCGCACAATGATTACGGCTTGGCTGTGGCTAATGTCTATGCCGCCGTGCGCGCCGGTATCAAAGGCGTACACGTGACGGTAACCGGACTTGGCGAGCGCGCCGGCAATGCGGCATTGAGTAGCGTTGTGGCTGTAATCCATGACCAATTGAACGAAAAAACAAATGTCATAGAAAACAAAATCCATCATGTGAGCCAAAGCATTGAAATGTATTCCGGCATACGTATCGCCCCCAACCAGCCGGTAATAGGTGAAAATGTCTTCACGCAATGCGCCGGGGTTCATGCCGACGGCGACAACAAGAGTAACCTTTACTGCAATCTCCTTATCCCGGAACGCTTTGGCCGCACACGCGAGTATGCCCTGGGCAAGACTTCCGGCAAGGCCAATATCCGCAAAAACCTTGAAGCGCTTGGCATAGACCTCGACGAGGAATCCATGCGTAAAGTGACGCAACGCGTCATAGAACTTGGCGATAAAAAGGAAATATTGACGCAGGAAGACCTCCCGTACATCATTTCCGACGTCCTCCGGCACGACATGCAGGAGAATAAAATTAAAATATTGAATTATTCATTATTCTTGACGCAGGGATTGAAACCTGTGGCTACATTGAAGGTCGAAATTGACGGCGTTGCATACGAAAATACGGCAACGGGCGATGGGCAATACGATGCTTTTGTCCGTGCTTTACGTAAGATATACAAATCGCTTAACCGGCCGTTCCCGATGCTTGCGAACTACGCCGTATCGATACCTCCCGGCGGCCGTACGGATGCATTCGTGCAAACGGTCATAACGTGGCGGCATGAAGGCGTCGAATTTAAAACCCGCGGACTTGACGCCGACCAGATCGAAGCGGCGATAAAAGCTACAGTGAAAATGCTTAATAAAATAGAGAAATGAAACTAAATATAGCAATATTACCGGGCGACGGTATCGGGCCGGAAATAATGGAACAGGCAATGAAAGCCGTGAGGACTGTCTGCAAAAAATACAATCATGAATTGACCTGCAGAACCGCCTTAGTTGGCGCATGTGCGATAGACGCAACCGGAAACCCGTATCCGGACGAAACGCACGAATGCTGTATGCAGAGCGATGCGGTGCTATTCGGCGCAATAGGCTCGCCGGAATATGACAACAATCCGGCCGCAAAAGTGCGTCCCGAACAGGGATTGCTCGCCATGCGCAAGAAACTGGGGTTGTATGCCAATATACGCCCTGTAACAACATTCCCGTCATTGCAGCACAAATCGCCCTTGCGCGCCGATCTGGTCGAGGGCGTTGACTTTATGTGTATCCGCGAACTCACGGGCGGGCTTTATTTTGGCCGTCCGCAAGGGCGTAGCGAAGACGGCAATATCGCGTATGACACATGCGTCTATTCGCGTGAAGAAATAGCGCGCATTGTGCGCCTGGCATACGGGTATGCCACCCAACGCCGGAAAAAACTGACGGTGGTCGATAAGGCCAATGTTTTGGCCACATCACGTTTGT
>JAITIL010000118.1 GCA_031279475.1 Prevotellaceae bacterium | reverse complement strand
GGCGCTTTTATCCAACTTTTTTTATGACTATTTCAATGATTAACAATTAATTAACGGGGGTTTAAGGACTGACTATTTATCCAAAAAGTAACGGAGATAAATTTACCTACGTCGCAGCAGGATGTGTTCACGGTGCGCGTGTATCCCAATCCTGTTTCCAGTATGCTGCATGTGGATTTGCCGGACTTGCCGCACGAACAAACCGGCACGTTGGAAATATACAGCAGCATGGGCAATCCTGCCATGCAGCCCAAGCCATTGGGCAGCGCGCAATCCATAGACCTCTCGGGCGTCTCGCCGGGCGCTTATGTGGTGCGCGTTACGGCAGGCACGCACACGTCCGTGGTAAAAATTATCAAGCTGTAGGTATTGGTTTCGGAATTATTCGGATAATTCTATTTATCCGCGCTTTTCAAAGACAGTCATTATTTCAATGATATTTAGTAAATTCGGAGAAATCTGAGATTAGAGGGATACTTTATAAGCTTTTGGCTAAACCACACCTAATTCAAAATAAACCTGTTGGGATTCTTTTTTTATCTACCAAATCTCCTTACCTTGAAAATACCATTTTAACAACGCCTTTTACATCGTCTATTTTATGCAAAAATTTAGATTCTTGTATCTGTCCATCATTTAGATAGTAAAATGTTTTTGCAGATTCTCCAAGTTTATCAAATTCTAAAAATTCTCTAATTTTAGGAATCACTTCATTATCGCATTTATTATATTCGATATAAAGAACATCACCTTTTTTTATTGTTTCCAATTTTTGTTTATTATTCTCAAATCTTTGGATAAATACAATATCTTTGTCATTAATATTTTTTGGTGTCATACAAATACCATCTACCCACTTGATAATATAATCTTTTAATTTAACTTTTTTATTATTACTATAAAAATTCTCAAATGGCGTAATAATAACATTGGCATCGGAATGATTTATAGAGGTACTTCCTGCAATCACACGGTCAACGTATATAATGTTTTTTTTATAAGTATATATCAATACATACAGCATCAAACAGACACTTATGCCAAATATCAATAGTACTAATAATGACATTGTTTTTTAATTTAGTTTATTAATATGATTAACTTGTAATAAATGTGTCTTATGACAAAATAAAATGATAACATAGACAGCAAACACATAAGAAATATGAATGTGCCCAATTACCCCATTTTCGGCCCCTTTTATATGAGGAATAGCTGCTAAAATAACTGCTAAAATAAAACCTAAAGCAATCCATGTTAAATTCCATCCTCTAATAATAAAACCCTTTGAACGCTCCTTACTATTTTTTTTAAACAAAAACTGCGTGGTGAAAAAATCAATTATAAGCATTACTACAATACTTGAATTAGATACTATCATAAACAAATTATTATTAATATCGGCAATCTTTACATCAAAATTAATATTTTCTTTTGTAAATATAACGTCCAATACTAATCCACTATAAGTAAACAACAAAAGTGCAATTGTCCATATCGCGGCACAGAGTATTCTATATAGTAGCATAAGAGATTTAATATTCAAATTACGTGACTTTTATCTCTTGTCTTCTCATGACAAAATACAAACATATTAATAAAAAATGATATTTACAAATAAGTTATCAACAAAATTCTTGTATCTTGTGTATATTTTATGTTAATTGGCTGCAAATCTTTAGTTTCAGAACAATGTATAAAGACACAAAAAAACCACACCTAATTCAAAATAAAACTGTTGGGATTCTTTTTTTATTTACCGAATTTCCAAAAAAAAAGAGGCAGCACACCACTCAACGCTGCCTCCCTAATTATTCCGTTTTTCCCAGCCTCAGCGGCCGGAAGTTATTCGCCTTTCCGTTCGCGCGAACGACGACGGTCGCGGTCGCCACCACGCTGGCCGCCACGAGAACGGCGTTCACCGCCTTGCTGTCCGCTGCTCACGTTGGCGTTGACTGCCGACGAACCGAAGTTCGGCGACAAATCGCGCCGGCCATACACTTCACCATTGCAAACCCACACTTTGATACCCAGCACACCTACTTTGGTATGCGCCTCGGCCAAAGCGTAGTCGATATCGGCACGGAAGGTGTGTAGCGGGGTACGGCCTTCTTTCAACATTTCACGACGGGCCATTTCGGCGCCGCCCAGCCGGCCGCTAATCAGCACTTTGATGCCTTCGGCGCCCATGCGTATCGTGGAAGCCATCGCCATTTTTATGGCACGGCGGTACGACACACGCCCTTCAACCTGACGGGCAATGTTGTTGGCCACAATCACGGCATCCAACTCGGGACGTTTCACTTCGTAAATATTAATCTGAACTTCCTTGCTGGTGATTTTCTTCAACTCTTCCTTGAGCTTATCTACTTCCTGGCCGCCTTTCCCGATAATAATACCCGGACGCGCCGTGTGAATAGTAACAGTAATGAGCTTTAGCGTACGCTCAATAACAATCTTTGAGAGGCTGGCCTTGGCCAAACGGGTGGTAAGGTATTGACGGATTTTAGCGTCTTCCAAAATCTTGCCGGCATATTTCGTGCCGCCGTACCAGTTGGACTCCCAGCCGCGAATAATTCCTAAACGATTACTGATTGGGTTTGTTTTTTGTCCCATGTTATTGCTCCTCTGTTACTGTTTCTGTTTCTTTTACTGGCTCATTTTTTTTACCTACAATTATCGTAACGTGGTTTGAACGTTTACGAATACGTGCGGCGCGGCCTTGCGGCGCCGTGCGGATACGCTTCAGGGTGCGGCCTTGACCCACAGAAATATGCGTGATGCAAATATTCCCGTTTTCAAGTTCTTTTTTCTCGCTTTCGTTTTTGCTCTCCCAGTTGGCAATAGCCGACTTGAGCAGCTTTTCCAAACGAACCGAAGCCTCTTTCTTGGTATATTTCAAAATATCCAAGGCGCGGTTTACTTCAACACCCCTTACTAAATCGGCGACCAAGCGCATCTTGCGAGGTGAGGTAGGAACATTATTCAGCTTTGCAATTGCTGTCTGTTTCCTTGCTTCTTTCAGCCTTTCGGCCATTTCTCTTTTACGAGCTCCCATATTGAGATTTCTTTTTTATACGGTGAATGATTAACGATTGCCCGAGTGTCCTCTGAACGTACGGGTTGGTGCAAATTCTCCTAATTTGTGGCCTACCATGTTTTCGGTAATATACACCGGAATAAACTTGTTGCCGTTATGCACAGCAATGGTTTGTCCTACAAAGTCGGGGGAAATCATACTGGCGCGCGACCAGGTTTTTATCACTTCTTTTTTCTTCTTACCTTCTGCCATTTCCAGCACTTTCTTCTCTAAGCTGGGATGAATGTAAGGGCCTTTTTTTAGTGAACGACTCATATTTTATTTCTCGTTTATCCGGTTATTTTTTACGTTTTTCAATGATAAACTTCTTTGAAGTTTTCTTCGGGTTACGTGTCTTGTATCCCTTGGCGGGTATGCCCTTACGCGAACGTGGGTGTCCGCCTGAGGCGCGTCCTTCACCACCACCCATCGGGTGATCTACGGGGTTCATCACTACACCACGCACCCGCGGACGGCGACCGAGCCAGCGTTTCCGGCCGGCTTTACCGTGCGATTCGAGGTTGTGGTCGGGGTTTGACACACTGCCCACCGTGGCGCGACAGGTAACAAGCACCATGCGGGTTTCGCCCGAGGGCAATTTCAACACCGCATGTGTTCCTTCGCGTGCCGTGAGCTGGGCATACGTGCCGGCGCTACGCGCCATAGCCGCACCCTGCCCGGGATGCAATTCGATGTTATGCACAATCGTACCCAACGGAATTTCATTCAACGGCAACGCATTTCCTGTTTCGGGCGCAACGCCTGCACCCGACACGATTTGTTGTCCCACCTTTAAATTGTTAGGCGCTATAATGTAGCGTTTTTCCCCATCGGCATATTGCACCAACGCAATGCGGGCGCTGCGGTTAGGATCATATTCAATCGTTTTCACGGTGGCTTTCACGCCGTCTTTATTCCGCAAAAAGTCGATGATGCGGTACATGCGCTTGTGGCCGCCGCCGATGTAGCGCATTGTCATTTTACCCTGGCTGTTGCGGCCGCCCGACTTGCGCAGCGGCGCCAGCAATGACTTTTCAGGGGCGCCGGTGGTAATATCATCAAACGCGCTGATGACTTTATGTCTTTGTCCCGGTGTTACCGGTTTAAATTTACGTACTGCCATGGCTTAAATGTTGCTGTAAAAATCAATTTTGTCTTCTCCGGCCAGCGTTACAATCGCTTTCTTATAGTGATTGGCGCGGCCTGTCAATAATCCCGCCTTGGTAAAGCGGCTTTTACGTTTCCCATGGTAGTTGGCGGTGTTCACATTTTTCACCGTAACCCCGTACATGTCCTCAACCGCTTTTTTTATTTCCAGCTTATTGGCTGTGCGGTCAACTACAAAACCGTAACGATTCAACTTTTCGCCCTGAATCGTCATTTTTTCGGTTATTAATGGCCTTATTAATATTTCCATGTGACTGTCTTTTTTAAGCGTGTCCCAACTGTTTATTCAATACCTCAACCGTAGCGTCCACCAGCACGAGGTTGGTGGCATTCATAATGTCGTAGGTAGTCAATTCCGACGACGTGATAACCTTTACACGCGGCAGGTTGCGGGACGACAAATAAATATTATCGTTATTTTCGGGAAGCACCAACAGCACTTTCGTGCGGTCTTCAAATTTCAGGTTTTTGCAAATTGTCACAAAGGCCGATGTTTTTGGGGCTTCCAGCGTAAATTGCTCCAACACGGTAATGGCGCTGTCTTTTGCTTTGATAGAGAGCGCACTCTTCCGCGCCAGTTGTTTGAGCTTTTTGTTCAATTTAAAACTGTAGTCGCGCGGCTTGGGGCCGAAAATGGTACCGCCGCCCACGTAAATACCCGCTTTGATGCTGCCGTGGCGCGCGCCGCCGGAGCCTTTCTGGCGGACAATCTTCTTGGTGCTGTAGGCCACTTCGTTACGTTCTTTCGTCTTCGCCGTACCCTGGCGTTGATTGGCCAGGTACTGCTTCACATCCAAATAAATGGCATGGTCGTTCGGCGCTATGCCGAATACCGTATCGTCGAGGATAATTTTCTTTCCTGACTCTTGCCCGTCGATTTTATATACTGATAGTTCCATCGTCCGTTACTCCTCTATTAACAGGTATGACCCTTTTGCACCGGGGATGGACCCTTTCACCAACAGCAGGTTGTTTTCGGGAATCACCTTCAATACTTTCAGGTTTAATATTTTCACTCGATCGCCGCCCATGCGTCCGGCCAGGCGTTTTCCGGGGAATACGCGCGAAGGCCACGATGAGGCGCCCATGGAGCCCGGGGCGCGCAGACGGTTGTGCTGGCCGTGGGTTTGTCCGCCCACACCGCCAAATCCATGACGGCGCACCACGCCTTGAAATCCCTTGCCTTTAGAAGTACCCGTAACATCGACCCAGTCTTCTTCCTGAAGCACGTCGCTTACGGTAATCACGTCGCCCAATTGCATCGGTTTCTCGAAGTCGTTTTTGAACTCCGCCACCTTGCCCTTTGGGGTGGTATTTGCCTTTTTAAAATGGCCTATTAAGCCCGCGCTGGTGTGTTTTTCTTTTTTGTCGTCATAGGCAAGCTGTACGGCGGCATAACCATTCTTTTCTTCCGTAAGCACCTGCGTAACTACACACGGACCAGCTTCGATAACGGTGCACGGTATGTTCTTACCGTCGGCGCCGAAAATGGATGTCATTCCAATTTTTTTTCCAATTAGTCCAGGCATTTGTTTGTAATTAATAACTTATCTCTCAATAATATAAACATTATCCGCATAAAAAGCGGGTTGCAAAGATAGCTATATTTTTGGAACTTACAAACAAGATTTGAACATTTTTTCGTTTCGCGGGCAATTTAAATGTAAATGGCAATATTTATTCTTCGTATTGTTCGTCTGCATCAACACTTGAATCTACAGCCGGATTATCGGTGCCCATCGCATTAAGCGTTGCAAAATCAATAATCGGACGATCGTTTCGCAACGGTTTAACGAATCGTGTTTGCGCCGGCACATTGTCTGTGAAATAGCCTCCCATTTTAAGAAAAACAGCGCCTGCCTGCGGATCGCCGGCCGGCAATATGCCTCCGGCATAATCTACCCGGTCGCCGGCCGATGCGGTGGCGTCATTGGTAAAGGTATAATCAGCGGTCTCGTACCATTCGCCGTCAGCGCCGACATACCAATCGTTGTTCCATGTTCCGTAACGGGTTTTATTGCCTTCATTCACCGTGAAATTTTCAAGGAAGTGATGGGCGCCGGTGTACCATTTGGTGGTGGGCGCCACGCCATTATTATCGGCTGCATCCAACTCTATGCGCCGCCACTCTGCAATAAATATCCATTTTTCGCCATCGTGGAACCATGTTTTGTAAAGCGAAGAATTGGGGAATTTTTCGGGTTGCGGGTGAGGACGCACACGGGTAAGCATTTTATAGGTTTTGCCAGCCACCCATGGATATATCATGTAACTTTGTCCGCCTGAACCCTCGCCACCGAATTTCGTATACGTTATCGTATTCCTGAATGCCGGATCATTGTTCACCCTGACTAAGCGGGGAGCATATTTGCCCATTGCAACGGGATCATCGGTAGTATAGGCCGACCACACCGAGAAGAGCACCCTGCGCTCAGTAGCAGAGTTCACCTGTATGCCGGCATAGCCTTCCCCGAAACCGTTACACATAAAATAAGAGCCTAACTTATCCTGTCCTTCCGGAATAAACACTTCGCTGTAAAAGTATTCCATGTTGCCAGCGGGTTTGTCGGGACGGATGTGTACCGACGGGCCGCGGCGTCCGAAGCTGGCATTGGTTGAAGGAACCCAGTTAAGACCCGTAAGATCCTTACCGCCTGTTCCCCGTGTTGCCCATCCCGACACCCAAAGTTCGGGGAAACGGAAGTAGTAACTGCCGTTGCGGGTACCTTCTACACTGAGGTCAATACGTACGGTATGACCGGCATGGCCTTGCGGCACTTCGGGCAAATGAATACGGTGAATGGTGAGGGTATCTGTAGTTTGACTGGTCTTTTTATAAAGATAAGTATGGTCGTAAGGTTCGCCGTTTTCCACGTATTGTTCTTCATTGATGTATATCTTCACTCTTAACGTATTACCGGTAGTATTACCGGCGCGTCCGCGCAAGGCTAACTGCAGTTCGCCATGATACCGTACATTAAAATAGATGCTCCCTACACCCGTTGCGCCTGCCGTTGTCCATGTTATACCATTGGATGAAGACAGCGTCACGTTTGTTCCGCTAGTATAAGCATTGGAATAAACCGGTATCAGATGAATTTTATATTTATCGGTTTCTTCGAGTGGGCGGAGTGGGTCGTCGCTAAGCGGCGGTTCGGGTTCGTCTAACCATTTCACATAGACTTTCCATTCTTTTTTATCGCCGTTATTGGCCCTGACGGTGTAAATCACCGATCCCTGCGAGAAGTCACGCACGCTACCCGATATGGGGGCAATGGTGGCATTGGGCGAAACCGTAATTTCTGGCGCCATAATGATGCTGGCATACCACGGCACTTCAATGTAGATAGAATCCGTTTCGGGAACAATAACCACATTCGCCGCATCGCCTTCCGCATATTCAGGGAATTGAGAGATGTCTATATGGAATGATACAATATCATTCGTGCCCGAACGGGTCGGGTCGGGCTTGTCGATTTCCGGATAAATGGGGTCTTTACAGCCACCCATACCGAATATTGCTGTCATACACACGTATAACAATATGTTAGAAAAAATATGATTGCTTTTCATAATCGGATATATTCTAAGTTATTTTAAATAATTTTTAACTGTGTTATTAACCTACTTTACCATATAATTCCATTTCGGCCAGGCTGCCGTGACCGCCTCGTGAAATGCCCGTAGCGCCGGCAGGACCTCCCCTAAACAGCATTTTTACACTTGTGGGATGGTTGATGGGTGTAGGCAGCACCATGATGGTAGGCCCGCCATACGCATTTTGTTTAAATGTATCGTCGCCCTTATACACCAATTTGTACCCATCGGCGTCCACAGTGCCGAGCGGGTCGCCCCAATCCCAGTCAGGTTCTTCGCCCTCAATGCCGCCCGGCACATCTGTGCCGTCGCCTTTTACATAGATGCAGAAATAGCCTGTTCTGCCGTTAGCTGCGCCCACATTGTTACGCGGATAGGTAATGATGAGGTCGAGGCTGCCTGTGCCACTTTCCAAATCCCATTGCAATAAATGGTCGTTGTATTGCGCCGACGGGGCGCTATACTGTGAATGCCAATAGGTAGCACGATCGCCGTCCCATGTGTATTCCCACATTCCTTCGCTGCTTTGTGAAGAAGATGGCACGCCCCCGGTAATCTTAATTAGCTTGGTAGGCAGGCCCTGTTGTGTAATGTTCACGGTGGCTTCCCGTTCGGGCGTCACTATTTCCAAGGACGAAGCGCGAATCCCGATAGAAGCGTTCCGGTCAGCGGTAATAACAAGATAACCGTCGTCAACAATGGCATGCAGCCATTCCACAGCATCTTCGGGGATAACAATGTTGACTGTTGCAGCAGTCGTATAGAAACGGTTACGATAGGTTTCACCTTCGGCCACGAGGGTAAGGTCGAGTTCTTCGATCATCAGCGCCGCTGGAACAGGGATTTCATCTTTGGCGCACGAGAATGCGACTATGGCGAGAATGCATGACAACAATATTTTTTTCATACGTTTTTATTTTTAATTTGATGACTTAGATTAAGGGTTCTGCTGCAGTTCTATCGGATAAGCGTCAATTTCGCTTTTGGGAATAAACTCCACGACCCGCGGGTCGGAGGGAGAAAGTTCTGTCAACACCGGCGAACCGCTCAAATGGGTGCCGGGGTATTTTCTGTCCAATATTTCCTGATTACGGAAAATATCGTACTTGCGTTGCGCTTCCCATGCCAGTTCCAGCCGGCGTTCGTCGAGAATCCATTTTAGAACGGTTTCGTCGGAAGTAGATTGCGGCCGTCCGGGGATTTGTGCGCGGGTGCGTATCACATTCAAGTCCTCAATGGCCTCCGTTAATTCTCCCTGCTGACACCGGCTTTCGGCGCGGGTCAGGTACATTTCCGCCAAGCGGAACAGCACCGGCGAATATAATTGCGATTGTTGTTCCTGATACGAAGTCTTGAGAATATAACGTTTGGGATAGCCGTTTCTGTCTTCCAATTTCGGTTCGATCCACACATTGTAACGGGTACCGGCAGTTGCGCTATTCACATAATACTGTATCTTCCCGTCAGGGGTTGTTTCTTTCTGCACAATGGCACTGGTGTAAGAACTGGGCGACTCTGTAATACGGTAATCATCCCCTTCTTGAACCACCTCTTTTGTCACATAAGACCATATATTATTTGCCTCATTGACATAAACCATCCACACCCCCCCGCTGGGGTGAGGCTGGTTTTCGATAAATCCGAAACGCAGGTCGGAAGGATTTTCCCGCAACAGGGTAAGGTAAGATTCGGAAGGATACATTTCGCCCCATCCTATTTCGTCAATAGTGGCATATAAACTGCCTACGGAATACCAGTCCATGTAATAAGCGGCAAAGTCGGCGTCTTTCACCATGCGAATACACCAAATTGTTTCGGAATTTGATTCTGGCACGTGTTGCGGATATTTTGCATACTGGTCGCCCTGCAACAGCGCATAACGTCCCGAGTTAATAACTGAATCGGCGTATGCTTCGGCCTCTTTCCATCGTCCCATGTAGAGGTATATACGGGAGAGAAACGCCCAGGCGACTTCCTGTGTTACATAGTTGTTGTTTTTCGGCGCAGAAGTACTCCTTTTCATTTTTTGTGCAGCGCGGGTAGCGTCTTGTATCATTTGCTCATAGACTTCGGCAACGCTGGCGCGTGGTGGAAAATAATCAATATCGGTCACCGTTTTTATCGGAATGCCCGGATTATTGGCTGCTCCGTTGGCATCCCTATATGGACGGCCGAAGATATTACAGCAATTGAAGTAAGCAAAAGCCCGGAGCAGCAAGTTTTCGCCAATGAGGTGGTCAACAAATTCTTTCTCGCTTTCAGACATTTCGTAAGATTCGAGTATGGATAGCACGGAATTGATGTTACCTATCATTTGGTAAGTGAAAAGCCACACGCGCGCTGTGTAATAACTGTCGGTAACGCGCGTGTAACGGTAGAAATTGAACAGCAGGTCGGAGGTTGTTCCGCTGAGTGAAATATTGTCGCCGCCGTATTCGCCAACCTGGTGAATGGTTTTGTAGTAATATTCTTCTTTCATCTTGGCATACGTGCCACGAGTAACAGATTCGGCTTCCCCGACAGTCATTCCTTCATTAACCACAGCGTCGTAGGGTAACCGTTCAAGGTCGCAGCCGCCAAATAACAGTGCCACAACTGAAAGGCAGCACAGATTTTTTACTAAAGGTGTTATAGTTAATTTCATTGTGAATATTTTTTATGGGTTAAAAACTAAAGTTAATCCCGACAGAAAAACGACGGACAGATGGGTAGAGGCTGGTACTGTAGTTTCCGTTGGAGTTTCCAATACCTATTTCGACATCGGCGCCTGAAAACTTAGTGATGGTGAACAGGTTTTCGCCGGTCAGGTATATCTGTGTATGGCTGAGTTTTACTTTTTTCAGCCATTTTTCGGGCAGGTCATACGACAAGGTTACATTGTTGAGCCGGAAGTAACTGCCATCTTCAATAAAGCGCGTGGAAGCTTCATTGGAATTGTGGTTGCCGCCGGAAATAGCTTGCGGGTGTGTGGCAATGTCGCCCGGTTTCTGCCACCGTACCCAACTTCCGTTAGGCCCTGATGCAAGATCCATTGTATTATACGTTGGGTACGCGCCGTCGTTATCATAGAACTGCCGGGCTGAATGATAAATTTTATTGCCGCCGACAAATGACCCCATAGCCGAAAGGGTAATTCCTTTATAACTTACGGAAGTGTTCACGCCACCAAAGAATTTCGGCGTTGATGAACCGGTAAGCACATACGAAGCGTTTGCACGATCGGTCACTACCTTGCGCTCGCCAGTGTTCGAATCATAAGCATACCAAAGTGGAGCGCCCGTATATACGTCCACGCCCGCCCATTCGGGCAGATAGAACACATCGCGGTCTTCTCCCACGCGGAAAATACGGTGACTGTAGTCATCCGGGAACTGATCTGCATTATCGTTTGCCAATTCAGTAATTTTATTCGTATTATATCCAAAGTTGATACCGGCCGACCACATCACCTCTTTGCGCGCAATAATGTCACCCGAAAGAGAAAGTTCAACACCGTTGTTTCTCACGGCCCCCACATTCTCGTACCGGCTGTTGTAGCCTGTCAGCGAACTGAGTTTTCTTGAATAAAGCAAGTCGGAGGTGTTTTTGATATAATATTCAACCGTAAAGTCCAGCCTGTTCAGCAAACGGCTATCGATAGCAAAATTGGTTTCGTAACATTTTTCCCACGTTAAATCAGGATTGCCGAGCACATTGGGAAACGAAGCGGGAGTACCAGCATAATTGGTGCTCAAACTATAGACGCTTAAGTAGGAATAGTTGCCCAAACTGGACGAGTTGCCTATTGACCCATAGCTAATCCTGAATTTAAGCAGGTCAACCCATTTTATATCTTCCATAAACTTCTCTTTGTCAATCGACCATGCAGCGCCAAGCGTCCAAAAACTTCCGTAGCGGTTGTTGGCGCCGAATTTCGACGAACCATCGTAACGGTATGAGAATTGGAAATTATACCTGTCATCGTATGTATAATTGGTGTTAAAATAGACGGATTGCGTGGCATTTCCGTATTTCTGTCCTTTTACAGAATAGGGTTTTGCCGCCACATTCAGCACTTCCCCATCAATAGGTATGGATTGCCCTTGAGCATTGGTGCTTTCAAACAAATAATCGCTATATTCATACCCAAAAAAAGCGCTGACTGCGTGCTTGTCTGCAAAAAGTTTATACAGCCGCAACAATTGATTGGTATATTTGGTAGTGGCCAGGTCGGTATTATTGTTAATCTGACCGCCTGTGCTTTCTGAGCCGATTGAGCGGGGATCGGAATACACCGTTTCACGAAAAAAACGGAAGCCGATATTGTTGTTTGATTCAAACACCAGCCAGTCGGTAATTTTAAAATCAACACCTATGTTACCGCTGACGCCAATCTGTTTGCCTTTAGTCCAATCATACTGATTATTATAAAGGTAGTTTATCATGTCTCTACCATGCCAGTCATCAAGGGTGCTGACGCCGTTTTCTTTCCCGGTCCTAACAGTGCCATCGGCATTATACGGATAGTCCCAGGGCAAATAAGTCATCGCACTGTAAAGATCATGTTGCCGGTCATCAATATCGCGGTAACTGCCTGCAACTTTGACATGTACTGTCAATCTGTTAGTGGGTGTATAATCGAGGTTATTCCTGAAACTAAACCTCTCATATTCATATCCTTTAACCGTACCTTCCTCTTGATAATAATCGAGCGAGAGAAAGTTGCGCACTTTTTCAACGCCGAAAGTATGCGACAGGGTGTAATTCTGCGATGCGCCTGTTTGTGTGGCAAAATCAAACCAATCGGTATTGTGCGCCAGCAGTTGATCTTTATCGGCCAGCCATGAGTATTGCGCTAAAGCGCCCGGCATGGCGACCGTATAATTATACAAATCGGGGCCGTTCATCAGTTTAAAACGACCAAGATGCTGTGTAGCCACACCGAATTTAACACTTGCATTGAAACTGTTTTCCCCGACCTGCCCGCGTTTTGTGGTGACAAGAATCACGCCGTTGGTGGCCCTTGAGCCGTATAATGCTGTAGCTGTAGCATCTTTCAGGATACTAATGCTTTCTATTTCATTAGGGTTTAATTGAGCGCCCGTGCCCGAAATCACGCCATCAATTACCCACAATGGGTCGATGGACGCATCGCTACCCAACGAACTTTTACCGCGAATACGAATAGTGGCCGCTTCGCCAGGACGTCCTGATGTGTTTACCACCTGCACGCCAGCCACTTTCCCCTGCAACATCGTATTCACGCTGGGCGAGGTAACCGTTTTCAGTTCCTCCGCTTTGACAACGGCAATGGAACCGGTTACCGAACTCCTTTTCTGCGTACCGTAAGCGACCACAATCACCTCGTCCAAGCCGGTAGTGCTTTCTTCCATTACAACCGTCAACGTAGTTTGACCGTTCAACGGTATTTCTTTAGTGGTAAATCCCACATACGAGAACACCAATACTGCTGTGGGGCTTGACGTCTCAATCGAAAAACCTCCGTCATATTGGGTAATGGTTCCGTTTAAAGAGCCCTTCTCTACCACGCTCACACCGATAAGCGCCTCATCCGCACTGGTTTTTACAGATCCTGTTACACGATGTTTGTCATCCTCAATGGCGGCATAAGCCGATGCAATGCCAAACAACATAAAAAAGAAACTCCGCAATACATAGATTCCGGTTTTTTTCAATAAAAATACATACAAGTTTTTTTCCATTTGGTTAAGTTTATATGGTTAATTTTTAGCTATGGCTTTTAACTATCTATTTATTAAGCATAATTCCCTGCAAAGACATGGTAAAGATATGAGGGAGTTTTTTCCTAAAAAATTACTTTTAATAGAAAATTTTTATTATTAATAAAAAAATATTTACTTTTGGGGAAAATAAACCTTTGATGAAAACTGAAAAGATTACGCAGGTAATTAAAAAGATTACGACAGAACGTAAGAAAAAGGGCTATACATTCGACAATATGGCCTACGAATTGTCCATAACTCCTGCAGCGTACAGGAAAATAGAAACCGGAGAGACAAAACTGACACTTGAAAGACTGTTCCGCATCGCGGAAATATTACATATCTCTTTGGCCAATTTATTAGAAATCGGTAATGATGTCTTTCAACAAACCAACAATGAAAGCGCAACCGGTTATCAACAAAAAATCGAAAATTTTTATCAAGAGAACAAGGACGTTTACGAAAAACTGCTTCAAAGCAAGGATGAACAAATAGTCTTGCTAAAGAGCATGCTGCTGAAAAGTTGAAATTGCAGATTTAAATCCGTAAAATGATATGAAATATTGTTCCCGGGGATTTCAATCACATTCCCGGCGCCCGCCACTTTCAATTTTCAATCCCCAACTTTCAACTTAAACAATCCGTCACATTAGCACATTGTTTTATAGACAATACAAACCCGCATCGCAGAAAAATCTGCAACGTAGATAAAAATATAATGCTTTAGCTTTTATTTAAAATAAGAGGGACACAAGCCTAAAAACAATATAATACAAAACCTTTACGAGTCCAAACATGTTAAATAAATCAGACCGCATTTGTTTTTCTAACAAAAAAATCAAATTGTAAAAAGAAATCGTACAAACACTAATTTTATTTTCCAGTCATTACTGATAAAGTTCGTAAATTTCCTACAGGGATAATACAAGCGCTAAGTAAACAAAGAACAATTTAACACTTCACGGCGCAAGTGTAGTCATTTTAAAAAAAATCCAACCATTATTTGTTAAAATAAACTTCTAACTAAAAAGCAGATTTAGGCAGAGTGTGGCGAATTGGCTGTAACAGTGTTCGTTACACTCTGTTTTGCTTTATATTGCAACAGGCTGAAATTGCAAATATAGCAGAACAACGCAGGAGTTCAGTTACTATCCCGTACCGGGGCATGGAAGTAAATCGAGTACTACATGGTTCTTATTCAGTGTATTGCGTAGTTTTTCATAGTGTCGGATAACTCAATGATAACTAATTTTGTAACCAGAAAAAACATTGAGTTATGAGGTCAACATTCAAGGTCTTATTTTATGTGAAGAAAGGCAGCGAGAAACCCAACGGGAACCTGCCTTTGAT
>JAITIL010000114.1 GCA_031279475.1 Prevotellaceae bacterium | reverse complement strand
ATCTTTTAGTGTTAATTGCCCCGATTTCGGCTGTAAACCTTTATTTTCGGAGTAATGGACAAAGATACAAAAAATCCCAATCAATTCAAAATAAATCGATTGGGATTCTTTTTTTATTTGCTGAATGTCCCGAAATAAATTCTACCTTTGCACCTGACTTAGTTACGAGCTAAGAACTAGGAATTAATCGGGAACCTGTAATGAAACCTCATCCTGCAAACGACCGATGTAAGCCTTACATTGGCTATACATCCCCTCCGGGATGTAATTTGAATTTTTGAATATTAGCGGCGCGATTAATTGCGCCGCTGGCTGTTGTGAATTATTTTATCGGCTTCTTCTTCAGGGAAGCCGGTGAGGGTGCAGATGTCCGTTAGTGTCATGCCTGCCCGGTGCGCTTTCAGTACCACATCACGCAGGCCTTTTTGTATGCCGATGGCTTCGCCATCCGCCCGGCCTTCGGCATAGCTTCCACTGAGCAGTGACTTTTCCACACTAACGGCATCCCAGTAACGGTCATAGGCCTCCAGTTCCCCCTCGGTGAAAGCGCCCCTTTCGCATAAATCCAGGGCCTTGCTGATGTCTTTATCGGACAGCAATTCCTGGGGTACGTCCCGGGTTTCGTCCTTTATTTCTTTGAGGAAACGCAGCCACAGCGCCGCCATCCGCCGCTCCGTCCAGCTCTCGGGTTTGAACTTGGGCAACTCCACCAGCACAAATTCCAAGCCTTTGATGACCTCGTCGGTATTCTTTCGGTTGACGGTTTGGTAATAGTGATAAAATTCGGGGGTCTTGTGGTCAAACACGCTGTTGATGATGGCCAGCCCATATACCGGTTGCAGCAGCTCGTACTCTTCGCCTTTCTTGAGTTGGCTCACATAGGCTTTGGAGGTATTGAAGACCATTCGGTTGGAGAAGGCGCTGGTCCAGTACATCTGCATCTCTACAATGAACTGCCGGCCGTGGTTGTCTTTACATCGCACATCTACGATGGAGTTCTTCTTGGCCGGGTTGTCGGGCACCTGCTCTGGCGAGAGGTACGCTACGCGTTCTATCAGTTGCCCGGGCTCCAGAGGCATCAGGGCGTTCAGGAAGCTCTTTAGCAAATCGGGATGTTCGCCGAAGATTCGTTTAAAAATCAGGTCGTTTTTTGGGTCGAGATAGCGTGCCATAATGAGTAGTGTTTATAAATTATGTGGCAAAGGTAGTAAAAAAAACAGTGTTTCCAAATATAAACTAACTCATAACCGTTCGTCCATTATAGTCCATCAATCCGCAAAGGTGGGCGGTTTTTTTTGCGGGGATACTGGAAAATGAAGGCCTTGAATCGGGCTTTCAGCCGTCAGTTCGCCACCACCGCCGGGTCGAAGTTTACGAGGTAGAGATGCTGCGTAGCGCGGGTGAACGCCGTGTAGAGCCAACGCAGGTCTTCGAGCGTGGGTTGTGCTCCTTTTCGGAAAGGATAGTCAAGGAATACGGCTTTCCACTGTCCGCCCTGCGCCTTGTGGCACGTGATGGCATTGGCATAACGCAGTTGCAGGGCGTTATAGTAAAGGTCCTCGCGTAATGCTTTGTAGCGTTCCCGCTTGTTGGTCAAGTGCGCATAGCTGGCCGCCACCGCTTCGTAGAGTTGTCGCTGTTTTTCTTCATCGAGCGCTGCGCTTTCGAGGTGCAGTGTGTCGAGCATGATTTTCGCGGTGATTTCCACCTCGTCGTAGTCGGGAAAGCGGAGTTCGGCGCGTGCGAAGCGAAAGCCGTAGCACTCTTCGTGGCGGCGTATGCCCACGAGTTCGGCAATATCGCCGTTGGCAATGAAATCCATTTTGTCGGTGTGTTCCACAAACTGGTAGCAGTTTTTCACAACCATCACGCGGTCGCCGCGTACCAGCTCATCTTCACGCCCCAACAGTTGTGTGCGGATACCGGCGTTGTAAATATTGGCGCGTTTGTTCGACCGGCAAATCACCACCGTTTCGCGTTCCCCGTAGCGCTCGTAGGCTTCGGAAAGTTTTCCGGAAACTTCCCCCGCGCTGATGGGTTCGATGTCGAGGAAGCCGTTGCATTGCATCACCGGTATGGCGCAGTGGTTGTTTTCAATATGACTGCGCAGGCGTGTAGCGTTGTGCAGGATGCCCGACTTGGCGGCTTGCCGCACCACTTCCGTGAGGTTTGACGCGGCGGCTTGCCGGTAGCTGCTGCATTGGAGCGCCGGGCTAAAAGGCGAATGTACCGGCGGAAGCTGTGCCGGGTCGCCGGTTACGAGGAGTTTGCACCGCGTGCCGTTGCGGACGAACTGCAGCAAATCGTCGAGCAATTTTCCGGATCCGAAAAGAGCGCCTTGGTTTTCATTGGAAATCATAGAGGCTTCGTCCACGATAAACACGGCGTCGCTGGCGTCGTTGGGGGCGAGTACGAAGTTACTTACAGGGTCGTTTTGTGTTTTTTGCCGGTAAATTTTCCGGTGGATGGTGTAGGCGCTTTTTCCGGCGTAGCCTGCCAAAACCTTTGCTGCCCGCCCGGTGGGGGCGAGCAGCCACGATTCGATTTCCATTTCATCGAGTAATTTCACCAGCGCTGCAACCACCGTTGTTTTTCCGGTACCGGCATATCCTGTCAGTACAAATGTTTCGTCATTCCTGGGATTGGCAATGAAAACGGCTAATTCATTCAATAAAATATCTTGCGCGCTTGTAGGCTCATGCCCGAGATAATGACGGAGTTTATCAACGATGAATTTATCTATTGGCATCAATAAAATCCTTCTCTTCCTGAGTCAGCGGGAGGGAGTTGATGGTTCTCCATACCTCGTTTTCGACCGATATTTGGCGATACAGCGGCAATGTTTTATCGTAAGATTCTTTCTTCGAGAATCGTTTTACATCTTTTGTAATGATGTCGTTTATCAGAATCAGGCTCATCTGCCTCCTTTCGAGCGTTTGATTTTCATATTTTACGCTGCTGAATACCTCCGTTTTGGTATATTCGGGATACATTTTGTCGCCCACGCGCCTGAAACTGTTGTTGTGTACTTGTTTTTCGAAGGTTGCCGTACATTGTATGCGTTGTGCTCCTTTAA
This sequence comes from Prevotellaceae bacterium, assembly GCA_031279475.1. Lineage (GTDB taxonomy): Bacteria > Bacteroidota > Bacteroidia > Bacteroidales > UBA932 > JAIRLC01. Next base: position 6,067 of record JAITIL010000114.1, on the reverse strand, counting down.
AAAAGTGTGAGATGGTGGTGTAATTGTTAAAGTCTTCTTCCATTTGTATTTTCAGGATAACACTGTCGGCCACCGCCACAATAATATATCCGCTTACTTTTTCGATAGTTGCAGAAGTGTTGAGGTCGTTTTGTGTGCTTTTCGATTCGAAAGCCATTTTATACACTTCTTCGGTCCCAAGCGTGTCTTTGCTGGTTTTAAATTTAATGTCGTCTAATGCTACCATAGCCATGATGCTGCGCAGGGCATAGTTTTCGGGGATGATGGTACGGATGGTTTTGTCATACATCACGTAGGGGCGCACCGGGATAGAGTCGGTGTAGCGGTCGATATTTGCGTCTATTTTACGGATACGCATCATGGTGGGATTGCGTTCTTCTTCTTCCCTGAGGAAAGAATACACCCACAAGTCGGCCGCAAAATCGTAGTAACTGGCGATTTTTTTGTTTTCAATAGTTACATCTTTGATTTGGCTTTTGCATATTACGGGCTCGGTGGGGTAGAAGCGTTTTAAATTCTGTATGGCGTTTTTTAAAATGTCTTCTTCCTGTAACGCTTTCACTACAATTTCCTGCAGGTTGGTGGCTAATGTCTGCATCACTACATCCGGAGCATTCATCAAGTCCGGTACGGCTATATTGACGGTTTTGTAGCCCATATACACAAATTGTATGGTGTCCCTGGTCTGAAGATTGCCGATGCTGTATGCACCTTCCATGTTTGTGACTGTACCTTTGGTGGTTCCTTTTACTACAACGCTCACAAATTCGAGGTATTCATTTGTGTCGTCAGTTTTGACATGTCCACTGATGTTGATTTGCGCTTCTGCAGAGATGCTTATCATAAGGCAGCATAACATCAAAAAGCAAAGTAAGAAATGTTGTTTTTTCATAATTATTTTTTTACACAATATATTTGACCTGTTTCATATCGGGTGACACGCACGGTATCGCCTTTCCCAATCATGCCGTATTCTGCTACGGCGTCATAAATTTCACCGTTAATTTCCACTTTTCCGGAAGGGCGCAGCGCAGTTTGCGCGACGCCTTCACTCCCTATGGTTAAAGCGGGCGCTGTAGCCACGCCTACGTATCCTTCGTCGCCTGTAAGGCCGGTGCGGAGCGCAATACGGCCAAACATCCTGGTGGAATACAGCCGGCGTGTGAGGTAAATAGAGCCTGTGAGCCCACAGAACACGGCAATAGACAATGTCGCCATAGGCCGTACCAGTACGGCAAGGTTGAGGCCCTCGGGCGTTTTGAAAAGGGAATTGTCAACCATGGCGAATATAAGCCCGGTAACGCAAAGCAGAATACCCGAGATGCCTGTAATGCCGAAGCCGGGAATGATGAATATCTCGAGCAGGATGAGCAGTATGCCAAGAATAAACACGAGGAGCTCCCAATTTTGCAATAGCCCTTCGAGATAAAGCGGGGCAAAGTAGAGCAGCGCGGCAGCAGTGGCGGCGATGAGCGGAAAACCGATGCCGGGCGATTGCAATTCAAAATAAATGCCGCCGATGATGAGCATCAGGAAAAGCCCTTGCAGGAAGGGGTTTAGCAGGAAGTGGATGATGTGGTCGAGTGTCGTGGAACGATAAGTGAGCAACTCATAATTGCTGATGCGGGCTTGTTGCAACACGTCTGTAATGTTTTCGGCTTTTCCTTCGCAATAGCGATGTTTGATGGCTTCATCTACGGTAAAGGTGAGCACTTTTCCGCTGTCGCTGACGTTTGGCACTGCCGTTCGCGGGTCAACCATGGCTTCTGCAATACGCGGGTCGCGCCCTTGCGCTTCGGCGGTAGCGCGCATCATTGAGCGCATGAACGACTGGTATTTGTCGGGCGCCGCTTCGCCGGTTTGGTGCACTACGGTGGCTGCGCCGATACTGCCGCCGCTGCGCATGTAAATGCTGTCGCAGGCAATGGCGATGAGCGCGCCTGCCGAGGCGGCCTGGTTATCTATAAATACGATTACAGGAACAGGGAAATGCAGCAACGCATTACGTATCGAATCGGCTGCCGGGAGTTCACCGCCATACGTGTTTAGATGAAGCAGTACATAATCGGCGCCGGCTTCTGTGGCCGCCTGAAGGCCTTTGCGCACGATGCGTGCGCCGGGCGCGTTGATTTCCTGCATCAGCTCAATCACATACACCACCGGCCGGCGTGCAGGAATTGTATCAACGGCAAATACCGGAAGTGCCATACACCACAACAGCAGGCCTGCGATAATATGTTTCTTTTTGCCGTTCATTATAATAATTTCTTCCGTTTAAAATACAACACTGTCATGGCAAATGCCATAATCATAAAAAGTATGGTGCTTACGAAACCCCAATAGCCGATTTCGGCAAAAGGCAATTTCACGTTCATGCCGTAGATGCTTGAAATGAGTGTGGGCGGCATGAAGAACACCGTAACCACCGTGAATACTTTAATAATTTTATTCTGTTCGAGGTTAATCAACCCGAGCACGGTATTCTGCAAGTATTCCAAACGTTCAAAGCCAAAGTCGGTGTGGTTGAGCAGCGAGCCCACGTCCCTGATCATCACGTTCAGTTTCGGGAAAATGTCGCTTGGGAACTTGTCGCTTTTCAGAATGCTTGATATCATACGCTGCTTGTCGATAATATTTTCGCGTATGTTCATGGTGTTTTCCTGCAGTTGGTTGATGTCATACAACATCTCTTCGCTGATGCGCTCTTCGGCGTTGATGCGTTTATTCAGCTGTGCAATTTCTTTGGCCAGCAACTCAATCATGTCGGCGTCGAGGTCGATCCGGTTTTCGAGGATGGCCACCATCAGGTGATAGCCTGTGGCATAGCTGCGGTGGTTGGTCATCAACCGCCGTTCAATTTCCATGAACGTGCGCAGGTGCGAGTTGCGTACGGTAACTAAAATACCAGAGGCAAGAATGAATGATACGGTTTCTTCTTTGTAGTCCTCAGCGCCTGCAATCAAAAATTCCGAGTTGGCAAAAATCACATTTTCTGTTTCCGAATAGCGCGAAGAACTTTCAATTTCTTCCGCTTTTGCGCGGGTTTGCAATGGCGTTTCGAGATAATCTTCCACGGCACGTTTCTCTTCTCCGGTAGGACTGTTCATGTCGATCCACAAAATATCGTCGTAACCTAATTCTTCAAGGAGACTCAGTTCGTTGGAACTGTTTATTTGTTTGAGCGCTTTGTAATATGTCGTAATCATAAAGAGAAGTCGTTTATCAGGTTCCAAAATTTTGTTAATCCGTTTTTTTTTTCGGCATCAAAAGGATAACTGATATTTTTGGTAAGATATTCCAATGCCGTGTCGTGCGGGCAGGGTAGCGCCCTGTCTTCGCCGCCCTGCGGAGGCTCGGTGAGCGATTGCGGAATATGCTTTATACCGTAGTCCAAAGCTTTGTTGAACTGTTCGATAAACGATGCGGGAAGTGACTTGTTGGCCGTCCATGTAGCAAATACAAAGGGCGACCCGGTATGGTTTATCCATGTTTCGGCCAGGTCGTAGCGGTAGATGAAACGCGATTCGTGAAAAAGCGCTTTGTCGCCGATAAGCACACAGGCGTCTCCTGCTTTGAGGTTTTTGGCGGTCAGCGGTTTGAAACCGGGTGTGATTTTCCAGTAGTCTCGTGCCAGCAGGCGCGCCAACACTACGGATGTGCGCGATTCGGTGTCAAGGTAAACCGTTTTAATGTCCGGCAGTTCATGATTTGAGCATAAAACCACGCTGCGTACTTTTCCGGTAGCGCCGATGCAGTAGTCGCCGATGATTTGGTAGCGGGGGCATTCCGGTATGGCCGCTACGGGAATCAGCGACAAGTCGGTTTGCCCTGTTTCGAGTTGCCGGGCGCAGGCCGCCGGTGTAGCAATAGACAAGTTGATAGCTTCCGCCACTTCGGAGTGCCGGATTCCGTAAAGAAACGGAAGTGTATTCAAGTATGATACCGCTGTGACTTTTACCCTTGCCATAATCGGCAAAGATACTATTTTAATTTAAAAGTTCCAAAATTCCAGGATTTCAAGATTTGCGGCCTTTGTCCCACAGCGGTGCAAAAATTAGTTAAGAGGTAAGCGTAAGGCGTGCCTGTTTAAATTTTTAAATCTGAAATTTTGAACCTGTTACCCAAAGAACACCACCACATCCGTACCGTTCTATATGGCGAAATAATCGAGCAATTCGATATGATTGACGAGATATCCGGGTAATAGCGGCTCGTCGGCCAGCAACGTGCCGCTCAAGTATTTCTTGTTGCAGTCGGAAAACACGGTGACCACGTTCTTTTGCCCGCCGTATTTGTTTTGGAAAGCCACGGCGCCGAGGAAATTAAAACCGGAAGAAATGCCCACGCCCAAGCCGAGCTTTCTTCCTAAAAGCTGCGTCATAATAATGCCGTCGCCGTCGGAAATGGTGAAGGGGTGGTTGAGCCTTTTCAGGTCGACGAGGGGCGGGTTCCAGTCGTCGGAAATGCCCGGTACGCGGTGCGTGCCGTGGCTTACGCCGGTGCTCACCACCAGCGACTGGAGCGACTCTACCGGATGTACCTGTATGCCGGGATAGCATGCACGAAGGTACGAGCCGTTGCCCATAATCGTGCCGCCGGTGCCGATGGCAGCCACAAAAGCGTCGGGCGTTTTGCCGGCATCCTGCATCTGGCGTTGTATTTCGGGTCCCAACGTTAAAAAGTGCCCTTGTGCATTGTCTTCATTTTCAAACTGCCGGGGGTAATATACGTTGGACATGGAGGCTTCCAAAGCCTCGGCTTTTCGCACACACGCCTGAAAACCGCCGTCGTCCTGTGTAGTCAGTATCACCTCGGCGCCTAACGAACGCAGCAAATCAACACGCTCTTTCGTGGCCCATTCTGGCATTACGATAATCACTTTGTGCCCCAGGTAGCGTCCTGTGGAAGCCAGTGAAATCCCTGCGTTCCCGCTGGTTGCTTCCACAATGGTATAGCCCGGTCTCAGCTTTCCTTTCCGGTAAGCTTCGCTCAACACCTGAATAACCATCCGGTCCTTGATACTTCCGGTTAAATTATAATATTCACATTTTGCATAAACAGTCCGTGCTTCTCCTTCAAAACGATAACGGACTCCCACCATAGGCGTATTTCCAATCAAAGGTCGCAGTTGGTCAATACGCGCAGTTATCCCACTCATCAACATGTTTTAATCTACAAATTTATAGCCTACACCTTTTAGTGTTTTAATATATTTATCGCCAATCTTTTCGCGTAATTTGCGAATGTGTACATCAATTGTTCTTTCTCCCACCACAATGTCATTTCCCCATATCGTACTGAATATTTCTTCGCGTGAAAATACCTTTTGGGGCTTTGAATAAAGGAGCGCCAAGAGCTCAAACTCTTTCTTTGGGAGTGTAAGCTGCTCTCCATCAATGTTTACAACAAAGCGCTCGCGGTCAATGCTGACCCCCGGCGTGGTTTGTCCGGCGGGCATATTGTTCTGTTCAAAACGTTTTAACAGCGCCTTAATTCTACTTATGAGCACTTTAGGACGTATGGGCTTGGTGATGTAGTCGTCGCCCCCTGCGTTAAATCCTGCGATTTGCGAATAGTCTTCGCCACGCGCCGTTAAAAACGCAATGATGGTTGACGACAATTCATCATGCCGGCGGATTTCCTCGCAGGTGGCGATACCATCCATTACGGGCATCATCACATCCAGCAATATAAGGTGTGGCTGTTTCTCTATGGCCAATTGTATGCCGTCGGAGCCGTTGGTGGCCGTGTACACTTCATAGCCTTCTTTGACCAGGGCATAAGATAAAAATTCGAGGATGTCATTCTCGTCATCAACTAATAGAATTCTGTAGGCGCTCATAATAAGTGTATTAAATATTTTTTGTCAAAAAAATAACGTTGCAAGTTAATTATTTTTTTTTATTTTTTTGTTAACCATGATGATATTTTATATCTTTGTGCCACTTTTGGCCCGGATGGTGGAATTGGTAGACACACTAGTTTCAGGGACTAGCGGTCGCAAGGCTGTGCAGGTTCGAGTCCTGTTCCGGGCACATGAAAAATTCAGCAAAAGCCCAGATGGCGA
>JAITIL010000096.1 GCA_031279475.1 Prevotellaceae bacterium | reverse complement strand
TTTCATCAAGCTAAATTGTTTTTGCATAAATTTTTTGGTTTTTTGGTTAATTACTTTAGTTCACTGTTTATTTATTGTCTCAAGGTCTTCTTGTCTTAGGGTCTCAAGTAATACGATTTGCAGCCAGTCAAAGCAGCAAACAAAAACAATATAATCACTATTTTTTTCATAACATTACCATATCCTATTATTTTCTATAGCATCCTGATACATTGTCCAAAATTCTATAATGGATTCTCTTCCATGAAGCCCACTGAAACGCTGTTTCCGTTGACACAAGCTCCGCTCGCATTTATATAAGCCGTACCGCCCCAGTCACCGTTGCAATCCCTTACACAAGGCGTTTTTCCGGTATTTCCACCTACACAGACGCCACAATTGTCAGTATAAGCAGATCCGTCGAGCACGCCGTTGCAATCACTCCAGCTGTAAACCCAATCAGCGTCACCCAAATCATCGTCGTTCCAGCCTATCCAATCATCATCATCCCAATCGTACCAATCGTCGTCATCATCCCAATCATCCCTATCGTCATCATCATCCCTATCGTCATCATCATCCCAATCGTTCCAATCGTCATCATCATCCCAATCGTTCCAATCGTCATCATCGTCCCAATAGTCCCAATAGTCATCATCATCCCAATAGTCCCAATAGTCATCATCATCCCAATAGTCATCATCATCCCAATCGTCATCATCATCCCAATCGTCCCAATCGTCGTCATCATCCCAGTCGTCCCACCAGTCACAGGCATATACAGGCGTACCACACTGCCACCCGTCGGTTATGCTGTAATTTATACCCGATAGGAGGAAGAAAAGCAAACAAGCCTTTATAATACACGATTTCATAACTTCTCTTTTGTAGGTTATAATTTTACTGCCCATGTGGTAAAATATAGGCCATCGCCGCTCACTATTACCAAATATCCGCCCTGCGAAAGGTTCGGATAGATGGTTTCCGTATGTTTTCCGGCAACATATTCTTTTTCGGCTCCACTGTAAACCGGTATCCCCGTAGAGGAATAAATAAAGGTCCTCAACTTGCAGGGTGCATGCAGTACCAATTCGATTTTTAATTCGTCGCCGAATGGATTCGGGTACACGCTGAGGGCGTTTTGGGGCGTCTCTTCGTTGCCTGTCGCTGTCGCTGTGGAAGCGCTGTTTATTTCCTTTTTAAGCGCTACCATATTAGGCTTGGCGGCTTCCTTAATTTCATGCACATATAGTTGCAAATTACCGATAAGGAACTCTCCGTCCTCATTTTTCTCCCATTTGAATTTTCCGTTTTGCATGCCTAAATCCCTTTTATCCATGTAGAGGTTCATGTTTTCAAATACCCATACACTGTCGGCTAACTTAGCTTTTAGCGTTATCGCCGAGTGGCCGATTTCGCTCCAGATACCATACAATTTATCCTCTCTGGCATTCAGGATGAGGGTTACTTCCCGCTCATCAACCACCTTTTTTCCGCTCCAGTCATAGGTTATACGTTTCCCTTTCCATATCCCCTCTATCTTTTCATTATCGCCATACGACGATGCCACATCCTTTTCCGTCCCTTTTGTAAACGTTGTGCGTTGTGGACGTATATTGTTTTCTACGACGGTATGTTGTACCGGTACCCGGCGTTCCAGTCTCTGATCCTGCCTTACAGGCGTTCTCAACGTTCCGTCGAAATGGACGGATGCTTCCGTATAATTATCGGGGTCTTTTACTGTCGCCATAAAATCTATAGCCCTGTCGTATCCCATATCAGCCGTTTTTTTAATCAGCCTTTTTCCCTTTTCCGCATCTCGTTCTACGCCATAGCCGTTTAGGTAACAGAACCCCAGCAGGAACATTGCTGGTGCATGTTTATTGTCGGCTGCCAATTGAAGGTGTTCTACGGCTTTTGTATAATCCTGTTTAATTCCAATCCCCTTATAATAGGTATAGCCCACGGCGTAATGGGCATCCTTGTACCCTAACTCGGCAGATTTCTGGAACCATTTTGTAGAGGCTTCAAGATCCACCTTTAAGCTGTCACTGTATTTCCACATCAGTCCGAGATTGAATGCAGCCTTCCCGTTTCCTTTTTCAGCAGCCAGCCGGAAGTAGCGATATGCTTCCTTTTCGCTTTTTTGGCAGCCCATCCCCTGTTTGTACATCATTCCTGCTTGTAGCATGGCGTCCGCGTCTCCTTTCCCGGCAAGGGCAACGAATATTTTATGGGCTTCCCGGTTATTCAATTTTTCCCCATGCGACCCGCGAAGCATCCGGCGAGCCTTTACCTTTAATGCCTTTTGCTCTTTCGCCCAATCGGTTTTATAAGGATTCGACACATTTTCCCCGTACATCCCCAGAAGCTTCCGGTATGCTTTCCGCTCTAAGGCTTTTTGTTCTTCTTTAGAATCGGTTTTATAGGGATTGGTCATAGAGCCGTCCGCCGGCTTGGGCTGGGCGTCGCCATACTGTGTGCACAGCACCGTCAGCAAGGCTACGATAAATATTGTGTATATTGTTTTCATATTATTATAGTTTGATAGTTTATATTACCATTGGTACCCGTTTTGGTGTGATATACCCTTGCGTTTCATTTTTTGCCTTGCATGGGCTGTTTTCAACGCTTGAGGCTCCATGGCTTTGAGTTGGGCGATACTTTCCTTTTGGGTTACAAAATCATACTTATGCTGGATATAAACAATTTTTTCCAGCATCAGGTATTTGTATCTCTCGCGATAAAATTGTTGCAACTCTGCCGTTGAATATTCACCGGATTCCTGCAACGGCGCCATCTTTTCCAATGTTTTATACTTGATCTCTTCTGCCGCCGTATTGCGTATGTACGTCGCCCGTTGCCTTTCGGTTAGAATACCCATGAGCGTATCGGCAAGCGACTTTTTCGCTTCATAAATCATTTGCACAGTTTTGGCAAGGTCTTCTTCCACGTATATCGCCTGATACATCGTTTTATAATAATCAACACAGCAAGACACATATATTTCTTCCTGTGCGGATGTCAGTTTCACCATACGCTTCAGTTCTGCCATACGCTGGTACAGTTGGACATCTCTTAATGTCTGTTCGTCGTACTTCTGTTCTGTTTGCGCCTGTCCGGATAATGTCCCGCACACTAAAATGGTTACCAAATAAATAATCCATATCTTTTTCATACTATATTTGTTTTAAATTCCTTCCACTTCTTTCTTCTTTCTTTTTAAAAAAAATCATAAGCATAATCGTCAAAACCCATTGTCCCGGTCAGAAAACCCATTGTCCCGGTCAGAAAACCCATTGTCCCGGTCAGAAAACCCGTTGTCCCGGTCAGAAAACCCGTTGTCCCGGTCTGAAAACCCGTTGTCCCGGCCTGATAACATTATATTTTTCTATTTTTAAATTTTATATGCCGTACTTCTTTATATTGCGGGCTGGTAGAACCGAAAGCAGCTTTCACATATTCTTTTACCATCAAAGCTGTATCAATCATGCCGGTTTGCGGAGCGTAGAGCCTTTCATTGCGGGCTTGCCGTGCGGCGGTAAGCGGAGGCAGGGCGGCCATCACCGCATCATTCGTGAGGCGCAATTCCCCCAGCAAAGCTGTAAGCGAAGGAACGGTCAGGTCGGCTTCTGCCGGCGTATACGCGGCTTGCGATGCCACAAGGTCAATTAACTGGTTGAAGTGCTCTATCTGCTCGTTAAAGCTCGTTTGCGACACCGAAATATGTTTAGCGGGTGTCCCGTCGGGGTTGATGTCCTTTTCTGGTTGAAGGCTCACCGCCCGTTCCCCACGGATTTTGTGCACTATTTCCTTTATCCGCGTTACGATAGTCGGTGGAAGACCCAGCACAATAGCCGTTGCTTGGATACGCGTTGCGAGGGGATAAACCTTAACGAATTGTTCATGCCGGGCGCCTTCGGCTGAAAGGTAGTCGGGCAGCAGGGAATCTACCAACTGCACCGATGCCTGCACGCCGGTGAGTTGTTCCTCGAGGTTTGCGATTTGCAGTGCGGGTATTTGCGGATTATACTTTACTCCGAAACCAACGCACACATCAATAAGTAAGCGGAAATGTCCTATATAGGTTGCAATTCCTGATTCAATTTTAGATGCCATAGTTATTAATTTTTAATTTATAATTTATAGTCTTTATTTTCAATCTACTGCTACTGCCACTGCTACTGCCTACAGCGTCACTCCCGTCTTAAAAATCGCTATCTCGCGGTAGCCGTTCTTTTCGTTATTCACCGGCTCGCCGCTTGCAACCTTTATTATATAGTCGGCAAAACGCCGGCAGGCCGCTTCAGGTGTTTCGTTTTCCAACAACGTTCCGGCATTGAAATCTATCCACGCCGGTTTACTGTGATACAACGCCGTGTTGGTAGCAATTTTCATCGTGGGAACAAACGTGCCAAACGGCGTGCCGCGCCCCGTAGTAAACAGCACGATTTGACAACCTGCGGCAGCCAGCGCAGTGGAAGCCACCAGATCGTTACCCGGCGCACTGAGCAGGTTCAATCCTTTTCGAGAAATGCGGTCGCCGTAAGCCAGCACGTCCGTAACGATAGCCGTGCCGCCTTTTTGCGTGCATCCCAGCGATTTTTCTTCGAGCGTGGAAATGCCGCCCGCCTTGTTCCCCGGCGAAGGATTTTCGTACACCGGCTGGTCGTTCTTTATAAAATATTGTTTAAAATCGTTAATCAGCCGTACGGTCTTATCGAATACTATCCTATCCTGTGCGCGGTTCATCAAGATGGTTTCTGCGCCAAACATTTCAGGCACTTCGGTGAGCGCCGTGCTTCCGCCCTGCGCCACTAAGAAGTCGGAGAACAAGCCCAGCAGGGGATTGGCGGTAATACCCGAAAAGCCGTCAGAGCCGCCGCACTTTAACCCGATTTTCAACTCGGATAACGGTACCGGCTCGCGTACACAGCCGGAGGCTTTTTCGTAAAGTAGCCGCAAAAGCTTCATGCCTTCTTCTATTTCGTCGCCCACTTTCTGCGTTTCCAAAAACCGTACATGCTCATGCGCGCCCACCAGCTCCCTGAACGCCTCAATCTGGTTGTTTTCGCAACCCAGCCCCACTACCAGCACGCCGCCGGCATTGGGATGCAGCACCACATCACGTAAAATCTTACGTGTGTTCTCATGGTCATCGCCTAATTGCGAGCAGCCGTAATTGTGCGGGAACGCCACAATGGCGTCTACTTTTTCCCCGCCCGTTTCGGCACGCAGTTTCTCGGCAAGCCGGGTTACCACGCCATTTACACAGCCCACGGTAGGCACAATCCATATTTCGTTGCGCACGCCCACCTCGCCGCTGGCACGGCGGTAGCCCATGAAAGTATCAGAAGAAGCGGACACAGGGATCTCCCGTTTTTGCGGCGTGTAGATGTATTCCTGCACGCCGGAGAGGTTGGTTTTAATGTTTTTTTCGTTAATCCATGCGCCTTTTGCCACAAGCTGCACAGCATGTCCAATCGGATAGCCATATTTAATGACCTCCCCGTTTTCCGCCATATCCGTCAAGGCGAATTTGTGCCCGGCAGGAATGGGATCCAGCAACGTAATGCATTCGCCGGCCACGTCCACCACAGCGCCTGCCGGAAGCGCCACAAGCGCCACCGCTACATTGTCCGCATGATGTATTTTCAAACAGGTCAGCATTGTTTTTATTTGTCTATTATTCGTTTCCTACTCGTTCAATCGCCGGTTAAATTGTATATATTCATCCACAATCTCCCGGGTCAAAATATCTACCGGCACATAATTGGTCCGGTGCGTCGGCTGTTTATAGACCAAGTGCTTCACCAGATCTTTTACCACTAAGTAGCCTTGCATCTCGGGACGTTGCGCAATCAAATACGACACGCGGCCGGCTTTCAGCGCCGTCACATTCTGCGGCAGTTCGTCGTACCCGATAATTTTTATGTCGTGCAATTTTAATTGATTCAGGTAATCAACCAGACGGTACACCTTTGAACTGAAAATAGCGGCGCCGGCAATAGGGATATTGCCTGCCACTACTTCCCACAGCTTATTCAGGTTTTTAGCGGTATTGTTCGAATACAAATCCACCCGCACGATTTGATAATTTTGTTGTAATTGATGCTCGTCTACATAGTGCATGAACCCCTTTTCGCGGAGAATGGCCTGGTTGGAGCCGATGCCATTCGGGCGCACCGAACGGGTTAGCAGCACCACGCTGTTTTCCGGCAAACCAGTAAATAACAACTGCGCTGCGGTGTAGCCGCTCTTCAGCGAATGTTGCCCGTAGTAGGCCAGGCTATTTATCGCTTCCACATTGGAATCGACCAGCACGCACGGAATATTTTGCTGTTCCAGTTGCTCTGCAAAGGCTACGGACTCTTCAATAAACACCGGCGAAAAAATTACGGCGTCGGGCGACGTGCTCAAAATTCGTTCCGTCGCCACCACAAACGACCGGTTGTCGTACTGGTCAAAATGATGATGCTCGATGATAATCCGGTGGTCGCTGATTTCTTTTTGCGCCTTATTAATACCGTTCCGTATATATTCCCAGTAGCCGGCAGGATCAAAATTGGGGATAAGCGACACGAAACGCATTTCTTTTTTGATAGACAATGAACGGGCAAACACGTTCGGCTTGTAGTCCATTTGGTCTATCACAGCTTCGATTTTCTTGCGCTTTTCGTCCGACACCCGCCCGCGATTGTGCAACACCCTGTCTACCGTCCCTGCCGAAACGCCCGTGATCCGCGCAATATCCGCTATACGCAACCGCTGTTTTTGTTCTGAATCTTTAGTGTTTGTTAATTCCATTTTATTTTTTCTACTTTTATCCTTTCTCTACTTTGTGATGTGTGCGTCCACATTTCGATTTGTGTACGTCCACATTTTGCGATACAAAGGAAAGAAAAATTTTTCAATAAAAAAAATATTTGATGAAATTTTATGGGATATCCAAAGAAATTATTTCATAATTTTTTAATATTTTAATAATAAATGAGGGATACTATATATATGCGGAATGCCGGTACACAATGGCTGCCGGTTCATTTGTGTGAAATTATATATAGTCGCCTAAATGAGGAAAAAGAAGGGAATATTTATATGCTGGCGTTAATTTACCCTGAACCAGTCCGTATCCACCCAGCCGGCATCGTTGAAAGTGCTCGGTCGCGAGCAGAAAAGCCCTGCTTTGGCGCCAATCCATTTGCCTTCACGGGCGGTGAACGGCTCCCCTATCTGGCGATAGGTTTCCCCGTTGATGCTGTAACTGAAGGTGCAAAGCGCAGAAACGCCCTGCCGTTCTACTTTTACGCGCAGGTACACGGTTCCGTTGTCTAAGGTCACAGACGCATTGGTTCTTTCGGGATTACCGCGGTCGGCGTCCCGGCATTCGTTTTGCGACAATACAAACCCCTCCGGCGTGTTTTCAAGCGACAACAGCGCGTAGTCCAATCCCATGACCAATAAACCTGTCCGCTCATTTTTCAGTTTCCCGCAGGGCGAGAACGTGAGCTTTACGGTAGCAGTGAAATCCGGAGCGGGGAACTTTTGAAGCAGCAGGTTGGGCACATCCCACAGATTTTTGTATGTTTCGGGTTGCGGAACCGCGTACAGGCGCAATACGCCTTTTTCAGCATGGGCAAACCACCACCATGGCATGGGGTTGGCATGCCATTGCCATTGCAGACCCAGCGCAGAGGTGTTAAATTCGTCGCTTTCTGCCGGCGTGGCGATGGGACTGGTTTGTCCTGCGTTTGGTTTTTGATGTGTGAGCACCGGTTCTCCGCAACCGTCGCCATCGCTGTCAATCCCTATGACCGGCCAGTCGTTTACCCATTTCAATGGTTGCAGGTGTACCACGCGACCATAAGCGCCCAGATCCTGGAAGTGTATAAACCAGTCTTCGCCACCCGGCGTATCCACCCATCCCCCTTGGTGAGGACCGTTTACAGCCGTTGTTCCGGAGGTCAGCACCATTCTTCGCTCATACGGGCCATACACATTTTTTGAACGCAGCGCCACCTGCCAACCGGTAGTAACCCCTCCGGCAGGTGCAAGAATGTAATAGTAGCCGTTTCGCTTGTAGAACTTGGGACCTTCGACAGTAGGGTCAACTTCATGGCCGTCGTACACAATTACGCTTTCGCGGACAACGCTTTTGGCGTCTGACGAGAGTTCGCATACCGCGAGCAAACTCTTTATGCCCGCCCGGCTGCCGGCAAAAGCATGTACGAGATATACGCGTCCATCGTCGTCCCACAGCGGGCAAGGGTCAATAAGCCCTTTGCCGGGCTTGACCAGTACCGGAGCGTCCCAAGCGCCTTCGGCGGTTTCCGATTTAGTCATGTAAATGCCATAATCGGGGTCGCCGTAAAAGATATAAAATTCACCATGCCGGTAGCGGATGCTCGGCGCCCACGCACCGTTGCCGTGTTGCGGTTCGGCAAATACTGCTTCCGGCGTTTGCTTGGCGAGGGCATACCCCGCGATAGTCCAATTGACGAGGTCGGTGGAATGTAATATCTGCAAGCCAGGAATAGCGTTGAAGCTCGACGAAACCATGTAATAATCGTTGCCTGTACGGCAGAGGTCGGGGTCGGAATAATCGGCATATAACACCGGGTTTTTATACGTGCCATTTTCCCTGTCGGCTACCCACACGTTCGAGACATAGGGCGTCTGGGCGCAAAGCGCCAATGGGAAAAATACTACGGACAATAATATTCTGCGCATGATTATATATATTATAAGGTACAGGATAAATTCCCGCAACGGCTTCGCTTAGTCCAGCAGTGCAGCCACGGCTCCCCGCATACCTTTGTTAATGATAGCGGCAATATCGGCGGCAAGCAGCGCTGTCAATCCCGGGATGCGGTTGAGGTCTTCGCCCCAAATGTGTTCCGCCGCCAGCACGCCTTGCGCCACTGTTTGTGCATCGCGGCTTTCCCACAGTTGCAGAAGCAGGTCGGTAATGGCTTTGTCGTCGTTCGGGATAATGGCGTCGTTGTTGCGTTTGCCACCTCTGTAATACACACAAATAGCCGCCAACCCGAATACAATGCCCTGTGGCAATTCGCCCTTTCGTTCAAAATAGATTTTCAAACCCGGCAAGTCGCGGGTTTTGAATTTCGGGAACGAGTTTAGCATAATACTGGTTACAAAATGCTTCACAAACGGATTGCGAAACCGTTCGAGTACATTGGCGGCAAATTCCTCGAGCTCGGGCTTCGGCAAGTCGAGCGTGGGGAGCAGCTCGTCGAACATCACACGGCGGATGAAGCGGCCGGTTGTGTCGTCGTCGCACGCTTCGCGCACCGTATCCAGTCCGCTGAGGTAGGCCACCGGCGAAAGCACGGTGTGCGGTCCGTTGAGTAGCGTTACTTTCCGGTCGTGGTAAGGTTTTTCGCTCGGCACAAACAGCACGTTCAAGCCCG
The DNA here is from genome assembly GCA_031279475.1 of Prevotellaceae bacterium. GTDB lineage: Bacteria > Bacteroidota > Bacteroidia > Bacteroidales > UBA932 > JAIRLC01. The sequence goes on along the minus strand of JAITIL010000096.1, from coordinate 2,882 downwards.
CTTTGTCGGCAGGGAATTCGCCGGCTACGCTTTGTGGCGCTTCAATCACCCACAGGTGGAATATTTCGGCTTTCACCACCAGCTTGTCCTCTATCTGTATCCTTTCGAGTATTTCGTTAATGGCGTCTTTCGGGTATCCGGGCACAATGCGGTCAACCAGGGTGCTGTAAACCCCACAGGCAGTATCAAACCACTGTTTGAATGCGTCGCCCAGTTGCCACAGTTCGATATATTGATGGATACACTTTTTAAGTTCCGCTCCGTTATGGAAAATCAGCTCGCAGGGAAATATGATAATGCCCTTGTCGGATGCGCCGTTAAAGGTTTTGAAACGATGGAAAAGCAATTGCGTGAGCTTGCCCGGATAGGAACTTGCCGGCGCGTCGTTGAAGTTATCGACGGCATTAAAAGCAATTCCCGCTTCGGTAGTGTTGGAAATGACGAAGCGCATAGCGGGGTTTTCCGCCAGCTTCAAATAATCGCCAAACTGCACATAGGGGTTAATGCCGCGCGTGATGACGTCAATCATCTGGATACTGTCTACCTGCTTTCCGTTGTCAAGCCCCTGCAAATTGACGTGGTATAATCCGTCCTGCACGTTTAGCGCGTCCACCATACCTTTTTCAATGGGTTGCACTACCACCACCCCGCTGTTAAAGCCAGCTTTTTCGTTCATGTTGAAGATAATCCAGTCCACAAAAGCGCGGAGGAAGTTGCCTTCCCCGAATTGAATGATGCGTTCGGGGTAAATCCGGGCGGGAATGGTTGTTCTGTTTAATGGCTGCATAATTAGTGATAAGTGATAAATTTTTAACTCCTAATTCTTATTTCTTAACTCTCCGGATGATGGCCAGCGTGTTTTTGCACAACTCCGTAACGGCAGCCCAGTCCTTTTGCTCGATGGCCGCTTTGGGAAACAGGTTCGACCCCATGCCCACGCACGCTACGCCGGCTTTAAACCATGCCGTTAAGTTTTCCTCAGCGGGCTCTACGCCGCCGGTAACCATGAGCTTCGACCACGGCATCGGGGCAAGCATGTTCTTTACAAACGACGGTCCCCCGACATTTCCGGCAGGGAATATTTTGATCAGGTCGCAACCGGCTTCCTGCGCAAATCCCACTTCCGACACTGTTCCGCAGCCCGGCGTGTAAGGGATGGCGCGGCGGTTGGCCGTTTTGGCCACATCGGGGTTAAACAGGGGGCCAACGATAAAATTAGCGCCCATCTGAATGTACAACGAAGCCGACGCCGCATCTACTACCGAACCGGCACCCATGACCATGCCGGGACAATGAGCAGCCACCCATCGGTTGAGCTCGCCGAATACGTCGTGGGCGAAATCGCCGCGGTTGGTAAATTCAAAGGCACGCACGCCGCCCTCGTAACAGGCGGCAACCACCTGCTTTGCCGTTTCCGCGTCATGATGATAAAACACCGGTACCATGCCTATTTCAAAGATGGTCGATAACGTGTCTATTTTTGAAAACCTTGCCATATTTTTCGCTTCTTAAATTGTTTTTCTCATCGTAAAGGCGCATCAGGGTTGTTTTCCGATGTAGGCCAATACGCCGCCGTCTACATAAAGGATGTGCCCATTCACAAAGTCGGAAGCCCCGGATGCAAGGAATACGGCAGGGCCTGTCAAATCGTCGGGCGTTCCCCAGCGCGCCGCCGGGGTTTTGGCAATAAGGAATGAATCGAACGGATGTCGCGAGCCGTCGGCCTGTCGTTCGCGCAAGGGCGCCGTTTGAGGCGTGGCAATGTAGCCCGGGCCAAGTCCATTGCATTGGATATTGTATGCGCCATATTCGGAAGCGATATTGCGGGTGAGCATTTTCAGTCCACCCTTGGCGGCTGCATAAGCCGACACGGTTTCCCTGCCCAGTTCGCTCATCATGGAGCATATATTGATGATTTTGCCATGCCCTTTTTTAATCATGCCCGGGATAACCGTTTTCGACACAATGAAAGGGCCGTTTAGATCAATGTCAATAACCCGGCGGAAATCTGCCGCCGACATGTCGGTCATCGGGATACGTTTGATAATACCGGCATTGTTCACCAGAATATCAATAACGCCTATTTCCTTTTCGATTTGGGCAACCGTATCCTTCACTTGCTGTTCATCGGTTACATCGCACACATAGCCGGTTGCTTTGAGGCCGGCTTCCTTGTAGGCCGCCAAGCCTTTGTCCACCAGTTCCCGGTTGATGTCGTTAAACACAATCGTTGCACCGGCTTTCGCAAATCCCGAGGCTATGGCAAATCCGATACCGTAAGAGGCGCCCGTTACCAGAGCGATTTTACCTTCTAAAGAAAATTTTTGATTCATATTTCTTGCAGTTTGTAATTGTTGTTATCTGGAAACGCGACCGGAGCCGTCGCCTTTCATTAGTTGTTCGACTTCCGGGACAGTGACTAAGTTATAGTCTCCATAAATCGTATGTTTCAAGGCGGAAGCAGCCACGGCAAACTCTAAGGCTCTCCCGTCGTCGCCGGGATAAGAAAGCAGTCCGTAAATCAAACCGCCCATGAACGAATCGCCGCCGCCCACGCGGTCAACGATATGGGTAATGTCGTAACGTTTCGACCGGCGCAAAACGCCTTCCGAATAGATACACCCGCCCCACGTGTTATGGTTGGCATTGATGGAGCCGCGCAACGTGATGATTACTTTTTGCGCCCTCGGGAATTTTGCCTGCAACTGTTGGCACACCGACTCAAATTCGGCGGCATCGACATTCCCTCCTGTGTGCGAAACTTCAAAGCCTTGCGGTTTGATGCCGAATACCTTTTCGGCGTCTTCTTCATTCCCCAAAATAATATCGCAGCCGGCCACGAGCGCAGGCATAACTTCAGATGCGGTTTTGCCGTATTTCCA
>JAITIL010000066.1 GCA_031279475.1 Prevotellaceae bacterium | reverse complement strand
ACCCATTTTTTCGGGATGGTATATTCAATACTGACTTCCGCCAGGCGAATGTTTGTAGCTTCATATGCATAGTATCCACCTTGTCCGGTGCCGGCAGCTACTATGTTAAGATAGTCTTTGGCCTGTACTTCCTTCCCGTTTACAAGTATGTTTCCTGCTTCACGCATGGCAGCACTGGATTCCGATACGCCATAACGATCTAAAATAGCTTGTGTATTGGAAATCACCAATCCGCCAAAGCGTCCACTAAATAATACGTTCAAGGTTACGCCCTTATACGAAAATGAATTCTTCCAACTTGCATGTGCTTTCGGAAGTAATGAGCCTATTTTTTTATATTCCGAATTGACCATAGAGGGAAGGTAAGTCACCGGATCAAGGTAAATGTAGCCGTTATCATCACGTTTCCAATCGCGGTTTACATAAACATCGCCCATGGTGCCACCTTCGGTCAACCGTACAATCGGCGAACCAGTGCTACCTAATGTAGCTTTATCTATATAAGGCATTTGAACAGATTCGCCTGTTACCGGATTCGTAATTCCGTTAACTAATTCTTTTACTATATTCTTATTATAACTGTATACAAAATTGCTTGCCCATGCAAAATCGCCCCATTTATTGTTATAACCAAGGGCTATTTCAACGCCGGAATTTTGGACGTTACCACCTTGCACATATACACCGGTATAACCTGTGGTTGCAGGGAGTGTTGCAATGAATGTCTGATTCAATGTATTAGAATGATAGTAAGTAGCATCCAAGTTAATATTGCCGTTAAAGAAACGCATATTAATGCCGGCTTCCCACGAATTTGTTAATTCCGGTTTCAAGTTTTTGTTGGGATACAGGGTAAGGGTGTTGTACTGGTTCGTCTGGTCGTTATATTCATAGATTTCCCGTGTGATGTATGGCTCGTAGGCAGAACCCACAGACGTGTACGACAAACGCGCCTTGAGGAGTGAAAACCACCTGGGTAATTTAACCATTTCGCTAATGATACCCGAAAGCCCAACCGACGGATAGAAAAATGATTTATCGCCCGCCTCCGAGAATGCCAGCGCCGAATCCCAGTCATTACGGCCGGTAAGGGTGAGATAGAGCATACCTTTGTAACCTACTTCAGCATTGGCAAAAATTGATTGTGCCTGATGTATCAGTTCGCCTTGATCTGTCTTAAATCCGTTGGTACGACTCAGATTCTCTACCGTAAAAAGATTGGTAATCTTGTCGAGGTTACCCAATGTGTAATTATTGGTTGTACGAAGATCTTTAATGGAGGCGCCAATATTGGTATTTATGCTGAAATCACCGAACACTTTGTTAATGTTCACTAAAACGTCTCCGTAGGTTTGCCGTTCTTCCCGATTTTCTAATTTGAAGTACCCTTTGGTGCCGGCAAAAGTAGATAATGTGCCGGCATTCCGTTTTTCGGTATTACGGTAAATAGAATTATCAATGTTAATACGACCAAGTACATTTATCCAATCGGTAATATTGTACTGCAAGCCGGATGCCAACTTGTAACGTCTTTTGTCCGATTCCCTGTTCATTCGACGCATAATCCAATAGGGATTTTGTATGGAAAGCCCCTGATCCCCATATGTCCAAAATTGCGTATTTACACCCAAAAGGTCATCGTAGCGTTCAAATACCTGCACATCGCTAAAGTCTTCGCCACGCGGGAAAAGATAAAGCGCCGGCAACGGATTGAAATACTGGCCTTGTGAAACCATATTTTTATCTTCCTGAATAATGAAGTTAGCATTAACATCCAGTTCTAACTTATTATCCAAGAAGGAAGTGGTGTTGCGGAAGGAGAAATTGTACCTGTTGTAATCATTATTGGGTAAGATACCCGCAGCATTGGTAGCCGCTGCCGACAAGTAAGTCTGACTTTTTTCGTTGCCGGTGGCCAACGAAACGGAATTGGTGATGTTTGTACCGGTATTGAAAAATTTGGCAGGGTCATAGTTGAAGTTCGCTTGTTGGTCGCCCCAACTGGTAAGTTCTCCGGGCACATTGCCGTAAATATTTTGGAATTTAGGCATCAATAGCGGCGAAGAGAATGTGCTGGTATTGCTCACGGTTACTGTAGTTTTGTCTGCCCGGCCTTTCTTGGTGGTAATAAGCACTACCCCGTTGGCGCCTTCGTACCCATAAAGGGCTGCGGCAGAAGGGCCGGTAAGCAGCGATATGCTTTCTATATCGTCAGGATTAATATCAGCGGCGCTTTCACTACCAGGTTGGGCAGAGAAAAGTCCATCATCGGTACTGTTACCATAACTGGAATTATACATCGGAATCCCATCAACCACATATAATGCATTGTTGTTCTTAGACAGGGATTTTGCACCACGCATCACTACTCTCACCGCAGCGCCCGGACCAGCAGCGCTATTATTGATGGTTACACCGGCAGCTTTACCAGCCAATGCACTCATAAAGTTGGTGCCTTTTACTGTTGTGAGTTCCTCATTGGAAACTTTCTGCACATTATAGCTCAGCGCTTTTTCCGAGCGTTTAATACCCAATGCCGTTACCACTACTTCGTCGAGGGCGGTGGCTAATTCTTCCAACACCACATTGTAGTTCGTTTGGTTGCCAAGCGTAATTTCCTTCGAGTTGTAACCGATAAATGAAATGACCAACACGCTTCCTGGCGCGACGTTTAAGGTGAATTTACCTTCCGTATCAGCCATGGCGGCTTTGTTCGTTCCTTTTACCACAACGCTTGCACCGATAAGAGGCTCGCCGTTCCTGTCCGTAACCACACCGGTATATTGCCGCGGAGCGACAGAAACGAGTATAATCTGATTGCCTTGAATGGTAAACGATGTTTCCGTTCCGCTTAGAACGGCGGTCATGGCTTCGGAAAGCGTTTTGTTGACCACATTGACCGGAATAATTTGATTTACATTTATTTTCGACTCGTTGTACGCGATGGTCAGGTGCGTTTGTTTTTCGATTTCTTCAAAAGCCGCTAAAAGACTCATTGACTCTTGAGGAAGGGTTATTTTAATGTTTTGATTTTGAGCGAAAAGACTAAAAGATAGCATTAACAGACAAATAATTAATCCTGCTTTCCCTATCAAATAATCCTTTCTTGCATTGAAAAAAGTAATTATTTGCATAATTTTGTAATTGATTTTGGTGAATACTTGAATACTCTTTTTTACTGTATTAAAAGAAAAAGTTTCATTGATTTCAAATCGGGGAGTATGCTTGACTAACTACTCTCCGATTCTTTTATGCATAGGCAGAAGGGAGTTTTTGTTAAAGTTAAAGATTTTATTTTTTTAATAAATATATATTTTATTTTCCTCTGTTTTATATTTCAAACCGGGTATCAATTGTTGCAACACCGATAAAAACTCATAGACCGTTTCTCCATGTATGAATTTAGCGGTTATCCGTTCTTTTTCATATTTATTGGCATTAAGATAGATGGTTACGCCATAGCGCCGTTCTATCGTTTTGGCAATTTCGTTCATCGACATGCCTTGGATAACCAAATGGCCATCTTTCCATGCAAATACATTTTCCACATTGACTTGCCGTGTTACTTTCACCTCGCCCGATATCCTGTTATATGAAACTTGTTCGTACGGTTCCAATATCACGGAAGTTGACGGTTCGTTTTTTAAATGGACGTTCACGCGGCCGCTTTTCAACGTGGCCAGGGCATGCTCGCTGTCGGCATAGGACGAAACATCGAAAACCGTTCCTAACACTTCAATATCCATGTCTGTTGTTTTTACGATAAACGGCTTATTTTCATTGCGGCACACGGTAAAGCAGGCCTCTCCATTTAAATAAACGGTACGTGTATGGGCGCCAAACGAAGAGGGATAAATAAGCACCGTGCCGGCATTTAACAGCACTTGTGACGAATCGGGCAGCGTCACCATTCGTACTTTCCCGTTGGGAACAAAGCATTCCGTCAACTCACTGCCAGTTGTGGCAGCATGGGTGTGATGGGTGTAAAAATAAACGATACTTGCCGAAACCAGCGGCAGCAAGAATATTGCTGCTATTCTTCCGATTTTTTGCAGGAATGGAACACGCCATGGTTGTCTGCCGCGCATCGAAATCCGGCGTTCCACCTGGCTAAGCGATTGCTCCGTTGATTGTTGTGGCGCTACTTCCAAATTGTCCCACAATTCCCGTAAAACAATGTCTCTTTCGTCAATATTCCGATGATTGATGAACCAATCCAAAAAATTATTACTGACAATTTTTGAATAGGTATGGTTAAAATAATATTGCAATATTCGGCGTGTCTTCGACATATTTCCGGTTTTTATGTATAAGACAATCGAAATACCCGTTACCCCCAAGAAAAATTAAAAAATTGTAAAGAAATTCTTAAGTAATTCCCGTATTTCCCTCAGGGCGAGGTTTAAATGATTTTCTACGGTTTTCTTTGAAAGATGTAATTTTTGGGCAATTTCTTCATTTTTCAACTGCGATTTCCGGCTCAACTCAAAAATTTTTTTCCGTTGCGCAGGCATCTTTGCTACGGTTAACTGTATGAGCAGTTCTGTTTCTTTTGCCTGGAACAATTCATCGGCCGAGATGGCGTTATCGGGAGAAAGTTGCCCGATATACCTTTTTTCTATATGTTCATGTTGGAAATAATTCAACACAACATTCTTAGCCATGCGGTAAATGTAGGCGTTAAACGATTGTATAGCTGTAAGTGTCTTTCGTTTTTCCCAAATTTTCACAAAGACGTCCTGCGACAGTTCTTCGGCTATAGCTTCGGATTTCACAAAACCTGCAATAAAAACCTTCAATTTGGGAAAATACCGCATAAACAACCTCCGAAACGATTCGTGGTCGTCTTGCGCCAATTTTTCCACATATTGATAATCGTTCATATCATGAAATGAAGAAACATTGATTTGACAGGTCAATTAAGGCTATGATAGCTTGGGGTTTACAGATTTCTAATTTTTTATAATAAACCGCATATATCCTTTATAATCAACAGTATTAGAGTCTTATTCAATATTTTCTTACCCTATTTCTACACCTCTTTTTTTGCCTTTATCCTGTACAGAAATAATCTTTTATATAAAATACTTTCCCCTTTTAATTTATATTATTCTTCCCCTTTTTCTTACTTTGCGCCCCCCTATAATCTTATATAATATTTATTATTAAGTATTTATATTCACTTATCTTTGACCTGTCAAGTCAAATTCGGCAATAAGTGATAACAGATGATATAATGCCTTTATTAATAAAAGCAAAAATAATATTTTTTTTGCATATATTCAACAAACCCGATTATGAAAATTTGCAAAAACTAACATCCTAAATAGGGGAAATTTAAGAAACAGACGCGCTTACCATCTTTTCTTTTTCTGTTTTCCCTCAAATTCATGCTTTTTCTTTTTGAAGGGTTTCTTCTTTTTTACAGTAGCGCGTTTTTTTTCATGAGGATCACTACCGCCACGCGGCGTGGCCACGTCAACCCGCAGGGTGCGGCCGCGGAACTGCAGGCCGTTCAGGTTGTCCAATATATCGTCGGTGTAGCGGGCGTCAACGTCCACGTAAGTGAAGCCGTCGTAGATATCGATGCGGCCTACGTTAATACCGTGCTTGCCGGCGCCTTTGTTAATCAGTTGGATGATGTGGGGCGGCTCCACCCGCTCCAGGCGGCCTGTGTTGAAGAACAGGCGGGTATAGCCGGCCTCGCTGTCATGCTCGTCGTGGTTGCGCTGATTTTTACGACCGGGTTCTTCTTTCCGTCTTTTCCGGCGTTCCTCGCGGCTTCCCGCGCCGCCAAACTCGTCGACATTTAAATCGGGGGCATTTTTGTAGTAATCCAGAAAGCGGTTAAACTCCACCGACAGGAGGCGGCTCACAAGGTCTTCGCGCGAAAGATGTTCCAGCCGCTTCATAATGATGGGCAGGTATTCCTGTATTTCTTCATTTTGTACGTCGATGGCTTCGATGTTCTCGATGATGTGGAACAGCTGCTTCTCGCAAATCTCCTTGCCGGTGGGCACCTTGGCCTGCGTGAACTGCTGCCCGATGACCTTTTCGGTGCGCTTGATTTTGTGCTTCTCCTTGAGGTTGATAATGGCAATGGATATGCCCGTTTTATCGGCGCGTCCTGTGCGGCCGCTGCGGTGGGTATATTGCTCTATCTCGTCGGGCAGGTTGTAGTTGATGACGTGTGTGAGGTCGTTCACGTCGAGGCCGCGCGCCGCCACGTCGGTGGCCACCAGCATTTGCAGGTTACGGCTGCGGAAACGCCGCATCACCGCGTCGCGCTGGGCTTGCGAGAGGTCGCCATGCAGCGCGTCGGCGTTATAGCCGTCTTTCATCAGCATGTCGGCCACGTCCTGCGTTTCGGCGCGGGTGCGGCAAAACACAATCGAGTAGATGTTGGGGTAGTAGTCGGCAATGCGTTTCAGCGCCTGGTAGCGGTCGCGCGCCTGCACCAGGTAGTAGTAGTGGTGCACGTTTTTCGAGCCTGTGTTTTTTGAGCCGATGGTGATTTCCAGCGGGTTGTTCATATAGGTGCGGGCAATGCGCTCCACCTCCAGCGGCATGGTGGCCGAGAAGAGGAGGGTTTGCTTGCCGGCAGGGGTTTTCGCGAGGATGAAGTCAAGGTCGTCCTTGAAGCCCATGTTGAGCATCTCGTCCGACTCGTCGAGCACCACCGTGTGCACGTGCGAGAGGTCGGTGTACCCGCGCCGGGTAAGGTCGACCATGCGGCCTGGCGTGGCCACGACGATTTTCGCCCCTTTCGCCAGCGTGCGCTTCTGCTGCTCAATCGACGCGCCGCCATACACGGCCAGCGTGGTGACGCCGGGTACGTATTTCGCGAAGTTCTTCAGGTCGTTGGTGATTTGCACACACAACTCGCGGGTGGGGCAAAGGATGAGCGCCTCTGTGTCTTTATGTCCGGTGTCAAGTTTTTGGATGCAGGGGATACCGAAGGCGGCGGTTTTGCCGGTGCCGGTTTGCGCCAATGCCACCAGGTCGGTATCTTCATTGAGTAAAACGGGCAGCACTTCGGCCTGCACGGGCATAGGACGCTCAAAACCCAACTCATCTAATGCTCTCAAAATGTTAGGTTCAACGCCTAATTCGGAAAATGTTTTCAATGTATATGTCTTAAGAATTAGCCGCAAAGATACGTCTTTTAATTTATTCCGCAAAAAACAGCAGCTATTCTAATATCCTGCCTTCCGCATAGGAGGCGTAGAGGTAACTGGGATTTTCGTAGAACAGGCTGCTGTTGTAGTTTTCCAGTTCCCTCGACATCCATGAGTTATAGACCTCTACGAGCGCGTCAACAGGAGTTTTGCCGTGTGCGTTGCATACGTCCACAATCAGGCGCTTGTACACCTTGCCGATGTCCCAGTGGGTAGGGACACGGTAGGAGCACGCGGCGACATTATCGAACGTGCCGGCGGGTATGTGCCGCTGTGTTATGAGGTCGTCGGTTATCTTGTCGATATTTTCGCTGTGGTACACGTCGGCCAGTTCATAGACGTGCGCCAGTTGCTCCGCGCCGATAGCGTTGACCACCACATCGCGGTGGTTTTTTGTTCTCCGTGCAATGTACTCTATTAAACTGCACAGGAAGAACAGGTCGTTGTATTCTTTCTTTTCCCTACCGTTCATTTTTCGAGTTCCTCGTTATTTAAATATGTCAGGCATTGTAATGCCTGTATTGTGCAGAAAGCAATTTGATGGGTGGGGTGTTTGAATTTTGTCAACACCCAAAACTGTTCCCTTGTGAGCACTCCGTTGATGTAATCGGATATGTAGTTATATATTTGGTCGTTGGCCATGGCGCCAATTACAATATCAAAATCATGTGCAATACCGACGCGGCAGTGCACAATAAAATCGAGCCATTCTTCTGTCATATCCCTAAAATGAAGAACATTCAAGCGCTCATTTAATTCCACATTATATGTATTAATCACCGGCGTAGCGTAGCGCTTAGCCCAGCGTATGGCTTGTTCCTTTATTTCGGTGCAATAAAACCCGCTTCCGAAATCTTTTGCGTATCGTCCTTTTATGAGTTCCGGAAACTCTATTTTACAATATCCACCGTGATATACTTCTATAATATTGCGTCTAATTTCCATTTACATATCAATTCCGTGCAAAGTTACACATTATTCATACATAAAAAAGTCTCAATACCCATATTTCTTCCAAAGCTTCCGCAACAATTCCCTCAGGGTGTTCTCCTTTGGGTTGTTGGAAGGCTCAAAGAGGCGGGTTCCCGCAATTTTTTCGGGGAGGTATTCCATGTCCACAAAATTATCCTTGAAATCGTGCGCGTATTTGTAGTCCTTGTGGTAGCCCAGTTCTTTCATCAGCTTGGTGGGGGCGTTGCGCAGGTGAAGCGGCACGGGCAGGTCGCCGGTTTCGGCCACCAGCGCCGCCGCCGTCTCGATGGCCATGTAGGTGCTGTTGCTCTTGGGCGACGTGGCCAAATACACCGCCGTTTCCGAGAGGATAATCCGCGCCTCCGGCATGCCGATTTTGTGCACGGCGTCGAAGCAGGCGTTGGCCAGCAGCAGGGCGTTGGGATTGGCGACGCCCACGTCTTCCGACGCCAAAATCATCATACGGCGGGCGATGAACAGCGGGTCTTCGCCGCCGGCCAACATACGGGCGAGGTAATACACCGTGGCGTTCGGGTCGCTGCCGCGCATACTTTTAATAAAGGCCGAGATAATATCGTAGTGTTGTTCGCCGTTTTTGTCGTAGAGCGCTATGTTTTCCTGCAGGCGTTCGGTAATTACCCCGTTGCTGATTACAATGGTTTCACCGTCATCATAGGTGCCCATAACGACGTCGATGATATTGATTAACTTCCGGGCGTCGCCGCCCGAAAAGCGGAACAGCGCCTCGGTTTCCAGCACTTCAAACTTCCGCGTTTTCAGGTACACATCCTTTTTAAGCGTCCGGTCAAGTAAAAACTGTAACTCGTCTACCGTTAGTGACTTTAAGACATATACCTGGCAGCGGGAGAGGAGGGGAGAGATTACTTCGAACGAGGGGTTTTCCGTAGTGGCGCCGATAAGCACCACCGTGCCGTTTTCTACGGCGCCCAGCAGGGAGTCTTGCTGCGCCTTGCTGAAGCGGTGGATTTCGTCGATAAACAGAATGGGAGGCTTTGAGCTGAAAAAGCGCTGGTTTTTCGCTTTTTCGATGACTTCGCGGACGTCTTTCACGCCTGAGTTAATGGCCGAGAGCGCGAAGAACTGCCGTTCGAGCCGGTTGGCGATGATGCGCGCCAGGCTTGTTTTGCCAACGCCCGGCGGTCCCCACAAGATAAACGACGCGATGTTGCCCGAGTCAATCATGGCGCGCAACACGGCGCCCGGAGCCACCAGATGCGACTGTCCCACATACTCGTCCAAATGCTGCGGACGCATACGTTCCGCTAAAGGCGTAGTAGGTATTGAGGGAGCAGGCATACGTTTTACACAATTTTTACAAATATAAGGAATAATATTGAAAACAGGACGCTCAAAACACTACTTAACATAATATAAATTATGTCAATTATTATTTTAAAACAATAAATGTCAATATATTAGAAAAATCACGCCGGATTACACAACGTTTAAATAAAGGATTTTGACAATTTTGTTTTGGGACTGTTGATAAATATTTCTTCACATAATTCATTATTATTTGAATTTTTGATGTATTATTGCAAAAAATTATTTTGTTACTTTTCTTAAATTATGTCGAAAAAACCTGTTACAGCTAAAAAAACCAAACCTGCTGCCAAAACGGTAAAAAAAATAACGAAACCTGTTAAGATAAAGAAACTTCCGGCTAATCCGGCTAAAAAGGCTGTGCCCAAAAAAACAGCTAAACCTGTTAAAAAAGCGCCTGTAAAGGCCAAGAAAACGACGGCGAAAAAAACTGTTCCGTCGAAAGTAGCTGTGGTAAAAAAGCCTGTAAAAAAAGTTGCGCCTGTTAAGAAAACGAAAAAATCGGCTAAACCTGTCGCTAAAACGGTAAAAAGCAAACAGATAAAAGAGCCAATAAAAGCGGTAAAAACAGGGACAAAGCAAGTTCAAAAAACGGTAAAAGACGTGTCCGGGCAGGTTCGAAAGCCCGAAGGCAAAAAAGCGGTGGCGGTCGCAAAGCAAGAAAAAACGCCCATCGTCGCCCCGGTGAAGAAAATTCCGGTACAATCGGGCGGGAAACGCCGGTTGGTGGTCAGTTACAAAAACCTCACACAAGATGTGCTTGACGCCATTAAGGAAAAGTATCCGCATGGATATAATGACTACATGGCCGACATCATGAAGGTTGACAAGCCCGACGGCACTTACTTTTACGCCATCACCATTGACTTGCCCAACGTGACTTACCTCGTTAAAATTGACGTGAAGATCGATACCGATTACGAGGAAGTGGAAAAGGAAATATTTGGCGGAGGCCCCGAAAATACCGGCTCCGATAATGACGACTTCCCTGATACTGGCGACGATAATAGCGACTTTTCGGATGAGGCGGAAGAGGATGAAGAATAATTTTTGAATAAAAGTTTGTATATTCAAAAAAAATCATCTACCTTTGCCGTCCCAAATCAAAAGGGAGCTTAGCTCAGCTGGTTTAGAGCACCTGCCTTACAAGCAGGGGGTCATAGGTTCGAACCCTATAGCTCCCACAAAGCCATCGGACGGATGGCTTTTTTATTTTAACCATGGAAAAAAAACAAAAAATAGCCTTTGTTACGCTCGGTTGCAAACTCAACTTTTCTGAAACTTCTACAATTGCGCGGCAGTTCCCCGAATCGGGATACGAACGGGTGTCCCCCTTGAAAGCGGCCGACATTTATGTAATCAACACCTGTGCGGTAACGTTGGCTTCTGAGCGCAAGTGCCGGCAAGCCATCCGGCGTGTGGCGAAGTTAAATCCCGGCGCCCGGGTTATCGTTACCGGCTGCTATGCGCAATTGCGCCCGCATGAAATCAACGAACTATGCAAGGATGTCAAGGGTTTGGCTATCCTCATGGACAAAAGCCTGTTTTATACCCCTCACACCACCTTACAGGAGGTCCGTCCCGACAATTATTGCCGTCCCGCACCCAACAGTTTTTTCCCCGCTTTTTCTTCGGGCGACCGAACCCGTTCGTTTCTAAAAGTACAGGATGGCTGCAACTATCATTGTACCTATTGTACCGTGCCGCTGGCGCGGGGCGACAGCCGCAACATGCCGGTAAAAAAATTAGTGGAAACAGCCGGTATAATTGCTAAACAGGGCATTAAAGAAATTGTGATTACCGGCGTGAATATTGGCGATTTTGGGAAAAGCACCGGCGAGAATTTTTTCGACCTGCTGAAAGCGTTGCATGACGTGGAAGGCATTGCCCGTTACCGCCTCTCCTCTATTGAGCCCAATTTGCTCACCAACGAAATGATGCAATGGATTGCGCGCTCCTCAAAAATATTACCGCACTTTCATATTCCGCTACAGTCGGGCAGCAATAAGATACTGGAACGAATGAAACGGCGTTATACGCGCGAACTTTTCGCCCAACGGGTGGGCGACATACGGCGCCTTATGCCCCGCGCTTTTATCGGCGTGGACGTGATTACCGGCTTTCCCGGCGAAACCCCCGGAGATTTTGAAGATACCCGTCATTTCCTGGAACAACTCTCGCCGGCCTTTTTGCACGTCTTCCCCTACTCTGCCCGACCCGACACGCTTGCCGCAGGATTCGACAACCAGGTTGCCGAGCAGGAAAAGATACAGCGGGCCGCTGTATTGACCAAGCTCAGCGACGCCCTGCACGCAAAATTCTATGAACAAAACATAGGAATTGACGAGCAGGTATTGTTCGAAGACGCCAACAAAGGCGGCAAGATGACTGGCTATACCCGTAATTACATTAAGGTGGAAACGCCATACAACCCCGCGCTTTCAGGGCAAATCATCGCCGTGCACACCACCGGGATTTCTCCCGACAGCGGAAATATGACTGTATCAAGAAGCAGGGGTTAACGGGTTAGGGATTAGTTTTTTACTAAAATTTTCATTTAACTGTGGTAAAAATTAAATTTTTTGTGTAATTTTACTTTGTAATAAGAATATATGAAGATAAAGATAAAAATGAGACAGACGGGTTTGTGGGCCGTGCTCCACCTTTTTTGTGCGGTTACAGCGCTGGCCGATGAAGGCATGTGGTTGCCTTCGCTCATTGAGTCGCGCATTATCGATATGCAGGCCAAAGGGCTGAAACTGTCGGCCGAAGACATTTATAGCATCAATCAGGCGTGCCTCAAGGACGCCATTGTGCAATTCGGCGGTGGATGCACGGCCGAACTTATTTCCGGTAAAGGATTGCTGCTCACCAACCACCACTGCGGGCTGGGACAAATACAGGAGCACAGTTCCGAAGCACACGACTACCTGAAAGACGGCTTCTGGGCCAAAAACTTTAGCGAAGAGTTGCCCTGCAAAAGGCTTAGCGTAAGGTTTCTGCTGCGCATGAAAGACGTCACCGACCAGGCGCTCAAAGGCGTGACCGCCCGCATGCCGGATGCGGAAAGGGCTTCGAAAATAAGCAAAAACAAGGCGGCCATTATTAAAGGGGAAGCAAAGGAAAAAGGAACACAGGCTTCTGTAGAAAGCATGTACTACGACAATAAATTTTACTTGTTCGTCTATCAGGTTTTTGAAGACATCCGGCTGGTGGGCGCGCCCCCTTCTTCTATCGGGAAATTCGGCGGCGACACCGACAATTGGATGTGGCCCCGCCATACCGGCGACTTTTCGCTCTTTCGCATCTACGCCAATAAGGACAACAAGCCCGCCGCCTATTCGGAAGACAACATCCCCTACCAGCCTAAAACATCGCTCCGCATATCATTGAAAGGTTTTAAGGAAAACGATTTCACCTTTATATATGGTTTCCCGGGACGCACGTCCGAGTACCTGTATTCCGAAGCTGTGAAATATATGGTCACATACGGTAATCCCGAAAAAATTAAATTACGAAGCATACGGCTCGACGTCATGAAAAACGAGATGGCGCAACATGCCGGCACGCGCATCAAATATGCGTCGAAGCAGGCCGCCGTGGCGAACGCATGGAAAAAATGGCAGGGCGAACTGAAAGGCCTGACGCGCCTTAAAACCGTAGAGAAGAAACAGTCGCTGGAGGCACAGTTCGCGGCATGGGCGGCCGATAAACCGGAATATAACACCCTGCTGCCCCGCTTCGCCGAACATTACAAGGCCTGGCAGGTATATGCAGCCGTGCGCGACTACCAACTGGAGGCATTCAACGCCATTGAGCTAATAAATTACGTGGCGGCTTTCGCATCGCTTACCGACGAAAAAAACGCCACACCCGATACCCTCTTGAAACGCCGGCTACAAGCCCGCACATCCGACTTTTTTAAAAATTATTCACTCTCCATCGACAAACAGACTTTCGTGGCGCTGCTTACCGAATACCTGCAGCACGTCCCCGCAGCCTTTATCCCGCCTGCGCTAAGCGATGAAAGTAAAAAACATAACGGTGATATGGCAGCCCTGTCAGACACGTTGTATACCCGCACTTTGTTTACGTCCCAAGAGGCCGTGGAACGGTTGCTGCAACAAGACAAAAACGGTCTTGTCCATGCCTTGCTTCACGACCCGTTGTTTATGCTTTACAAAAAAAGCAATGACTTTTACAGGGAAAATGTGGAAAAACCCTATCGTATCCTGCAGGCGCAAATCAACGCATTATACCGCGATTACATGCGCGGCCTGATGGCCTTCCAGCCCGGGCGCGACTTTTACCCCGACGCCAATTCCACGCTGCGCATAGCCTATGGCAAGGTGGCGGGATACACGCCCGTTAATGCCGTATATTACCTTCCCCAATCAACCATCGAAGGCATTATGGAGAAAGACAATCCCGACATCTATGACTACAACATCCCGCAACGGTTACGGGAAGTAGTAGCCGCTAAAGATTACGGCCGGTGGGCCGAAAACGGCACTGTTCCCGTGGCTTTCATAGCCACCAACCACACCACCGGGGGTAATTCCGGAAGCCCCGTGCTGAACGGCAACGGGGAACTGATAGGAATAAACTTCGACCGCACGTGGGAAAGCACCATGAGCGACGTGGAATATGATTCCGGAATTTGCCGCAATATTGCGGTGGACATACGTTACGTGCTGTTTGTGATTGACAAAATAGCCGGTGCGGGTTATTTACTGGACGAAATGAATTTCACAACGTAACGCATCCGCAAGATGGACATATTATGCACTATATGGCACTGGATTACCAGTCATGTGGCCCTTCTTTTGATGGGTTTTTACCTGATGCTGGCCATTTACATCATCATCATGATGGTGCTCAGCCGGCTGAATCCGGTGAAAACATTGTCGTGGATTGTGGTGTTGCTCACCCTCCCCTACATCGGCATCATCCTTTACCTGTTTTTTGGGCAAAACCACCGCAAGCGGAAAATGTACAGCCGCAAAGGGCTGCGCGACGTGGCCATCATGGACAGTTTGGGCAAACGGCAAATCCTGCAGATTTATTACGCCGAATGGAAGAATGCGAAAAAAATAGAGAAATTTAAAAACACCATCCTGCTGCAACTCAATAACAGCAGGGCTTTGCTCACGCACAAAAACAAGGTGGAAGTATATGGTAATGGCGTCGACACGTTCACAGCCATGAAAAAAAGTATCGCCGAAGCGCATTACAGTATCCACCTGGAGTCCTACATTATTGAAGCCGACAAGATTGGCGTAGAAATCAAAGACCTGTTGATACGCAAGGTGCAGGAAGGCGTGGAAGTGCGTGTGATTTACGACGATATCGGGAGCTGGAAATTGCCGAAACAATATGTGGCCGACCTGAAAAAGGCCGGCGTAAAAATATACCCTTTTGCAAAAGTAAGATTTCCATGGCTCAGTCGCACCGTGAACTACCGGAACCACCGGAAAATATTGGTGGTTGACGGCCGCACGGGCTTTTTGGGCGGCATCAACATTGCCGACCGGTATATCGGCGGCGGGGATTTTAACACATGGCGCGACACCCACCTCCGCATTGAAGGCGAGGCCGTGCACTCCCTGCAAGCCGCTTTCCTGCTCGACTGGTTTTTTGTGAGCAAAAAGCAGGTAGGCCAGCGCGAGAATTATTATCCTAAATTCGATATTCGCGACAAACATTACGTGCAGATTGTGCCGTCGGGGCCCGACAGCGATTGGGCAAGCATCATGCAGGCCTATTTCTCGGCCATTACACAAGCCAAGGAACACATCTACATCATCACGCCCTATTTCACCCCGAACGACAGCATCCTCACGGCTATTAAAGTCGCTTCGCTGAGCGGCGTGGATGTGCGCCTGATACTGCCCAGCAAATCGGATTCCAAACTTACCTACTGGAGCACCATGTCGTACCTTTCGGAACTCATGGAGGCTGGCGTGAAAGTGTATCTCTACAAAAAAGGATTTAATCACTCAAAAATTATCACCATCGACGGGTCGTTTGCCTCTATCGGCTCAGCCAATATGGACACCCGCAGCTTTGAACACAATTTCGAAATCACGGCCTTGTTCTATGATGAGCAAATTGCCTCGCAACTTGAGGAACATTTTAAAACAGACATGAAAAACAGCCGCTTTGTACGCCGTTACCGATGGGAAAAACGCAGCTTTTGGCAAAAATTGAAAGAAGGCCTGGCCCGCCTCCTCTCGCCGCTATTATAATAATGAAATGGATAAAAATAATACAGATGCGATAATATGATACCGAATTTACCGAATTTACGACACCGCGACGCCGGCAATTTTTTCCTGATGGCCGGCCCCTGCGTGGTAGAAAGCGAAAAATTATGCATGGATGTGGCGATGCACCTTGCGAAGCTTTCCGACAAGTTAAAGATACCCTACATCTTCAAGGCGTCTTACCGCAAAGCCAACCGCTCGCGGGGCGACTCGTTCACCGGCATCGGCGATGAAGCCGCATTGGAGATACTCCGGAAGGTGCGGCGCACCTTTGATATACCGGTAGTGACCGACATCCATTCGCCCGGCGAGGCGCAATTGGCCGCCCGTTACGACATCGACGTGCTGCAAATACCGGCCTTTCTCTGCCGCCAAACCGACCTGCTGGCGGCCGCCGCGCAAACCGGAAAAGTGGTGAACATCAAAAAAGGCCAGTTTCTTGCGCCCGGGGCCATGCGCTTTGCCGTAGACAAGGTGAAACAGTATAATCCTAACGTGATGCTCACCGAGCGCGGCGCCCAGTTCGGGTACTACGATTTAGTGGTGGACTTTCGCGGCATTGTGGAAATGAAACAAAACGGCGTGCCGGTGGTGCTTGATGTGACCCACTCCTTGCAGCAGCCCAACCAGCAGAGCGGCGTGACGGGCGGCAAACCCACGCTGATTGAAACGCTGGCCAAGGCTGGCATTGCTGTGGGCGTAGATGGGCTATTTCTTGAGACCCACCCCTACCCTGCCGAAGCCTTGTCGGACGGCGCCAACATGCTTCCACTCGACGAGATGGAAAGCCTGCTTGAGCATTTGCTCCCGCTGCACCGGGCTACCCTTTCGGGGAACGGGAAACCTTAAATTCTGAAATCTTTGAATAAAGAAAGCCGTCTTTAAAAAACGGCTTTACCCTTAGTATTTAACGAATAACAGCTCTTAGTCCCTAACCAACCCCGTGTTGGCCTGCCGCAAGCGGTCTTCTTCCATTTTGATAACCTTGCGGTCGTAGGTCATGAGGCCGTTCACCTCGCCTTCCACGTCGGTGGTCTGCGTGTAGACCGCGGCCGAATATCCGCGGCCGACGGCTTCTTTCAGTTGCCCGATAAATTTGATATACTCATCGGTAACTTCTTTCGTGGTTTTAAACTGCACGTACCCCCAGTTCTTGTCGGGTTGCCAAAGGCGCCCTTCAATGGCCAGGCCGATACCCCCATATTCGCCAAGCACGTTCGCCTTTTTGGTGTTGAGCAGCGTGATTTTAGGATTGGGGTAATGGTGCACGTCGAGGATATCGCCCGCTTCGAGGTAGTGGTTGCCGCCGCTGGCGGGGTTCACAAGCCGCGAGGGGTCGTAGCTCTTCGTCCATGCCGCGATTTCCACCGACTTGAACTGCCCCCACGCCTCGTTGAACGGCACCCACACCACCACGCAGGGGTTGGGCTTCAGGAAGTCGATGATTTCTTTCCACTCCTGCCGGAAGTTCGCTTCGGATTCGGGTGAACGGACGGCTTCCTTGCCGTCGAAGAATTGATGCATCTGCCACTGTGGGGAATTTCCGCCGCTCGGCATGTCTTGCCATACGAGTATCCCGAGGCGGTCGCAGTGCGTGTACCAGCGCGCGGGCTCCACTTTCACGTGTTTGCGTATCATATTAAAGCCGAAATCTTTCGTTTTTTGGACGTCATACCGCAGCGCCTCGTCGGTGGGGGCGGTGTAGAGCCCGTCGGGCCACCAGCCCTGGTCGAGGGGGCCGAGCTGGAAGTACGCCTCATTGTTCAGCTGTAGCCGCAGTATGCCGTTTTTGTCGGGGCCGACGGAAATTTTGCGCATGGCGGCATAGCCGGTCACTTTATCCTGAAGCTTACCGTTCGCATAAAGGCTCGTTTCCAAATCGTAGAGGAACGGCGTTTCAGGCGACCAAAGTTTCAAGCCGGGCACCGGTATGTCGATTTGCTGGCCTGCGGCCGCTTTAGCGGTGGCCACGACTTTGCCCGCATCTTTAACCGTCACTTCCACAATGTCGCCGTGTGCAGCGTTGGCCACATCTACGACGACCGACAGCCGCTGCGCATCAATGTCGGGCGTGGGCGCTACCGATGTGATGTGTTTCCCGGGCACCGGCTCGAGCCACACGGTTTGCCAAATGCCCGACACGGGCGTGTACCAGATGCCTTCGGGTTTGTTCACCTGTTTGCCCCGCGGCTGGTAGCCTTCGTCGGTGGGGTCCCACACCCTCACTACGAGTTTCTGTTCGCCTTGCGTCAGGTAGGGCGTGACGTCGAACGAGAACGGCGTGTAGCCGCCCTTGTGCGTGCCCACTTTGACGTTGTTCACAAACACGTCGGCTTTCCAGTCTACCGCGCCGAAATGCAGCAGCACCGACTTGCCTTTCCAGGCCGCCGGCACCGTGAACGTGCGTTTGTACCACAGTTCGTTCTCTTTCCCGAGGCGTTTTCCCACGCCCGAGAGGCTCGACTCGACGGCAAACGGCACCAATATTTTTCCGTCGAACTGGCCGGGCTCGGCGGCGCCTGTCGGCAGGATGGCGTAATCCCACAGGCCATTGAGGTTGTTCCACTGCGGGCGTTCCATCGCCGGACGCGGGTACTCCGGCAATACGTTTGCGGGGTTGATTTTATCCGCCCACGCTGTTTTAATTTTATCCCCGGCGGGTTTCCATTGCGCAAATACGCACACTGCGCTGAAGACAAGTAGTGTTGTAAAAATAATTCTTTTCATTGTTTCGAGAATTTAGTGCTAAATTAAAACAAATATACAACTTCTGTAGAATTCAAAGATTTCAAGATTCAAAGATTTAAAGATTCAAAGATTTAAAGATTTAAAAATTTAAAGATTTAATAGTTTTGAAATTCTTAATCTTTGAACACCGGCGCATCCGCTTTAACAGCGGGAGAGCCGCCTGCCACGGACGGCCAATCATTTTCCCAAATGATTTGGGACATCAGCAACTGCCTTCCGGCATCTTCCTTGCCCTTTACATACCCATGATACAGTATCCAGTCGTTGCCGGCGTCGTCGGTTACTATTTCGGAGCAGTGGCCGGGGCCTACAAAATGGTCATTTTTCTGTATTACCCATGCCCAATTATATGCGGTGCTTAGCAGAGGGTCGCTATCTTTATCAATGTATGGCCCGAAAAGGTTCTCGGAGCGTCCGACAACAAGCGCGTACGTGCTGTTTGCGCCTTCGCAGCAGGTGCCTGTAGACGCGAACAAATAATAATATTTTCCCCTTTTATGGATATAACCGCCTTCGAAATGAGTCCCGGCAATCTTTGTTACATGATGCATGTCTTTAACCGAAAGGCCGTCGTCGTTTAACTCTGTGATATGTATGCCGGCGCCGGCGCCGTAACTTCCCCAAACAAGATATTTTTTCCCCTCATCTTCTATGTAGAACGGATCGATGGAATTCTGTACGCCAATTTCGGCACTGTTAAACAGTTTGCCGTGGTTGGTGAAGGGGCCTCCGGGATCGTTGGCCGTGGCCACGCCAATGCCGCACTTCGATACACCGCCCCAGGTAGACCTTGAGAAGTAGAGGACATACTTTCCGTTGATGTAATTGACGTCGGGCGCCCAGATACCGGCATTCGGGTCATCCGGCCACGGCGGGCGGGTGCTGCTGGTAAAGCAGGCGCCGGCATACCACCAGTCGACCAAGTTCTGCGAACGATAGATCGGCACGTTGGGGGTATCTTCTGTCGCGTAAACGTAAAACCATCCGTTGGAAGCCTTTATGATGGTCGGGTCGGGCAAACTTTGGCCAATGACAGGATTTTGATAGGTGGCGGCGGATACCGTTACCGGCACAACAGTGCGGATGTTGTCGTTCAGCCGTCCGCTGACCGTAATTGTGGCAGCACCCGGATATACGCCCCTGACCAATCCATTACTCACGGTTGCCACGCCGGTATTATTGGACGCCCATGCAAACGGTTTCTCCGCCGGATCTACATTTTCCGGCGCCGGTACGGCGGTCAGCGAAGCGGTTTGGCCTGCCGTCACTTTAAGCGACGCCGGTGTGACGGCAATTGATTCCAACGGCAGCGGATCATTGTTGTCATCCGGATTCGATGCATTGTTGTTGCAAGCCGTTGCCCACAGCACGGCGGCGCAAACGGCCATTATTGTTATTTTTTTCATGTGTTTAGTTTTTCGGAATCAGTTCAAATTTGTCGATATCGGGCGCCCAAGTCGTGCTGTTCGCCAAACGAATCACGTTGCTTCCCGCACGGAGTTCGATGTCTATTTTTGCCGTAGCGCATGTGTTCCCTCCCGAATTGAGGTTTTCCAAACGGTATTCCCTTCCGTTGACAATCAGCGACACATCGCGGTTTTCCCCGCAGATGTAGTACAGTTTGAAGGTGTATGTGCCCCCTTTGGAAAGATATACGTCGCGGTATTCCGCCCAATTGTCGCTACTGTTGCCCAACCAGCCCATGACGTATCCGCCGGAAACAGGGACATTCGTCACCTTTTGAAAGCGGGCATTTTCCGCCTGATTGATGGTTGTGAATTTGTTCATGTAGGCGTATTCGCCCTCATAGCGGAGTTTGTCGATAGCCGCTTTGCCCTCTATGCGCAACATGGCCGTTCCATGCGCCGGGACAAGGGTTTCGTAATAGCCCGTAAACTCGCCCAAGTCTGTGTGCGCCCACAAATCGCGCACCTTCGCTTTTTCGCTCAGTTGGATGTCTGCAAACGCTACCCGGATGACTTTTTCCGCATTGCCGGCATTGAAAAGCGCCACCGCACGTACTTTTCCGTGCGCCGTTTCAATGGGTTTGGCGAAAACATGGCCATCCTCATTTTTGGCGACCAGTTCGGCTTGCAAACCCAAGTCGTCCTGATTGACGGCAATGATTTCCGTATTTTTTAGAATATCCAGTGTCGATTGGCGTATTCCCTCGAAATTACAACCGATGATGAGCGGGGAACTCATGATCGCCCATATCCCGAAATGCGTTTTTTCTTCGTCCGGTGTCAGGCCGCGTCCCAGTTGCAGCATGTCCATGTCGTTGTAGTGTCCCGGCGAAGCGTAGGGCGCCAGATAGGTATTCAGGTCAATGATGTATTTGAGTGACGCAAAATTATCGGCAATATCGCCCGATATGCGCCACGAGCCGGCAATACCGGCCGCCCACGTGCCGGGGAACCCCCAGCGGCAGATGTTGTAGCGCAGCTTGCGGCCTAATTCCCGCTCGAGGCTGCGGATGATGTTCGCCACATTGGTGTAGGTAACCTCTTCGTTCAATCCCTGGCGGAGACCGCCGCAATAATCCACTTTGATAAATTCGTAGCCCCACGTGTCGAAAAACAGCCGTAAATCCTGCTCCTCATGTCCGTATAAACCGGAATTTTTGCCTGCCGCATCGTTATCGCCCACCGAGCCGCAGGTGTGCTGCCCGATTTCGGAATAAATGCCCGGATGCAGCCCTTTGGAACGGATGTAATCGGCAATCACTTTCATCCCGTTGGGGAATTTGGCGTTGACCTGCAAATGTCCTTTGGCGTCGCGCCCGTTAAAATAGCCATCATCAATATTTACCCACTCGTATCCCACGTCTTTCAAGCCCAGTGAAACCATTGAATCGGCGGTTGCCTTCAATAATGTTTCATTGATGTTGATGTGGTTGGCATTCCACGAACTCCATCCCATCATGGGTGCCGTGCCGTTCATAGTACCCGGTGCGGCTTTCTCTTCTCTGCCGCATCCTGCAAGGAACAACATCAAGGCTGCACCCGCTACACTCATTAACCATTTTGTTTTCATATTTTTTATTTTGTTTTTTGATAATGTATTATCCTTTTTCATATTTTACGAATTACACAAATTTTACTTTTTATTAGAATCTGCGCACAAAAAAGCGTGCAGACCTTTTGAAAATTGGTTTACACGCTAAATTCAATTACGAGTTTTCAATTACGAATTACGAAAAGCTATCCGTTATGCGTTTTCAGTTCTTTCTTTAGCATTTCATAGATTTCTTGCCACGGGCTGAGGTTAAGTTTGGAGTTTTCGTCTTCGAGTTGAGCAAATGTATCGGAGTTATAAAACAAATCGGCTGCTTTTATTTCGTCTATTTGATTGTCGAGCATTAATTTTTCGAGTAGCGATTCGGAGATGTCTTCGATGTTCCACACAGGCTCATTCTCCGAAAGTGTAATAGTTTGTAATGACTTAACCGTACAAAAACAAATCTGGTGCGTAGGTTCATGATGAGACAGTTGTTCCAGAAAAACATCGCGAGATATTCGTCCCCGTAAAAACATATCCAGTCGATATTGTATTTTGTCATCGGCAACGGGGCCTTCGACAAAATCATATTCGTGACGAGCCTCTTTATGCGATTCATCGCGGTTCATAACTACAAAGTCGAGCCATGCCCCCTTTCGACAGGTCAATTTCCGTGATTTTCATATAACTGCCGTGATACAGCTTCATCGCAATCCTCCGTTTTGCCGGCAAATGTCGTATATATCCAGCAGTGTGTAATACTTGTTGTCAGTATGCAATGCCCACCAGTGCTTGTGCAGGAAATCCAATCCGCCGTATTTTTTTAGATAACGGTAGGCGTCGGATATTTTCATTTTGTACGCTGCTGCAAATTCGGGAATAATGAAAGCAATGAAGCTTACCTTGTCACTCGTTTGCTTGTCTAATGCCGCTGTATTCATAGTCTTTACTTCTTAAAAACCACCACAAAGATACGAAACAATTACGAATTACGATAATTGAATGTGATAGTATTTTAAATTAATTAATCACATTAAACAATTAGTCACATTAGCACATTAAATTAAGCGTGTAAACCAATACGTCAAAGAGCGAAATTAGTGGTTAACGGTTAGTGATTAAAAACCGCATGTTCATTAACCGTTAACCACTATTCTATGACTTCCCGTATTTCCGCCGTGCTCCGGTTTTCGATTTTTACTTTGTAGCCTTGCGGCGTTTTCAGCGAATAGTCAATCCTGTTGCCGGAGCGCGTCCATTTCAATGCCACCGCATCGTCGCCTATCGGCATAGCGCCGCTGCAACTGTCGAGCACGAGGTCGGTGAAGCGGATTGTGATTTCCTTGCCGGTGTAGTCAATATGACTGACGCCAAGTACATCGCTGTACAGTAGATGCCCGATATAGGAGGCGAAACCGTGGTTGCAGCTGGCATAATGGTGCATGTTTTCCCACAGCGTGCCTGTACGGTCGGCCATGGAATAGAAATAGTCCTGGATTTCCAGCATCAACTGGCTTTGTAGTCCGTAGCGTGACAGGACAGCCATGCGCAGGTAGTTTCCGATGAAGGCGTTGGCCTCAAAAACCGATGGATAAGCGCGGCGGTTGGGGCCAAATTCCGTGACGAGCTTTTTCCACAGCGCGGGATGCGATTCGGGTGTGGCAATGTTAAAGAAAAAGGCGTAATACTGGCACACTTCCGTAGTGTTTTCCGTAACGTTCAATTTTCCGTTTTCGCGCACGGCATTATCTACAAAGAAGTCGCCGTTAAACGACTGCCGCAAGACGGCTTGCCGGACATTTTCCGCTTTCTGTTCCCAGTCGGGGTTGCCATATAAACGGGCGGCCGCATCCAGCGCCGCAGCGTAGAGCATGTTGGACGGATAATTGACGTCGTTCACAAAATCATTGGCTTTCGACCATTCGACAAATATCCACTTTTCAAGTTTTTCAAGAAGTCCGTCTTCATTTTCAAATTTGGAAAAATATCGCAGCAGTTTCTCTATTCTCGGTTTCAACCGGCTTATCAGCGCCGGATCGCCACCGCGGCGGGCATAGTCGTCTACCTGCACGATAAACCATAACGCCCAGTTTGGTATGAAATTGCCATCATAATGGTCGGCGGGATAGCACATGGGTATCATCCCGTCGGGCAGGTCTTTGAACGTTTCCGGAAGGGCGTAGTTCTCATAAAAATTGTAGGCGATGGCCGACTTTCCGGTAAATTCCTTTTCCATGATAGCGGTAAAATAGCTGTCGCATAGCCAGCCAGCCCGTTCGCGCCCGGGACAGTCGGTGAACACATCTACCGCATTTTGGCGGAAGGTCTGCTGCGCGGCGTCAAATATCTTGTTCAACTTGAAATTGCTGCTTTGAAACGTGGCTTTTTTGTTTTCGGGATAGGCAAATTCCCTGAGATATACCTTTTCAATTTGGCAATCGCCTTCCATGAGAATTATCTTCAGGTACTTGAAGGTGTACGTTTCAAACGTTTCCAAGTCATAGACGCCCGGCGCCAGTTCATAGCCAATCTTGTTGTTGACGTCGCCCTGGCGCTGTTTGGTGTTCACATCGCCGTCTGTCAGCAGCTCGTCGAAATAAAAATACAGTTTTGCCGGGCTTTTGCAGGTTATTGTTGCGCCGATAAAACCGGAGTAATCTATTCCGAAATCGTAAATATAAAACCCGTGAGCCTTCAATGGGAGTGTTTTCAATGCCGCCGCCGGTTTATTCATAATTTCCCGCGTATCGGTTACCAATTCCTGTATCCTTTGCGAGGGCGCCACTTCAAGCTCCGCTTCCGTGTACCCCTTGAGTGCAGGGCTTATCTGCGTCAGCGACCGGTCTTTGTGGTAATTGTCGGGGATAATTTTTTTCATCGTTCCCTTAGCATATACGGACACGGGACGGATGATGTTGAATTCGGGCAACAGCACGTTGCGCGGGAGCAGGTGCACCTTTGGCTGCACGGACAGCTTTACATCTGTGAGCGGTGTTCCGGCCGAGTTACGCCACCGGTCATACCCTTCTTTCATGCGATAATATTCCGTAAAGGGGCGCTGAAAACTGTAACGCTCCGTTTTTTGCACCCGTTCAGACAGCTGAAATGCATCAAAACCCTTGCTGCCCGTAGCGAGCGCCACCTTGCCGTCCACTTCCACCTCGGCCAACAGGAAGGAGGGTTGATCAAGCGTATAGAAGGAGTTGACGTTGTAGCCGGCCACCTCCACCGCCACAATGTTTTCACCGGTTTTCACCAGTTTGCCGAGCTCGTATTCATCTACACGGAAATATCCATGTGCGGCGCGCGCCGGACCCGACCCCACAAACGTCCCGTTAATAAACACCCTGTAGAGCGAGGAGGCTGTGATTTTCAAACGTGCCGCCTGGCCACGCTGCGTTTGAAAAACACCCCGGAAACCGAGACTCAGGTTCATTTCCTTTTCACGCCCTGCCGCCCATACCGGAACGGCTTTCTGTACCAAGGCCGTTGTTAATCCGGCCGCCGGCGCCGGCAGGGCGGCAATAGCCAACAGGAACAATATGAAACAAATTCTTGCAGCTACACTGTTATTTAAAATATTACGCATTATTTGTTATTATTTTTTAACGAGATTTATAAAACGCTTTCAAGATTCTGCGAACAAAAAAACGTGCAGACCTGTAACCACTATTCCAAAATTTGGTAAATGCCCAGTTCCCCAATATAAGTGTAGCTACGGCTGGTCGGCCACGTTTCAGATATGGTGCACCTCAGGTATTGGGCAGTTGTCGGTGTACAGGGTAACCACAATGGGTTTGCTACTTTCTCTGTAGGATATTCCAGTCCGAGGGATTCGAGTATGGTTGTCCAATTGCTCTTATCATTGCTTGCTTCCCATTTTATCCTGTATGGAAAGGCCTTATCATTTATGTCGTCAATCCTGTTTTGGAATACAATGCCGTCAAATTGCACTGCATTGCCGAAATTAAGGATGATCCATTGCGGCATACTTTGACCACCCGCACTGGAATGCCATGGTTGCATCGGATTGCCGTCTATGGCGGCTGACGCCTGCCTGGGGTCATCATGAAAGCTGCTGGCTTCAGCCGACCAGTCGGTTTTGGGAAGCACCTCTTTATGGACGCCCAGACTTACCGGTTCGGTACTAAACGTTTCCGCCATGTTTCCTTCTCCGACCACAAACTGTGTAGAAGAACGCAATCCCGATTTCCAGTCGGAGATAACCGTGAGGGTTGCCGATGGAGACACGGCGATTGTGGCCGACTGATCACTCGTGTTGGTATAGGTCAGCAGGCAACCGGAGCTGTTCTCCACAGCGCCTCCCCATTTCACCGATACCCCATTGGTAATATCGTATATCGCCGATACAATGTTTCTGCTTATGCTTTTAATCAAATTCAAGCGGTCATCGCCGAACGCTATGCCCTGCACTTCCACTGGCAGCGATTTATTGCCGTAACTATCCACAGAAACAACCTGGAAAATGTAGCCGCGTTCTTCCAGCCCTTCGATAACCTTCGAGAAAACGCCCGACTGGTTGTTTACCGGAATATCTGTGCAATCCTGATAATCGTTATAGTAAACCTTTACCGTATCAATTCTCCCGGCTCCGATATAAACCTGCACTTCCACCTTTTTATATCCGGTATAGGTGAGCGCGCTATCTACTTTAGCGGCATACACGGCTTCACCTGTATTCAGGAACCTGTCGCTTAATTCGTTCATCTTGGAACACGCCCACAAGGCGACGCATAACATGCTTCCAAGCGCCATTTGTCGTATATATTTTATAAACTGCCTCATATTTTTTAATTTTTTAATTCATAATTCATAATGCTATCTGTTATCACCATAAACTTCTATCTCACCTATCTGGAAATTATCTCCATCCGCCCATGTTTCGAGTACTTTAATTCGCAAGTAGCGTAGCGGCGCAGCGGCCACCGGGATGGGGAAATCCTCCCCATTTTGTCCTACTGCCAAATCTTCGTCGTTTGTTTGGCCGAGCGGCAATCCGGAGGGTTTTTTGGATTCACATTGCGCCAGGAGCGTCCACTCGCTCCAATCGCCATTCATTGATGGTGTGTCGCTTCGTCCGTAAAGTTCAAACAGATGCAGGTTGCCTTCCCTGAACAGATAACCGGGTGGCGTGCTTATACGCTGATATAGTCTGATACGGCTTAATTTACCCACAAGGCCCAGGTCTATGGTCACACTTTGTGGCCAGGCGGCACCGCCCTGGGAGGTACCTTGGGTAGCAAGGCTCTGTTCGCCGTTCTTGTCGCCGTTGAACATCTTTTCCAAAGCATAATTGGCGCTATATGCCGCGGCGTCGTTACTCAAACTTACGATACTGAATTTCAACCGGTCGAACAGCGTTTCGTAAATAGGCGTCAGCGTGTAGGTTTTCGGCTGACTTTGGTTGCCCCACCGGTCCTGCACGTAAATCTTCACGTCTACCTCAATAGTATCCATGCCCCTTACCGTGCCTTCGCCTTGCACCTGCTCGCTGTAAAACGTTTCCACAGGCACATAATCGCCGTTGTGGTCTTTCACCAGCACAGGGATGGATATTTTGGCTTTTAGCGAATTATCCCAGTAGGCGTGCAGGCCGCCAAAATCGGCCACCAGATCCAAACTTTCACCGATAGCGAGCACGGGTGGTGTGCCCGGCTGAATAGTTACCGGCACAGGCGTCGATTCATTCCGGCTGCGGTCAACCGCTATCAGCTGTATGGTGCGGGATTCCGTATCGCCGAATCCCAAGATTTCCAAAGAATCCGTATAAACGGACGCTTTCACGTCCCGTTCCTTGCCATCCTGTAAGGTATAGACTGCCTTTACGTACAGTAAATCTTCGTCGGCAGGAAATTGATAGTAAACCACTGCGCCGCCCGGAACACTTTTCGTTGGCAGCAGCGGAGTCACTTTGCCGGGCGCCACGCTGTCTTCAGGTTGTTGTCCTATGGGCTCTTCCGTGCAGCCGTTGAATATAATCAGCGTGGCAAGCAGAAGCACAGTTAAAAGTTGAAAATTGAAAGTTGAAAAATTTTTCATATTATTTGTTTTAATTAACCGTTTCACTAATTATTACCATCCATAATTTTGTTTCAGGTTTCTGTTTACATAGAGCTCCGACTCTTTGATAGGCCAAAAGTAATCTTTTACCGTAAATCGTAACGGTATCCGGGGGAGATTAGTCACGATGTAAAAATCCTCGGGCGTTTTGCCGGTCACGTTCCATCCACGCGGGGGGACATTGAATTCGGTTATTTTTTGCCAGCGCCGGAGATCCCAAAAACGTTTTCCCTCAAACGCCAGTTCGATGGCGCGCTCCTGCCGGATGATTTCGCGCAGGTTCTCCTTATTACTATAGTAGCCAGGAAGGTTGGTGTAATTATCCCAGCAGTATTGCAAATCTCCCAAGCCTGCCCGCTGACGCACCCGGTTCACGTATTCAAATACCTCGGGAACGGGGCCTTCCGCCTCGTTCAGCGCTTCGGCATACATCAGGTACAGGTCGGCGAGCCGGAAAATGGGGAACGGGAAAAAAACGCCTGCGTCCACCCTGTTGGTTTCCTGTATGGCGTGCAACCCATACAGTTTTTTTACACTGTACCCGGTAGCGGAATAGGCAACGCCGGCTTGATAACCGGCATATCCCAGGTTCAGGTAATTGGCATATTTTACGTTGCGGTCGGTTTCG
This sequence comes from Prevotellaceae bacterium, assembly GCA_031279475.1. GTDB lineage: Bacteria > Bacteroidota > Bacteroidia > Bacteroidales > UBA932 > JAIRLC01. Next base: position 4,538 of record JAITIL010000066.1, on the reverse strand, counting down.
AATTTATACCAGCCTGCTCCATAATACACGCCTTTGTCGAACGCTACGGAGGCATAAAAGCGGGGCTCGCGGTTAAAATGCAGGTACACGGTCCTTTGGCCTGCTTCTACCAGGTATTTTTCATCACCGGAAGACGCATCCGGCCTGATTTTGTAGCGGTTTTCATACCAGCCGTTGTCTATCCATTCCTTATCGTACTTGATGGGCACGCCGCGCGAAGAGTGATACTGTTCCACGGCTTTCAGCGTGGGCGCCCATTCGCCGCTCAGCCAGCGCATGGTTCCACCCTCCAAACCAATTAATCGCGTTCCCGCTACCCTCGCCAGCCGGCCGTGGTCATATTCGGTATCGCCCCAAATGAGCTCGCAGTTCCAGCGGTTGCCAATGACGTTGCGGATCGCCGATTGGAGTTGAAAAACAGGCGATTCGGCAACCGTCACCGGGTCAGGCTGCGTGTACAGCGCCTTTCCGTTTTCATGACAAGCCGCAATGGCGAGGCTGCAAGCCGTTGCCGCAGTTTTCCATTTGTCCGGGTCTTTTGTCTGCGGAAAGAGGGAAACGCCCCTGTTGTCTACCATACTTGCCATTTCGGTATTTCCGTTGAACAGGTCGCTGGCGGCAAATAGCAGCAATTCGGCTTTCAGGGTCAGCGCCACTAATTTGTCGGCCCGTCCGGCTTGCGTTCCCTGCAGCACTTCGTGCGGGTACGGCAAGTCAATTATCGCTTCGTCGAGCAATGCGGAGATGTATTCCACCACTTTATCTACCGGCTCCCTGTACACCTGTACTTCATCGGCGCTCGCGTCAATGGGGAGGTTTACATTCATAATTGGGATGGGGCCATAGCGTTTAAAGAGGAAGTAATGATAGTAGGCTTTCAGGAATTTGGCTTCGCCAATCCATCGTTGCCGTTCGGCGCTTTCCACGTCATATACTTCCCAAATTCGCTCCAGAAAGATATTGCACTGGCGGATGCCGGCATAAGTATGATGCCAGCGGTTGAGGATGGGATTAACAGCGTTTTGCTCGCCCCGCGCTATTTGGGATCCGGGCCAGGTAGCGTTTTCCTCACTGCCTTCCGCTACGAGATAGCGTTGCCAGGTTTCGTCGCCTGCCGTCAGGCCGGGGTCGGCTTCATTTTCGTTAATCCGGCCAATGGGCGGACGGAAACTGTAACAGCCGTACAGATAACTTTCGGCTGTGGTGCGGTTGCTGAAGGCATGGTCAAGGGAGGGAATATCGTCGGGAATGACGTCCAGATAGTCGCACGACGCTGGCAGCAAACAACCTGATGCGGCCAACAGCGCGTGGCCGAGCCGCCTTTTGATATATAATATAATTTTGTTCATAACAGTTGATATTAAAAGTATAAAGAATTTAAAAAGACACCTGAACGCCGAGATTGAATACTTTCTGCACAGGATACCCCAATCCGTTGCCGCCCATCTCGGGGTCCCAAAGCTTGAATTTACTGAAAGTAAGTAAATTCGTTCCGCTGAAATAAATGCGAAGCTGGCTCAGGTGAATTCGGGATATGATTTTTTCGGGCAGCGAATAGCCCACTTCTATGGATTTCAGGCGCAGGAATGAGCCGTCGCGCATAAACCATGTGGAAAGCTGGTTGTTGTTCTCCACGGTGGTGGGCGACAGGCGGGGCCACACCGCATAGATGTCGCGGTTTTCTTCCGACCAGTGGCTGTCGGCATACGCTTTCATCAGGGCGCTTTGCCCACCAAGGAAAGGCGCCGTATTGATGACGGGGTCAACCCCGGGGTCAATAATCCAGAAGGATGAACGCGCCGAACCTTGGAAAAAGAAAGAAAAATCGAACGACCTGTATCCTGCCGACGCCCCAAACCCATATATGATTTCGGGCTCTGAGGGGTATCCGATGGGCGCCATGTCTAATTCGTTAATCTTTCCGTCGCTATTCAAGTCTTTATACTTGATGTCGCCGCCCATATAGTTGCCAAACTGCACCGGTGAATTGTATACCTCTGCATCATCCACAAAAAGCCGTTCGGCAATATAGCCCCAGCGTTGCGAGAGCGGATAGCCGACATGGCTTTTCCACGGCGCGTCGGGATACTGGGGCTCTTCATACACCGTGTATTCACTGGTGGCATACGTGAAGTTAGCCATCGCGGTGAGCCAGGCCTTGGCGCCAAACGAATGGTTGAAGTTCAGCGACATATCCACGCCATGGCCGGACGCTTCGCCCACATTTGATTTGGCGGTCGTTTCCAGACCCATGGAGGTGGGAATGTCTTGCCTGGTCATCAGAATGTTACTGCGTTGTTCCCGGAAATATTCCGCTTGAAAGTCTAATTCGTTAAACAGCCCTATCTCGGCCGTTACGTTCATCTTTTTGGCAATTTCCCAAGTGATATCTTCATTGGCATATCTGGTGATCCTGACGCCGGACAGGGATACATCCCCATTTGTCCCGAAGGAACTTGCCCGTTCGCCGCTGTTCATCGTCACTTGCGACAGGTAGAAGAACCGTTCATCGGCGGTGCCGATGGCGTCGTTCCCCGCCAACCCGTACGTGGCTTTCAGTTTCAGGTTGCTGAGCACGGATTTCAAGCCTTCGCCGTAAAAACCTTCGTTGGAAATTACCCATCCTATACCGCCCGAAGGGAAAAAGCCAAAGCGTTCCTTTTTGGCAAAACGTTCCGAGCCGTTATATCCGAAGTTTCCTTCAAACAAGTAGCGCCCGCCATACGCATAGGTGAGCCGGCCGGCAAGGTTCATGTTCCGGTAAGGCAGTGATTTTTGCAGGCTGCTTGCATTGCCCACCAGTTCATTGCGTATGGTGAATACCATCATGCCGCCTACCTCATGCTTTTCGGCAAAGGAGCGGTTCCAGTTGAGGCTGCTTTCAAAATAAGTGGTGGCGCTTACCTTTTTTTCCCCTTCGGCGTAACTGAGCGATTCCCTGCCCACATTGAGTTCATCCAACAGGTAAGTATTAGCGTTTTTGTCATAATTACTTACACTATAGAAATAGGGATTGTAAGCCCGGGTAACGTCGAAATAAGAATAACGGCTGGTATTGAACATGGCACGCGCCGACAACCCTTCCGTAATAAAATCTAATTTTTGTTTCAACTCAAACTGCGCCGTCATCACGGAAGTAGTGGACTCTTTATAGCCTTTTACCATTTCGGCATACGGATTAACGTAGTGCCTGTCGCCATAATTCCCGAACAGGATGTGTTTGGAATATTTATAGTTCTCGTCGGGCTCGTAGTATGCCGGGAAGAGGACGGGATTGGTATTCATCACTTGCCTGTACACATCGCTGCCGCCGTTAATAGGCCCCGAATAATCGTCAAAGGAACCGGAAAGGCGCACAATGGCCTGAGTGGTTTTGGTAATATTGATATTGACGTTGGTGCGCAACATATAGCGGTTCAGGTTGACATTGCTGTTGAAATTGTTCCTCTTGTCCACATTCAGCACGCCGTTGTCGTTAATCAGGCTTCCCGCTATATAATATTGTGCCACGTTTCCGCCGCCACTGACATTCATATTCAGGCGGTGGTTGTTGGCAAAATCCTTGAACAGCTTGTCATACCAATTGGTCGCTGGAAAAACGTAGGGGTTAGTGCCGGCAATGGTGTTCTGGATTTTATAATCGCTATACATGGTCTGTCCCAACGGGTTGCGTGTTCTGATGGCTTCGTTGTGCAAATTCATGTAGGTGATTGGGTCGGCCAGTTCTACCATTTGCGTGGGCATGGACAGCGCCTCTTCGTAGCGGATATTGATTTTTGCTTTTCCTTCCTTGCCTTCCTTGGTAGACACCATGATTACGCCGTTCGCACCTCGTGCGCCGTATAGTGCTGTGGCCGTGGCGTCTTTAAGGATAGAAAAACTGGCAATGTCGTCGGGCTGCATGCGCGACAGTTCCTGCGAGGTTGATTCGTTGTTGTCGATCAATATCAGCGGGTCTTTCTTGTAGCCGAAAGTAGTGACGCCCCGGATAAAGAATTGTGCATCGTCCAGGCCCGGCTCGCCGCTGCGCTGATAGGCAATCACGCCCGCTATGCGCCCGGCAAAGGCGGTGGTGAGGTTGCTGCTCGGCACTTTCAGCTCCGCAGGGCTGATGGTGGCAATTGAGGCCACCACGCTCTCCTTCTTCTGCTTGCCGAAGGCCACAACAACAACTTCTTTCAGTTCGTCGACTTTGGGTTTGAGTTGCACGGTGATCTTTGTTTGTCCGCCCACCGTAACAGGCTGCGTTTCGTAACCCAAAAACGATACTTCCAGTACATCTTCCGGCTTCACGCTGATGCTGAAACTGCCGTCGACGTCGGTAGCTACGGCGCGGGTGCTGCCTCGCACCTGCACCACTGAGCCCGGCAGTGGTTCTCCGGTTTCATCAATAATCACGCCGGTGACCACGTTCTGCGCTGCCAACGTCCCCCACAGGGTTGTTAGCAGGGCGCATAAAACAAGTTTAATAAGTTTTTTCATATATAAAGTTTTAGATTTTAGATTGATGCGAGAATGTGTCATAGCTTTCTAATTTT
>JAITIL010000059.1 GCA_031279475.1 Prevotellaceae bacterium | reverse complement strand
CTAATAATGACAGGGGAGCACCTCTTTTAATCGAACATGGATGAAATGAAATAGTATTGACATTCATCTCTTGGGGTGCACGGAAATGCTTTTAATCGAACATGGATGAATTGAAATAGCCGTACGAGCGTATTGTTTACCGTTTCGGCCGATCTTTTAATCGAACATGGATGACTTGAAATTTCGTCGAAGAACATTACGCCGAAGTCGTCGAGTGGCTTTTAATCGAACATGGATGAATTGAAATCGCGTTGAAGTGGATGCGTGATGAAAGGAACATACACTTTTAATCGAACATGGATGAATTGAAATTTCCGGGTGAGCGCGAGAGAACAGCGCTTGATGAGCTTTTAATCGAACATGGATGAATTGAAATTCATTGGGATATAGAAGGTCAAATTTGATAAATTTCTTTTAATCGAACATGGATGAATTGAAATAATCGACTCGACCACTAACATAATGGCCCAATGCCTTTTAATCGAACATGGATGAATTGAAATACATATTCGACACCTGCGAAGCCGCCGCGAGCGCGCTTTTAATCGAACATGGATGAATTGAAATTACGGTAATCTTGTAGTAATTCCGACATCTCTTTCCTTTTAATCGAACATGGATGAATTGAAATTTGGTCATGATCTCGACCATGAACGGTATTAGTGTTCTTTTAATCGAACATGGATGAATTGAAATGCTATCTTCACTTAGGTTCACCTTGTTTCCGATCTCTTTTAATCGAACATGGATGAATTGAAATGAGAGAACGCTAAACCATTTTTTCACAAATTCTACTTTTAATCGAACATGGATGAATTGAAATATGAGAGTGTTTCTCCTGCATGAAGGGATACGTGACTTTTAATCGAACATGGATGAATTGAAATAGAAACGAGGATTTACATTCTTTTTCGTGCCCGGCTCTTTTAATCGAACATGGATGAATTGAAATGCAGCGCGTGCAGGCGCTGCTTTGAGCCGTCCAAAACTTTTAATCGAACATGGATGAAAACGAAATGTTAAATCCCGACAAAACGCCAACGTCTGTAGGAAATAAAAAACCCCGGGGTGATCTATTCCCGGGGTTGATTTGATTTTACAGCAATTTGTTAGAACGGCAAATCGTCGCCTTCGGGCTGCTCGATTACCGGTTCGGCCGGAGCAGCGGTTTTGTCGGCAGCCGGCCCTCCACTTTGCTGTTCGGTGTCAGATTTTTTACCCAAAAGCTGTATTGTATCGGCTATCACTTCTGTGGTGTAACGCTTTTGCCCGCTCTGGTCTTCCCAGCTGCGGGAGCGCAATTTGCCCTCAATATATATTTGCTTGCCTTTGTGTACATACTTTTCGGTAAATTCGGCCAATGCTCGCCATAGCACCACATTGTGCCATTCGGTTTGTTCTTTTACTTCTCCATTCTTGTCTTTGTAGCGTTCGGTTGTAGCTATTGGAATGGTCACAACAGGCACACCGCTTTCAAGGTGGCGTACTTCGGGGTCTTTCCCGACGTTTCCGATTAACATTACTTTGTTTAATGACATAAGAATTAGTTTTTAGGTGGTTGATAATTATAGATCACGCCGCTAAGTTAATCATTATTTTGAAATAATATCGAAATTTTCAGGATTTTTTTCAAGAAAGGCGTCAATAAGACGCGGAATACTGTATCGGTCGAAGTCCTTCAAAGGCACCCGAAGGTAATGTTGGCGCAGGTTTTGAAGAATTGTGCCGGCCTCGATAAGATAAAAACGTGTCCACAGGGTTTGGTGCGTCAATTGATGTTTGATAAGCGGTGAATAGTTGATAATTTTAACTTTTTCTCCGGAGAAAAGTTTTTTCCATGCCGTCTGCGCTGTTATCTTTTCGGGCGAAATTTCCATGTCTGTTTCAATGAGGGGAAATTCATACAAGCCTTTCCAAATGTCGTTATCCGAACGTTGATGTAAATATACGTGATGTTTTTCCCGCACTATGAAATAATGGAAATAGCGCGTGCGAATTTCGGGCTTCCGGCCTTTTACAGGCAATTCCGCTACTTTTCCTGCACAAAAGGCATAACATCCTTCATGCAATTGACATTCAGCACATTTTGGGCTTTTGGGCACACACACCAATGATCCGAAATCCATAAGCGCTTGATTAAAATCGGCCGGATAGCGCTGGGGAATGAGTTCTTGCGCCAATGCGCGCAAGGCTTGTTTCCCTTTGTTGCTATCAATAGGCGTATGGATGCCAAACACCCGCGTAAGAATACGATAGCCATTGCCGTCGAGCGCCGGCACCGGTTCATTAAAGGCAAAGGAAGCGATGGCCGCCGCGGTATATTCACCAATTCCTTTAAGCAATAGAAGGTTGCTGCTGGACGTTGGAAATTGTCCGTTATGATATGCTACTATCGTTTGTGCCGTAACGTGAAGATTTCTCGCGCGGGAATAGTATCCCAACCCCTGCCAGAGTTTCAGCACTTCATCGAGCGGGGCCGCCGCCAGCGCTTCAACCGTAGGATATTGGTCGATGAAGCGTAAGTAATAGGAATAGCCCTGTTCCACCCTGGTTTGTTGCAGGATAATTTCCGACAGCCATATTTTATACGGGTCTTTCGTGTTTTTCCAAGGCAGGTCGCGATGATTTTTCTTGAACCAGCCCAATAAATTTGCAGTAAAATCCATAATTAATGAACAAAAATACGTACAATTTTGGAAAAATAATGAAAAATCGTATCTTTGCATCCTTAAAATTCGGGAGAGGTGGCAGAGTGGTCGATTGCGGCGGTCTTGAAAACCGTTGAACTGCGAGGTTCCGGGGGTTCGAATCCCTCCCTCTCCGCCATTTTTTTGGGATGCACCATAACTGGCATACAATCAATGCTCTATAATGTTGATGGTTCGATTTTAAAGAAATCTCTCTTTTTTCCATAAAAAAATATGTAAATTTGTGTATGGCAAAAAATATAGCGATACGTATTTTTCGTTTTTATTGGGACGGATTCCGAAGCATGACTATTGGCAAAACGCTTTGGATGATTATACTTATCAAGCTATTTGTGATGTTTGTGATATTGAAAATATTCTTCTTCCCCAATTATTTGGGGAAATTCGATAATTCGTCGGACAAGCAAGAATACGTTTCCGGCGAATTGATACAACGTGCCATTAACCCATAAATTTTATTACTTATGATGGAAGCTATCAACACTTCTCTGATTGATTGGTCGCGGGCACAGTTTGCCCTGACGGCTATCTACCATTGGCTCTTTGTGCCGCTCACGTTGGGGCTGGGCGTCGTGCAAGCCATTATGGAAACTGTGTACTACAAAACGGGCGACGACTTCTGGAAAAAAACCGCCCAGTTCTGGATGAAAATTTTCGGCATCAACTTCGCTATTGGCGTGGCCACCGGCCTGATTTTAGAGTTTGAGTTCGGCACCAACTGGTCGAACTACAGTTGGTTTGTAGGCGATATTTTCGGCGCCCCCCTGGCGATTGAAGGCATCGTGGCCTTTTTCATGGAAGCCACTTTCATCGCGGTAATGTTCTTCGGATGGAACAAAGTGAGTAAGGGGTTTCACCTCGCTTCTACATGGCTCACTATTTTGGGCGCTACCATTTCCGCATTTTGGATACTGGTAGCCAACGCATGGATGCAATATCCCGCCGGCATGCAATTCAACCCTGATACCGTGCGCAATGAAATGGCAAGTTTTTGGGAAGTGGCGCTCTCGCCGGTGGCGCTCAATAAATTTTTCCATACCGTACTGTCGGGGTGGATTATTGGCGCCATGTTTGTGGTGGGCGTTGCAAGTTGGTTTCTGTTGAAAAAACGGGAAACGAAATTTGCATTGGCAAGTGTAAAAATCGGCGCTATTTTCGGCGGGATTGCCTGCCTGTTGTCCATCTGGACGGGCGATGGCTCGGCGCATCAGGTGGCACAGCGGCAACCGATGAAACTTGCTGCTATGGAAGGGCTGTATGAAGGTCGTGAAGGGGCAGGACTGGTGGCTATCGGCCTGCTGAATCCCGCCAAAACACAGCACGACGATAACAAGGACCCGTTTCTTTTTAAAATAGAAATTCCCAAACTGCTTTCTTTTTTCGCCGAACGCGATATAAACGCTTACGTTCCGGGAATTACCGACATCATTGAAGGCGGCTACCGGAAAAAGGACGGCACAATGGCGCTATCGGCCGAGGAGAAAATATCACGTGGCAAACTCGCCATTCAAGCACTGGCCGACTACCGCGCCGCGAAAACCGACAGCCTCAAACAGCAAGCCCGCGCCACGCTCGACGAACATTTTCAATATTTCGGTTATGGATACATTAAAAAATCATCGGATTTAATTCCACCGGTGGGCCTGACGTTTTATACTTTTCACCTCATGGTTATCCTCGGCGGCTTTTTGCTGTTGCTGTTTGCCGTGGCGACTTATTTGTCGTGCAAAAATAAATTTGAAAACAAACGTTGGTTGCAGTGGACTTGCCTTATTTCTATTTTCCTTGCCATTATCGCCGGGCAGGCCGGATGGGTGGTGGCCGAAGTGGGGCGCCAGCCGTGGGCTATTCAGGATATTTTGCCTGTGTCGGCAGCCATTTCTAATCTGTCGGCGGCGTCGGTACAAGTCACTTTCTTTGTTTTCCTCGCCTTGTTCACTGTACTGCTCATTGCCGAGTTGAAGATTATGACTAATGCAATAAAAAAAGGACCACAAATCGATTAAATAATAAAATTATGAATACCTATATACTTTTACAACATTATTGGTGGTTTTTGGTAGCCTTGTTGGGCGCGCTTTTGGTGTTCCTGCTGTTTGTGCAGGGCGGACAATCGCTGTTGTTTACCATCGGGAAAAACCCGCTGCAACAAAAAATGTTGCTGAATGCCACCGGCCGCAAATGGGAATTTACGTTCACGACGTTGGTTACGTTTGGCGGCGCGTTCTTCGCCTCATTCCCGCTGTTTTACTCCACAAGTTTTGGCGGCGCTTACTGGGTGTGGGTTTTAATTTTGCTTTGTTTTGTGCTGCAGGCCGTGTCATACGAGTATCAAGCAAAGAAAGGAAATCTTTTGGGAAAGAAAACGTATCAGGTATTTCTGCTGTTGAACGGCATACTTGGCCCGGTGCTGTTGGGCACCGCAGTGGGTACATTTTTCAACGGGGCGGAATTTGTAGTGAACAAACAACAACTCGTTGAGGTCTTAAATCCTGTTATTTCGTCGTGGGCTACCCCTTGGCACGGGCTCGAAGCCGCATTGGTGGGGTGGAATGTATGCCTCGGGCTGGCGGTATTTTTCCTGTCGCGCATACTGGCCTCGCTCTACTTCGTCAACAACATTGATGATGCGGAAATACAAGGCCGGTCGCGCAAACAACTGCGCTGGGACACGGTTTTGTTTCTGGTGTTCTTCCTTACTTTCCTCGTGCACCTGTTGTTGCAAGACGGATTTGCCGTGCATCCCGAAACCAAAGAAGTATTTTTGCAACCCTGTAAATATTTCTCTAATTTCATTGAAATGCCTGTGGTGCTTGCCGTGTTGTTGGTTGGTGTGGTTGGCGTATTGTTCGGTATAGGAAAAACTATTTTTTGCGAAAAGTGGAACAAGGGTATTTGGTTTGCCGGGGCAGGAACTGTGTTCACCGTGCTGGCGCTCTTGCTGTGCGCCGGATGGAACAATACTGCCTATTATCCTTCGTTGCACGATTTGCAAAGTTCGCTGACTATTGAAAATAGTTGTTCCAGCTTCTTTACGTTGAAAACAATGAGCTACGTGTCGATACTTATTCCATTTGTACTGGCCTATATTGTGTATGCGTGGAGAGCGTTAGACCTGCATAAAATCAGCAAAGAGTCAATGAAAGACGATAAACATTTGTATTGATTTTCATTCTTCGCATTTGATTTGAATTCTTGAGGGAGTAATTGCGCCGTTTTTAAACACCCAATAGCGCTGCAACACATAGTTAAAACACAGGGAAACGACTATATCGGTTATGATGCGGCTTATTTTGTAGTCAATATGTGCAAAAGTTGTAATACAATAAGTGCCTGCTACTTTCAAGATAATGCTGCTTATGACTACCAGGAAAAAGCGCCATAATTGCTGCGGAAGCGAAAACCTGTAACCAATTTCTTTGGAATAAAAAGACCATTTCTTGTTCAATGAAAAATTGACAACGGCGCCCAATACACAACTAATAGCAATAGACAGGGGATAATGCACGCCAATCAGTTCTGTGAGAAAAATCATGATAAAATAGTCGCACATTCCGCCTGTGAAGGCAGAAAATTGCGCTTTGACAAAGACTTTCAACTGTCTTAACATATTTTTCAATGTGTTTTGTCTGTCCGTTCGTTTTTATCGCGCCGGTCGGCTACTCTCAATAACTTACAGAAATCCATGAGATTAACAACAAGCAGGATGACACAGGACAGTATGCCGGAATATATAATGGAGCCCTTGAAAATAACTTCAAGCACTAAGAAAAATGAAATGATAATCCGCACTTCGGTGGGACCCAGCAAACCGGAATCAATCGTGTATTCGTTGGTGATTTTATACCGCAACAAAGCCGTCATCATGGCCCATCCGTAGAGCACCACAAACCCGAAGCCCAGCAGTCCCCACTCGCCGCCCACATAGATGGAGTAACCTAATCCGATAAAAATATTTGTCAGCCAATCGACCGTGTAGTCGAGCGAAAAGCCGTACCATTTTCGGGGTTTGTTGCGGAAATACGCCAACCGGCCGTCGAGCGAATCGCCAAACCAATTTATGAAGAACCCTAAAATACCCAACAGCAACAAACTTCGATGAACATAAAGCGCCAAAACAAATCCGGCTGCTGTCACTAAACTGCCTATCAGCCCAATGAGCGTGAGCATGTCTGAACTCATCCAACGCGGGATATGCTGTACTAAAAAAGCGATAAAACGTTGTTCGGATGTTTTCAAAAGGTTTGTCCTATCCCTGTCTTTACTAAGCTTTGACACTATTTCATTACCAGTATTCATGGTTTGTTATCTCTTTAAAACATGGGACTATATCAGGATTAAAGTGTAACAAAGATAACAATTTATTTTGAAATCTAATAAAGGGGAAAAATAAAAGCCGCTCATATAACGGAACTTTACCTTTGTTTCCGCAACAGCGCCCGTTCGATAATAGCGTGCACCACGTCAATGCCCACTTCATTGTGCCCGCCTTGCGGGATGATGATGTCCGCATAACGTTTTGTGGGCTCGATGAATTGCAGGTGCATCGGCTTGACCGTTTTTTCGTACCGTTCCAGCACTTTGTGTATGTCGCGCCCCCGCTCCATGGTGTCGCGGCAAATCACGCGCCCCAGCCGGTCGTCGGCGTCGGCGTCTACAAATATTTTAATGTCCATCAACTTGCGCAGTTCGGGATGCGTGAATATCAAAATACCTTCAATGACCACCACGTGATGCGGCTCCACATGTATGGTTTCCTGCGAGCGGGTGCACGTGAGGTAAGAGTATATCGGTTGCTCGATACCCTTTCCCGCTTTCAGCGTTTTGACGTCTTTTATCAGCAAATTGAAGTCGAGCGAATCGGGATGGTCAAAATTTAACGTGAGCCGGTCTTCCAACGGAAGATGACTGCTGTCCTTATAGTAAGAATCCTGCGGCAAAATAACCACTTGCTCCGGGAGTAATAATTCAGAAATCCGGCGGACTACGGTTGTTTTACCTGAGCCTGTGCCGCCTGCAATACCAATAACTAACATTATGGCGCAAAATAATTTTGGACGACAAAGATACAAAAATATTTGTGAAATACGGCTATTTTTGGTATTTTTGCGGCAAATATAATCATTGTGAATACATTGTATCCATTAAAATTCAGGTCCCAACCTAAAGAAACCGTGTGGGGTGGGCACAAATTAAATACGTTATTCCATAAGGATTTCCCGATAGAGAAAAAGATAGGGGAGAGTTGGGAATTGTCGGGCGTTCAAAAAAATCTTTCGGTGGTTACCAATGGCTATTTGAAGGGGAATAATATTGAAGAACTGGCGGAAATTTACATGAGCGAATTATTGGGCGACAAAGTGTATGAACAGTTCAGTATGGAATTTCCTTTGCTCATTAAATTTATTGATGCGTCCGATACCCTTTCGGTGCAAGTGCATCCCGGCGATGCGGTGGCCGCTGAACGGCATAATGCTTATGGCAAAACGGAAATGTGGGTGGTGCTCGCTGCCGAGCCCGGCGCAGGGCTGTACGTGGGGTTTAAGGAAAAACTTACGGCGCAAGCTTTTTACGAACACACGCAAAAAGGCACGCTGCCCGGTGTGCTGAACTTCGAGCCGGTGGCGCCCGGCGATGTGTTCTTTATCCCGGCAGGCCGTATCCATGCCATTGGGAAAGGTGTGGTGCTGGCCGAAATCCAGCAAACATCCGACATTACCTACCGGGTGTATGACTGGGGACGGGAATACAATCCCGCTACTGCCCGTGATATGCATATTGACCTTGCCATTGATGTGATAGATTATGAGCCAAGCAATCAATATAAATCAACGTATGCACGACAACTTAATGTGCCGGTAAATTTGGCCGGATGCCCTTATTTTACTACGAATCTGTTGGAAATTGACAAAACAATAGAGCGGCCTTTGTTACAACGCGATAGTTTTATAATTTATATTTGTTTGGAAGGCTCGGCGTCCCTTTCCTGCAAAGGAATGCAGGAACCCATTACGAAAGGAGAAACTGTGCTGGTGCCCGCCTGTATAGCCGATGTGCAATTACAGCCGGCGCTTGAAACAAAGCTGCTGGAGGTGTATGTGTAAAATGATTGGAATATGAAGCGTATCATTAGTTTATTTGTATTTGTTCTAACAGTAGGCGCCGCTTTTTCCCAGGCGGAATTTGAGTATGTGAGAAAAAGGGCGCAAGCCATTAAATTCACGGAAATAGACACTGCTGTGCGCAAAAAGCCCTCTCATTATTCCTTTCATGGGAAAAATTTATTAACCATTTCGCAAGTATCTTACAGTAATAGCTGGGAGTCGGGCGGGATGCCGAGCATTACACTGCGCGGCGCCTCCAATCTGGTATATACCTACAATAAAAACCTGATTTATTTTCAATCGGTATTTGACGGCGCCTATGCCATGGCCTGGGAAGAAAAAAACAGTGCAGTGAAAAAAGAAGACCGTTTTTCTTTTACCAATACGTTCGGGTTGCGCACGTCAAAAAAATCGCCGCTATACTACATTACCATGATTGACCTGAAAAGCCAGTTCGCGCCCGGACACCAGTCCGCTACCGATAGAACCATTATCTCGCGCCTGTTTTCTCCGGCTTACCTCACCACTTCATTGGGTATTAGTTATAAATATAAAGACGAGCTGAGCCTTACCATGGCGCCGGTTTCCGGACGGTTTGTCTTCGTGCTCGACACCGCCATTGCCAACAGAGGCCTGTATGAAGTAACACATGGCGAAAAAGTAAAGACCGATATGGGCTGCTACGCCAGCGTGATTTACACCAAACATTTTTTCAAAATTCTTAGCTTTAACACCAAGCTCGAAATGTTTTCAAATTACAAGGATGAGCCGTTGAACATAGATGTGGACTGGGAACATAAATTGGGATTTAAAATCACATCATACCTTACCGCCGAATTTTATGTGCGCATGGTATATAAAGATAAGTCACGGTTTCCGGAGCTTCTCGCCGATGGCTCCACCGAGCTGCGCGGGCCACGGTTACAGGTCAATGAATCATTCAATATTGGCCTGACGTACGCGTTTTAACGATTTCAAGATTTAACGATTTAAAGATTTAACAATTTCAGGATTTAAATCCTTGAATGATGAAATCTTTAAATCTTTAAATTATTAAATTTTGGAATGATGAAATCTTTAAATTTTGGAATTTTGAAATCTTTCAAGCGCGCGCCGCTCTTTCTTCGTAGGCCTTCCCGCGCCCTGTTCGCGCCGGGCGAACGAGGCGAGGTGTGCGTCGGTTAACTTCGCCAGTTCTTCGGGTGGCGTGATGTTTTCAATATATAGCGGTACGTTTTTCGCGGGTTGCCTTTTGTCAATAACGGCAATTACCTTGTATGTATATATCACCGGCATGCGGCGTACGGTAATTATATCGGCGGGTTTCACCTCGCGCGAGGGCTTGGCGTCGGCGCCGTTTACCTTTATTTTCCCACCCTTGCAGGCGTCGGCCGCTTCGCCGCGCGTTTTGAAAATCCGCACCGCCCATAAATATTTATCAATGCGCATAGCCTCATAAATTTTTAGCAAAGTTCGAATAATTTTTCGTATTTTAATTTAAATTTTATGCCTTGAAAATGAAAAACCGGGAATTTGAAAGCGAAATAAAGGCTATTTCACTGATTAAACTTCTTTATGAATTAGGAAAAGTGTCTTCGGGAATAGCCGGAAAAACATTGAAACTGGCTGGCGAAACCTGATTTCTACCCTGCCCTCGTCCGGCAGAATGTTCTTGCTTCGTCGCCGCACGCATCCTGTCAACAACTGGGGGGGTTTTTTTTGTCGCTATGTGGGTAAAATCAATTTTTTTATGTACATTTGTTCGCAATTTAAAAAATATTAAATAACCCCTGATGAAAAATACGGTTTTTACACCATTCCACATAGAACTTGGCGCTAAAATGGCTCCCTTTGCAGGATATAACATGCCTGTTGAATATGCGGGCATCAATGAAGAACATCTTACGGTACGCGAAAAGGTGGGCGTGTTCGACGTGAGCCACATGGGCGAAGTGTGGGTGAAAGGCCCGAAAGCGTTGGCGTTTGTCCAATATATGACCTCGAACGATGTGGCGGCGCTCACGCCGGGTAAGGTGCAATATTCGTGCTACCCCAATGGCAAAGGCGGCATCGTGGACGACTTGCTGGTGTATTGCATCGACGCCGAGACCTACCTGCTGGTCATCAACGCGGCAAATGTGCAAAAAGATTGGGATTTCATGTGCGGCATAGCGCCCAAGTTCGGCCTCACGCCGGGGAAAGAGCTCTATAACGCATCCGATGAAATTTGCCAATTGGCCATACAAGGCCCGCTGGCGTTGAAAGCCATGCAAAAAATATGCGACCAGCCGGTGGAAGATATGGCCTACTATACCTTTAAAAAATTAACGGTGGCCGGTATCCCACAAGCAATATTCTCTACCACAGGCTACACCGGGTCGGGCGGCTGCGAAATTTACGTAGCGAATGCCGACGGGCCGAAACTGTGGAAAGCGGTGTTTGAAGCCGGCGCCGAATACGGCATTAAGCCCATCGGGCTGGGCGCTCGCGACACCCTGCGCCTCGAAATGGGTTTTTGCCTGTATGGCCATGAACTCGACGACGCCACATCACCCATAGAGGCGGGCTTGGGCTGGATTACGAAATTCAGCGCCGCCAAAGGCGACTTTCTGGACAAGGAGCTTCTGCTGAAACAGAAAAATGAAGGAGTGACGCGCAAATTAGTGGGTTTTGAAATGGTGGACAAAGGCGTTCCGCGTCACGGCTATGAAGTCACAGACGCGTTGGGCGCCCCCATCGGCGTGGTAACGTCAGGCACCATGTCGCCTTGCCTCAAGGTGGGGATAGGCATGGGTTACGTAAAACCCGCGTATGCCAGGATTGATACTGAAATTTACGTGAAAGTGCGCGAGCGTTTGCTAAAAGCGAAAGTGGTAAAACTTCCATTTTATAAAAACAGTAATTGAATAACCGAAATAACGAATAGAACAATGATCAGTAAAGAAAAGAAATTTATTACGTGTGATGGTAATTACGCAGCGGCGCATGTCGCTTATATGTTCAGCGAAGCGGCGGCCATTTATCCAATCACACCCTCATCCACCATGGCCGAATATGTAGACGAATGGGCTGCTTTCGGGAAGAAAAACCTGTGGGGCGAAACGGTAAAAGTGCTCGAGATGCAAAGCGAGGGCGGCGCTGCCGGCGCAGTACACGGCTCTTTGCAGGCAGGCGCGCTCACCACCACATTCACTGCCTCGCAAGGCTTGTTGTTGATGATTCCCAACATGTATAAAATCGCGGGTGAGTTGCTTCCCACGGTGTTCCACGTGAGCGCGCGGGCATTGGCCGCACAGGCCCTGTCAATCTTCGGCGACCACCAGGATGTAATGGCGGCGCGCCAAACGGGATTTGCTTTTTTGGCTTCGGGCAGCGTGCAGGAAGTGATGGACCTTGCGACAGTGGCGCACTTGTCCACCTTGAAATCGCGTGTGCCTTTCGTGAGCTTCTTTGATGGCTTCCGCACGTCGCACGAAATACAGAAAATCGAATCAATTGATGCAGAAGATTTGAAAGGCCTGATTAGCGAAAAGGCGCTGACGCGTTTTCGTCAGCATGCGTTAAACCCGAATAATCCGGTAACCCGCGGCACGGCGCAGAACCCCGACGTATATTTCCAATCGCGCGAAGCGGCCAATCAATACTACGACCTTGTTCCCGATATTGTAGCCCGCTACATGGGCGAAGTCGGCGAACTCACCGGCCGCCATTACCTGCCGTTCGATTATTACGGCGACCCGCAGGCAGAGCATGTGGTGGTGGCCATGGGCTCGGTATGCGACACCATCAAAGAAACCGTGGACTGCCTCAACAAGAATGGCGGCAAAACAGGTGTGATTAGCGTACACCTTTATCGTCCGTTCTCGGCCAAGTACTTTTTGCGTGTGTTGCCGGCCACGGTGAAGCGCATTGCAGTGCTCGACCGCACGAAAGAGCCCGGCGCCCTTGGCGAGCCGTTATACCTTGATGTGAAAGACGTGCTCTATGGCCGGCCTGATGCACCCCTTGTGGTGGGCGGGCGCTACGGCCTGTCGTCGAAAGACACCACGCCGGCGCAAATTCTTTCCGTGTATGAAAACCTCGCCCTCCACGAGCCTAAAAACGGCTTCACAATTGGTATTATAGATGATGTGACGTTCAAATCGCTTCCGCAAAAAGAAGAAATCAGTTTGGCGAAACCCGGCACTTACGAATGCAAGTTTTACGGTTTGGGCTCAGACGGTACGGTGGGCGCCAACAAAAACACGATTAAAATTATCGGCGAAACCACGCCGAAATATTGCCAGGCCTACTTCTCCTACGACTCTAAGAAGTCGGGAGGGTTTACCTGTTCACACCTTCGTTTCGGCGACCATTCCATTCACTCGCCCTATTTAGTTACAACGCCCGATTTTGTGGCCTGTCACGTATTTGCTTACTTGAATAAATATGACTTGCTCCGCGGCATCAAACCCGGCGGCACGTTTTTGCTCAACAGCATGTTTGATGTGGAAGAAACGAAAAAACGCCTGCCCGACTTTGTAAAGCGCGTATTGGCTGAAAAGAAAATCAACTTCTATATCATCAACGCCACAGCTATTGCCGGGAAAATCGGTTTGGGCAATCGCACGAATACCATCCTGCAATCCACATTTTTCAAAATTGCCGACGTCATTCCCTATGAACAGGCGGTGAAAGAAATGAAGAAAGCCATCGATAAAAGCTATGGCAAGAAAGGTGAAAATATCGTGAAAATGAATTACGCTGCGGTGGACAGCGGCACCGATGTAGTTAAAGTGGACGTGCCGGCCGACTGGGCAACGCTGAGCGGCAAGTTCAAAGCCGACACGTTTGAACGCCTGGCGCCCGAATGGGTAAAGCACGTGGCCGATGCGGCCAATGCACAAAACGGCGACGACTTGCCGGTGAGCGCGTTTGTCAATTACGAAGACGGCACGATGCCGGCGGGCTCTGCCGCTTTTGAAAAACGCGGCATTGCGATTAACGTGCCGGAGTGGGTATCGGAAAATTGTATCCAGTGTAACCAGTGCGCGTACGTGTGCCCGCACGCCGCCATTCGTCCTTTCCTGTTGACCGATGAGGAACTGGCAGCCGTGCCCGGCGGATTAAACACAGTAAAAGGCAACGGCCCGTTGAAAACATACAACTTCCGCGTACAGGTGAGCGCGCTGGATTGCACCGGCTGCGGCAATTGCGCCGAAGTATGTCCGGCCAAGACCAAAGCGTTAGTGATGAAACCCCTCGATACGCAGGTAGCGGAACAAAAACATTTTGATTATTTGCATACCCATGTGGGCTATAAAGATACCGTCCAGGATAAACGCGCCAATGTGAAGAATTGCCAGTTTGCACAACCCCTGTTCGAGTTTTCGGGCGCTTGTGCCGGTTGTGGCGAGACGCCTTACATCAAAACCATCACACAGTTGTTTGGCGACCGCATGATGGTGGCAAACGCCACTGGCTGCTCGTCGATTTACGGCGGCTCATTTCCTGCGTCGCCCTACACGACGAACAGGAATGGTTGCGGCCCGGCATGGGCAAACTCGCTGTTTGAAGATAACGCGGAATTTGGGTTGGGCATGCGTCTGGGCACAGAGCGCCTGCGCGACCGGCTGGCCACCTTAATGGTGCAGGGGCAGGATTGCAGCGAATGTTCGCCTGAGCACAAGGCCCTATTCGCCGAATGGCTGACCCACCGCAAGGATGCGGCGAAGACCCGCGAAATCGCCGACAAGCTCATTCCGTTGGTGGAAAATTGTCCCTGCGCAATTTGTAAAGAAATTTACGTGCTGCGCGATTACATAGTAGCCCGCTCGCAGTGGATTTTCGGTGGCGACGGCTGGGCTTACGATATCGGATATGGCGGCTTAGACCACGTGTTGGCTTCGGGCGAAAACGTGAATGTGCTGGTGATGGATACCGAGGTGTATTCAAACACCGGCGGACAGTCGTCAAAGGCAACGCCGGCGGGGGCAGTAGCCAAGTTTGCCACATCGGGAAAACGCATCCGTAAAAAAGACCTCGGCATGATGGCCATAAGTTATGGCTATGTATATGTGGCGCAAGTGGCCATGGGCGCAAACCATGCGCAATTTTTCAATGCACTGAAAGAGGCCGAAGCCTACGACGGGCCGTCGTTGATTATTGCGTATGCGCCTTGCATCAGCCATGGATTGAAGAACGGTATGGGCGCTTCGCAACGCGAGGAAAAGCTGGCTGTGGAATGTGGCTACTGGCATACGTTCCGTTACAATCCGCAGTTGGAACAGGAAGGCAAGAATCCCTTCACTCTTGATAGCAAAGAGCCCGACTGGTCGAAGTTCCAGGAGTTCTTAAAGAGTGAAGTGCGTTATTCGTCATTGACGAAAACGTTCCCGCAGGAAGCCGGCGAGTTGTTCAAACTCACGGAGGAATTCGCCAAATGGCGGTATAACACTTATAAGAGCCTGTCTGTAAGGCCGTAGCAAAGTTGAAAGAGAAGTGTTCTTTTGAAAACACAATAATTAGAAGTTATTGCATTTTCAAAAGAACACTTAATATAATAGCCCGAACATCCACAAAGGAATGCGGTTTCCATGACCTGTTTCTACATTGTCAAGCGCCAGGTAAGAATCGGGAATATCGGCAATTTGCTTGAATGTTTTCTTTGCGCCACCCACCTCAAAGGTGTATTTTCCCTGTACGACAAAATCACCTTTATTACTTGAGGTCACCTCCCCGGTAGCCCTTAACTGGTTAAAGAAAAATGTTTCACGAACGTTCCCGATATTGGTATCTGTTCCGCCCAGCGCATAAGCAATATTCGTGTTGTCGAGATAAATTTTCTCGGGTTTGCTCATATTGCCGATTGAGTTTTTGGCACGCAACAAGCCTAATATCCGTGCGCGCTCCAGATAGTCGATGCTTTTGAGCAGATGAGACCTGGTGGTATTTACGTTTTTACTTAACTCCGAAATATTGGGCGTAAAAGGCGCCAATGTCGTAATAATACCTAGTAGTCTTTTTATCTTCAAGGTTGTCATAAATTCTATTTTCTCTATGGCAGGCAAGTCGCTTTCCAATACGGTATTGATTACATTGGCCACGCGCTGTGCATAATTCTCGGGATTTTCTTTGTAATAAGGATAAAATCCCATTTTCAAATATCGATTGAAAAGTAAAATAATCTTTTTGGGGTTGATACGTTTTACAATATCGGAAGCCATCATGATGTGGTCTTTAAGCAAGTCATTCAAAGATATGGGCTTTAATTTTATAACATTTTCGAACTCCAAAAATTCCCTGAACGACAATCCTCTTAATTCATATTGTACAGCTCTTCTGCTAAGGTCGGCGTTACCTTTGTAAATTTCAAGCATGGATGATCCGGAAAAAACGACATGCATATCGGAATAAGTATCGTAAATGTTTTTAAGTTCCTGCGCCCATGTTTCGTAGGGATATTTGTGTATCTCGTCCACAAACAGGTTCGTTACGCCCTGAAGCGACAGTTGTGCCGCCACATCAACAAGCCTGTTATTCGAAAAAAATATGTCGTCTAAACTTACGTACAAGGCTTTTTTGACATCAAGATGTGATTTTATGTATTGTAACATCATTGTTGTTTTGCCTGTTCCTCTTGCTCCTACAATGGCAAATAACCTGTCGTTCCAATAAATGTCTTTCATCAAATACCTGATGGGCTTTTCCCTTATTTCCCTGATTTTGAGGTAGTATTTAGCAAACAATGTTTCCATATTACTATTGTATTTTTGAAAATGCAAATATAAGCATTTTTTGTATTATACAAAATACAGTATTATTATTTTATTATAATTTAACATTTTATATGTGTATTTTTTGAAATGTATTTTTGAAAATACAATTTTGATCACATTTTGTATTTTTGAAAATACGATATTTGTAATATGCTATATTATAATAAATTCAGCCATTTTTTCTAAATATCTTGCATCAATTTCATCAAAAGCGCCGGGCCGGTCACTGTCGATGTCGAGTACCCCGTGAAGTTCGCCGTTTTTAAACAGCGGCACCACAATTTCAGATTGCGACCGGCTATTGCATGAGATATGTCCGGGGAATTGCGCCACGTCGGGCACAATGAGGGTTTTCCGCTCTTTCCATGCGGCGCCGCACACGCCGCGCCCGAAAGCTATGCGGGTGCAGGCTGCCGGGCCTTGAAACGGGCCTAATACCAGTTCGTCGTTTTTTATGAGATAAAAGCCAACCCAAAAGAAATGGAACGTCTCCCACAGCGCGGCTGCTGTGTTGGCAAGGTTGGCCACTTCGTCGGTTTCGCCATGCAGCAAGGCTTTGAGCTGCGGAAGCAACGCCTTGTACTTTTCTTCTTTCGGCAGTTGCTGCGGAATACTAATGTTTTCAGCCATATTAATTCGCGCCTTTAATTCGTTTAATTCGTATTTAATTCGTTTAATTCGTGTCTATTAGTGTCCATTCGTGTTACCCATGCGCCTTGTTGTTTTACGTCGTGCAGGGCGACCGCCTGTTCGCTTGCGGCAGACGCCCACTGCCGGGCGCGGAAAGCAGGTACGGAGGCGTCGAGTATTACCTGTTTAGGTTGGTAGAGCGCCAGCGCCTGTGCCGGACGCAGTGCCGCCGATGCTGTAACAATAAGGTAATCTACCGGTGCGGCTTGTTTGAATATGGGTTGTTCGTCATGTAATATTTTAATCAATTTATCTTCAAAAATAATAAAGTTCCGGTAAGCGTGCAAATGTTGAACGGTGGCGTCGTTTAACGGATGGCGTATGTCAAGGGTTACAGCCGGTTTCCCGGCAATTCCGGTGCGGATGAAAAACGTTTTGAGGTTAAAGTCGAACGTTTCTTCGACGTTACCGCTGTCGCGCAGGGCCACGCTGTGATTGCCGTGTATGAAATGAATGTAGGAGGTGTTTTTCACGTTATACACGGCGATAAATTGTTGTTGCCGCTGTTGGATGGATTGCCATGCGCCAAGCGCAAAAAAACCAATGAACAGGTAAGCCGAAATCCATAATAACCGCCGGTTTTTTGTTTCGATGTATAGCATGAAAAGTAGCGCCAATACAATCATTATGCACAATTGCGGCGGACTGATGTAGATGTTGGTTGTGACGGAGTGAGGCAGTTGCTCAATGAAGCGCACACCGTGATTGAGCAGCCACAGCGATTTGTCGAGGCACAGGGCAATGAGCCCCGACGCAACCGGAATCCAAGTGGTGGCAAGGAGCGCCGCACTGAGGTAGACGATGACGCCGGTGAGCGGAATGACAAAGACGTTGGTGAGCAGAAAGTAGTTGGGGAATTGGTGAAAACTGGCAAGGGTAATGGGCAGCGTGCCGATTTGTGCGGCGAAAGAGACACTGAGCAGTTGCCAAAAGTAATCGGTTATTTTATGCCGGGCATAGATTAAGCGATATATCGCAGGTTGAAAATACACAATGGATATGACGGCGCAATAGGAAAGTTGAAAGCCGGTATCGAAGAGGTCGAAAGGGCGGAAGAGGCAAATGAAGAAAGCAGAAGCGGCAAGGGAGTTGTAGATGCTGATGCTTCGCCGCATCATTTGTCCGGCAAGGACAAAGGAAAACATCACCGTAGCGCGGGTAACGGAAGGGGAAAAGCCCACCAGCGCAGCATAGCACCACAAACAAAAGATGCATAATATATTTTTGAATAGTTTTCCGTTTTGTTTTCTTTCAAGAAAAGAAAAAAGAACAGATAAGATGGCGAAGATAATTCCCACGTGGAGGCCGGATACGGCAAGTATGTGGGTGGCGCCGGAGGAGGAATAGGCCTGTCGTAAATCCTGGTCGAGGTCTTTTTTATCGCCTAAGGTGAGCGCGTTGAGTACGGCAAATTCATCTCCTGAAAGCCCTTTATTGATGAAGATTTGCTGGGTATTCCCGCGCAGTTGTGCGGGAAAGTTGCGCAGGCTTTTTGTTTGTGCGGGAAACGTCATATACTGGGTGCGACGGATAAACCCTGAAGTGAACACGTAACGGCGTTTCATGTAGGTGCGGTAGTCAAATTCACCGGGGTTTTGCGGCGGCGGAAGTTCACTTAAACGGGCAAGCGCTATGAGCGTATCGCCGGGAACGGGTAGCGCTTGCATGCTATCGGGCTCAAGATAGAAGATGCTTTTTTCACGGAGGGGGTGTGTCCCGCTGCTATCAGCGTAGGCGAGTACGACGGCAGGTGTTTTGAGGTAACGCTGGCCGGGCGTTGTTTTTTCGCTGACCACTGCCTTGATGTAAATGTTTTGTTGCAGGGGTAATTTGCTTTCTTGTGGCTGAAACTGTATGGTGGTAATGCCGGCAGAGAAAAGAAAAAGCAGTCCGGCCAGTCCGCCCATCCATTGACGGGCGTAGTGGTGGCAATAAGGGATGAAAAGCGTAAGTGCGAAAAGGAAGAATAGCAGTACAGTAACAGGCCAAAATGGAGCATGAAAAGTATAAACGTGGCACTGCCAGGCAATGCCGCCAAGGAAAGCAAACGCGAGACGCACATACGGCATTTCACGCAATGTTTCATTCCAATCCCTGCGCCGGGAATTATCGGATGTTTTACGCACAATAGAGTTTGACTATATTTACTATAACTTCAAACGATTTTTGCATGCTTTCGAGTGGTATATATTCGTAAATGCTGTGGAAATTGTGGCCTCCGGCGAAAATATTCGGACAGGGCAGTCCCATGTGCGACAATCGTGCGCCATCGGTGCCGCCACGGGCAGGCCTGATAATTGGCTTTACACCGGCCATTTCCATAGCTTTTATGGCATTTTCAACGAGGTGGATGTGCTTTTTAATTTCATCATACATGTTGTAATACTGGTCTGTAAAGCGTATGGTGAAAGTGTTTGCGCCGTATTTTTTATTAAGCAATTCAGCGTTTTCTTCCATGAAAGACTTCCGCCGGTTAAACAGTTCGCGGTCATGCTCACGGATGAGGTATTGGGCAGTGGCTTTACCGGCGTCGCCCTGCATGTGACTCAGGAAAAAGAACCCCTCACGGTCTTTGGTGGTTTCGGGACGTTCTCCGGAAGGCAACAGTGCATTAAATTCCTGTATAAGCAGCAGCGCATTTTTGAACTTCTCGGAAACATATCCCGGATGCATGTTGCAGCCTTCTACGGTGAGGTCGGCCAGGGCGCCATTAAAATTCTCCACGTCCAGTTCGCCAATTTGTCCGCCGTCAACGGTGTAGGCATAGTCGGCGCCGAACGCCTGTATATCAAACCCCTCTACGCCGCGTCCTGTTTCCTCATCGGAGGTGAACGCAAGATGAATGTCGCCGTGTTCCATGCCGGGGTGTTGCGTGAGATATTGCGCCAGCTGCATGAGGATGGCCACGCCGGCCTTGTCGTCGGCGCCCAGCAGGGTGGCGCCATCGGCAGTAATAAGCGTTTGTCCTTTGTAAGCGGCGAGATTGGGGAAGTCGGCTACGCGCAGGTATATGTTCTTTTCGGGATGCAAGAGAACGTCTTGTCCGTTGTAGTGTTCAATGACTTTTGCCTGGACATTCGCGCCGCTCACGTCGGGCGACGTGTCCACATGCGCAATAAACCCAAGGGCGGGCGTTTTTTTTGCGCTGTTGGCCGGGATATGTGCGAAAACAGCGCCCTGCGGATGTATTTGCGCCTGAATTCCCATGGCCTGCAACTCGCCGGCCAACACTTCCAGCAATGCCGACTGCCCGGCCGTACTGGGCTTTTCAGCCGATTTTGGATCTGATTGCGTGTCGTAAGTTACATATCGCAGAAATTGTTCGAGTAAGCTATTCATTGGTAGTGGTTATCATATTTGTGCCAAAGATAAGGATTTTTTTGTACATTTGTGCGTTGCACAAGTGTTATTTCTATTAAAAAGCAGATTTATGTTGAATATCGGATGTCATTTGTCTTTGTCGAAAGGGTATGCCGCCATGGGCGATACAGCTGTGAATATTGCAGCAAATACGTTTCAGTTTTTCACCCGCAATCCGCGGGGCGGGAGTGCAAGAGAAATTGACCCGCAGGATGCGGCGGCATTGGCAAAGTTGACGAATGAAAAACATTTTGCGCCGCTGTTGGCGCATGCGCCTTATACATTGAATTTGTGTTCTGCCGACACCAATACCCGTATGTTTGGGTTTACGCTTATGGCGGATGACTTATGCCGTTTGGAGCAATTGCCTTGCAAGTTGTATAATATTCATCCCGGAAGTCATACGGGACAAGGCGTGGAGGCGGGTATCAGTCAAATTGCGGAGGCGCTGAACAAAATTATTCGTCCCGACCAAACGGTGATGGTATTACTGGAAACGATGTCGGGCAAAGGAAGTGAGGTGGGGGTGACCTTTGAGGAAATAAAGGCCATCATAGACGAGGTTGAATGGCAGGAGAAGATGGGTGTTTGCTTGGATACGTGCCATGTGTATTCGGCCGGCTACGACATTGTGAACGACCTTGACGGGGTACTCACGAAATTCGATAAGATAGTAGGGTTGAAACGCCTGAAAGCAATTCATTTGAATGACAGTATGACGCCGTTTGACAGCCGGAAAGACCGGCATGCATTGTTGGGCAAAGGAAGCATCGGGCTTGAAGCCCTTGCACGGGTTGTCAATCATCCCGGATTGAAACACCTGCCTTTCCTGCTTGAAACGCCTAATGAACTTGACGGGTATGCCAAAGAAATCGGGACTTTGAGAGCGTTGTACAAGGAATAAAAAAGGCTGCGGGGTGTACTCCTTTTAGCTAACCATTAACCGTTATAACCACTAATCACTAACCGTTAACCACTAATTCAATCCAGGTGTTGGTGCAGGTATGAATTATCCGAGCTCAAATGATGTCTGCCGGCAGGGGTTGCGGTCAGTGTTGATGCAGGTGCGTTATACTGGTCGTCAGGCGCATTGATTGTTACCTTGCGGCGAAGGTACGCCGGTATTTTTTCCAATTCATCGATATCGCTGTTTTCATCTATCAAAACCGGTTTGGGTTTTATTTTCGTAACCGGAGCCGGTGCGGGATTGCCTTCTTCAAACACCCGCCGGCCATCGACAACTTCAATGCCAGAGTCCCCGTGATTAGCCCATCGTTCCCTTTCCGCATCGCCGGCAGGGGTTGGTTCCTTTTCCGAAGGCGCATCATCATCTAACAGAATAACCGGTTCTTTAATTTCCACAAAAGATTGCATGCGAAAGCCGGTGGCCACTATCGTAATGTGCATGGCGTCGCCAAGCGTGTTGTCGTACACCACGCCGCGTTTCACGAACTTCGCCATTCCGCCGGTGCATTGTTGTATATACGCCATCGCTTCCCGGAGCTCCCCGGCCATCAAGGTATCGTCGCTAGCCATAATATTGATTAATATGCTTTTCGCACCCGAAATATCGCTGTAGTTGAGCAGGGGTGACGACAGCGCCTCCTTCGCCGCCTGCAGGGCACGCCCTTCGCCGCTTGCAGCGCCGGAGCCCATCACGGCCACATTACTGTTCTCCATAGCCCTGCGCACATCGGCAAAATCGACATTGATGTATCCGGAGCGGGTAATAATCTCGGCAATTCCTTTTACCGCCGTAGTCAACACCTCATCGGCTTTGGCAAAAGCCTGCTTCAAGGGCAATTCGCCGTGTACCTCATACAGGCGGTCGTTATTTATCATCAACAATGAATCTACATATTTCTGCAGTTCGAGCACGCCTTCGCGGGCACGTGTGGTGAAATCAAGGCCTTCATCGGAAAAGGGCATGGTTACGATGGCCACCGTAAGTATTCCTTTTTCTTTGGCAGCCTTGGCAATGACCGGTGTGGCGCCGGTTCCCGTGCCACCGCCCATGCCGGCGGTGAGAAATACCATTTGGGTATTATTATCCAGTACTTCCTGTATTTTGTCCAGACTTTCTATGGCGGCCTGCTTTCCCTGTTCGGGATCACAACCTGCGCCAAGCCCACGAGAGCCCAATTGTATTTTGGCGTCAAGCGGGCTCGACCGCAACGCCTGATCATCGGTATTACAAGCCACAAAATGCACACCCTCAATACCTGTGCGGAACATGTTGTTCACGGCATTGTTGCCGCCGCCGCCGATGCCTATTACTTTAATGATAGCGCCCGTAGTTTCCCAGTCGGCCGGAACGAGCATGTCATTGTTTTCTTCCTTCATCATATCCTATTTTAAATTCCGTTGTCGTTGGGAGTAAAAAATTTCCCAAACAGGTCGCCAGTAAATTTAGAGAAACTGTTTGGCTTTTTAATTTCACTTTCGTTATGTTTTGTGCCCTTTTTCGTACCCTTTTTTGTGTCCTTCAGACCCACAGGTTTCCATTCAAACAGTTCCGGTTCGACCACTACCGGCGTCTTCTCCATAATTGTATATCCATTCTCAATGGCGCCTTTCATCAACAATCCCACCGCCGTGGCGTAGTCGCCATGTTGCACGTCGGAATCAGAATCGGAAGTCACGAAGAGGGGCTCGCCCTTGCGCGCTTTCATGCCGGTTTTGTATTTTACAAATTCCGTTAATTCTCCAAGCCTTGCACCGCCGCCGGTAAGCACAATGCCGGCACTGAGCCGGTCGGCATAACCCGATTGCTGAATTTCGTATTCCACGGCTTCAATAATTTCGGCCATGCGGGCTTCGATAATCTTGGTCAGCATACGGAATGACACTTCGGCATCGCCGGCGCCCGAAATCCTAAATGTGGGGTTTTCCCTAATCAAATCGCTGTAACATGAGCCATACTGCACCTTCAGCCGTTCGGCATAACGCAAAGGGATGGCGCATCCCTGGCAAATATCATCAGTGACCACATCACTGCCGAAAGGGATAACGGCCACATGGCGTACAATATCATCATAGTAAACTGCCACGCTGGTGGTGCCGCCGCCAATATCGACTACCGCCACGCCCATATTCTTGTCGTCGTCGCTCAGCACGGCTTCGGCCGCAGCAAGCGGCGACAGGAACAAGCCTTTCAAATGCAATCCTGCACGTTGAATACTGCGCTGAATTAATTCCATCGGCTTCTCGGCGCCTATCAAAACGCTAAATTCCGCTTCCAGCAGATAGCTGCAAATGCCCACGGGATTGGGCTCACTGTGTCCGTCATCGAGATGATATACCTGTGGAATGACGTCGAGCACCCTGTTGCCCGACTCCACGTGAATGTTGTACATGTCACATTTCAGCCGGTGAATTTCTTCTTCCGAAATTTCGACAGCGGGGTCATCGCGCATTATTCTTGATTTTTTGCTATTGCACTGGATATGTTTCCCGGAAATGCCCACATAGACTTCCGTGACGTTAATGCCCGCTTGCTGCTTCAACCCATCTACAAGAGATTTCAGCACGTTCCCCACTTCCACATTGTTCAGCACCTTGCCATGCACTACGCCACGCGATGGAGCCTCATGATGCGCAAGGATATGAAATTTCCCGGAAGAAGTTTTTTCTCCTGCCAAAACGGTGATTTTTTTAGTGCCCAAATCAACGGCTGCAATATATTTTTCCATAATACAAATTATTTTCTTTTACATATTACTTGATTACTATAACGCAAATCGATGTCGGAGTAAGGGCTCTGCACACCGGCGGGACAGGCGCTGCGATAAAATGCTTTTAATTTATTGAGTTTATATTCATATCCGTTTAACGCACCGAGGCGGATAACCTCGTGCCCTTCGTGCGGCGTCAGGTCTATGTCTGATGCGCTTTTCACATGTATCTGTGCAATCTGCGACCACCAAAAGTCATGTTCATCCAAAAACAGCGCAAAGGTATAAATTTGTTTCAGGAATTTTTCCTTTCCAGGGATTAATCCCCTGTATCCATTGCGTATATTCATGGGCACGGTTCCTGTGACCACCGGAACAAAAGAGGTATAAACATCCGAAAGTGGAAAAATGTATCCGGTTTCGTCGATGTAAAATCCAAGGCTCGACGTTTGTACACGTACCACAGGCCGGCGCTGGTACACGTCGATGTGCAACACGCCGTCGATGGATGAAAAGACTTCCGTACGCCTGATGGCGCTTTGTTTGTTTAATAACTGTTCCAGGTTATATATGTCCAG
Source organism: Prevotellaceae bacterium (assembly GCA_031279475.1). Taxonomy (GTDB): domain Bacteria; phylum Bacteroidota; class Bacteroidia; order Bacteroidales; family UBA932; genus JAIRLC01. The sequence goes on along the minus strand of JAITIL010000059.1, from coordinate 9,725 downwards.
GTGCGTGATGTATTCGCCAATGGTTTTCCCTGCGTCGCGAGACAGGATGCGTGACACCGCCGCCCGGGTGATGAAATGACTTGCCGAGCTGTCGCAAACTTTAATTTGCACGCTGTGGCATACCAGCGCCCGTTGCCGCGAGGCCACAAAGCCGGTGCTCACTGTCAGGTAAGCCACAAAGAGGACGAAAATAGCCAGCAATATGAGTTTTTTACTTCGTTTCATGGCTCCTCCGTTGTAATAAGGTGGTGATGGGCGCTACAAAACGGTCGATATCGCCCGCGCCAAACGTGGCCAGCACGTCCACAGGTTCTTTATCCAGCAACGCCATCAAGTCGTCGTTGCGGCACATGATTTTGTCGGTTAACGTCATGCGGTCAAAGATAAGTTGCGAGGTTACGCCCGGAATTGGCGCCTCCCGCGCGGGATAGACGTCAAGTAAAATCAGCTTGTCCAGCAAGTCAAGGCTCTTTGCAAACCCATCGGCAAAGTCGCGGGTGCGGCTGTAAAGATGCGGTTGAAAGACGCCTGTAATTTTCCGTCCGGGGTACGTGTCGCGCAGGGAAGTGATGGCGGCGCGCAGTTCTTCGGGATGATGCGCGTAGTCGTCCACGTAGGTGCAGGTGGACGTGTGAAGCTGTATGTCGAAGCGCCGCTGCACGCCCGAGAACGAGGCCAGCGCAGCACGGAGAGCGGAGAACGGGGAAGGGCAAACGGCGCATGCGTTGACTTCCCCAGAAGTCGCGGGGGCTTCCCCACAAGACGCGGGGGCATTCCCGCAAGTCGCGGGGGCATTCCCGCAAGTCGCGGAAAAGGCGTATAAACAGGCGGCGGCGGCAGCGGCCACCGCATTTTCTACGTTCATCCATCCGGGGACGCCCAGCACACAGTCGGGTATAACCGTATCGAGCAGGTGTAAGTCGAATATTGGAAGACCGTCGTCCGTCCGCCGGATATTGCTTGCGTAAAAGTCGCACGGCTGGTCGAGGGAGTAGCGGTAGACGGAGAACGGAGAATGGGGAATGGGGAGGTGTATTCCCAACTTCATAATCAGCGCGCCGCCGGGTTTCACCTGACGGGCAAAGTCGGCAAACGCTTTTTTCACCTCATTGGCCGTGCCGTAGATGTCGAGGTGGTCGGCGTCGGTGGCCGTGACGACCGCAATGTGCGGAAACAGTTGCAGGAACGAGCGGTCGAACTCGTCGGCTTCGGCTACCAGCGCCGGCGTATCCGACAGCAACAGGTTGCTGCCGTAATTTTTCGAGATACCGCCGAGAAAGGCTGTGCAGCCGCCGGCCGTTTGGGTTAGCAGATGCGCCAGCAAAGTGGTGATGGTGCTTTTCCCATGTGTGCCGGCCACGGCGAGGGTGGTTTTTGTGGCGGCAATATGTCCCAATGCCTTTGAGCGTTTGATGAGGGTGTAGTTGTTGTGTTTGAAATAGCTCAACTCGCTGTGCGATGCGGGCAGTGCGGGGGTGTAAATCACCAGTGTGTTTTCGGGCGAAGCGGTGAAAGCCGGCGGGATGAGCGCCACGTCGTCGTCGTAATGTATGTTCATGCCTTCGCGTTCGAGTTCGGCGGTCAGGGGCGAGGGCGTGCGGTCGTAGCCGGCCACCTGCGCGCCCGCATGTTTGTAGTAGCGCGCCAGGGCGCTCATGCCGATGCCGCCAATGCCGAGGAAATACACGAGCGACGGGGAACGGCCGACGGAGAACGGGGAGTTTATATGACGTGTAATTGTATTTCCCCTTTCCCCGATAATGATTTCTGCAATTTCGTTTGCAGCATTTGGCTTTGCCAGTGCAGCAATATTTTTCTCTAACTCTTTGATGCGCGTTTCATCTTGCAGCAGCGCCAAAACTGTGGGAAGCAGCCTGTCTTTTGCTTCGTCGTCGCGCACCATGATGGCCGCATTTTTATCGACCAGCGCCTGCGCGTTTTTCGTTTGGTGGTCTTCGGCCACGTTGGGTGAGGGCACCAACACGCAGGCTTTCGCGGCGACGCACAATTCGGAAATGGTGCCCGCCCCGGCACGCGACACCACCACGTCGGCTGCGGCAAAGGCTTCGTCCATGTGGGAGATGAAATCTGCGACGGTGACGCCTCCCGTTTCCCGTTCCCCGTTCACGGCGGCTTTTGCCTGCTCGAAGTACGACTTTCCGGTTTGCCAAATAAAATGTACGCCGCTGCGGCGCAGTCCCGGCAAGGCTTGCGTCATTGCTTCATTGAGCGTGCGCGCACCCAGGCTGCCGCCCACAACCAGGACCACCCCACCCCGACCCTCCCCAAGGGGAGGGCGTTTTACTTCCCCTCCCTGGGAGGGGGTTGGGGGGAGGTTTGTAAACCGGACAGGGTTGCCGGTCAAAATAATTTTTTCTTTCGGGAAGAACCGCTCCATGCCTTCATAGGCCACACAGATTTTCGAGGCGCGTTTCGCCAACAGTTTATTGGTGAGGCCTGCATACGAGTTTTGCTCTTGTATGACGGTGGGAATATTTTTGCGTTGCGCCGTCCACAGCACGGGCGCGCTGGCGTAGCCGCCCACACCGACAACAACGTCGGGTTTGAAAGTGTTAATTATTTGCGCCGCCTTGCGCACGCTTTTCCATAATTTGCAGGGCAACAATACATTTTTCCACGTCAGTTTACGCTGCAAACCCGCTACCGGCAAGCCGGCAATGGTATAACCCGCCGCAGGTACTTTCTCCATTTCCATGCGTCCTTCAGCGCCGACAAACAGGATATCAACGCCGGGAAACTGCGACTTCAAGGCATTGGCTATCGCTATGGCCGGGTAAATGTGCCCGCCGGTGCCTCCTCCACTGATTATTATTTTTATTGTTTCGCCCATCCGTCAATCTCCCTGTTCGATTTTATTCTTTTCAATAATTTTTCTTTCTTCGGTGGCGCGGCTCACCGCAAGGACTATTCCCAGCGAGAAGCTAATGCTAAGCAGCGAGCTCCCGCCAAGGCTCACCAAAGGCAGCGGTTGTCCTGTGACAGGCGTCAGCCCCACGGCCACGCACATGTTCAGCATGGCTTGAAACACGACGGACAGCACAAAGCCGAGTACAATCAGCATCGGAAACACCCGCGTACAGGAGCGGGCAATGACCACTGCCCTGAATAACAATACAAGATAAATGACGAGCACAGCTGTGCCGCCCGCAAGGCCATATTCTTCAATAATGATTGCGTAAATGAAATCGGAGTAAGCCTGCGACAGGACATAGCGTTGCGTGCTGCGTCCCGGCCCTTTCCCTATAATCCCTCCGGTGGCTATCGCCATCTTCGAGTAATCAATCTGCTCATCTTTTCTAATTTCATTTCCGTTAGCGGCGGCGTCTGCACCCAGGAAATCTTTTATGCGGTTCAGTGCGGTTTCGGAACGCGGGAGAAGTTTGGTGGCCGCGCCATCGGCGATGTACAGGCCAACGAGTGCTATCGCAATCATGGCTGTTCGGAGCAAGAACGCCTTCTTAATTTCGCCGACAAATAAGACAAGTATCACCACTATCAGGAAAAGCAGCGCCGCCGATGTGCTGCTCCACAGGATAAGAAAAAAAACAACTGCGACTGGCGCCAAAATTTTCCATGCAAATTCCTTAAAGGAGCTCAGCGCTTCACTTTCCATGATTTTAGCCAAGTAAAGGATGACGCCGATTTTAGCCAGGTCGGCTGGATTAAAGGTGACGCCGAATATGGAAATAGCCCGTGTGGCGCCGCGCATCTCTTCGCCGATGAACGGAGTGATGATGAGTAATATGACGCTAACCATCAAAAACGGAATAGCCAGTCGCCGGTACCAACCAATGGGAACGCGGTGCGACAAATAGATTGCCCCAAAACTTACGAGCACCAAAAAACTCTGTTTGAGCAGCGGCATCATGAAAATTTCTTTCGAGCCAACCGATGAATAGATGGCCAATATCGACAAGAGGCATAGTAATACTATCATCAGCCAGATAACTTTGTCGCCTTTGATTTTTTGTGAAAGAGATTTTATCATGATATTTGCAATTAAAGATTAGAGGTTACGTACCGCCTCTTTAAATTGACATCCGCGGTCTTTATAATTTTTGAACAGGTCGAAGCTCGCACAGGCCGGCGAAAGTAATACGGTATCGCCCGGCGTTGCCAATGTGTAGGCCGTCTTCACCGCGTCGGCCGCCGAGCGTACATCCACAATGTGGGGAACAAGGTTTCCAAACGCACGGTGCAATTTTTCATTATCCACACCAAGGCAGATAATGGCTTTTACCTTGTCTTTCACTACGTCGAACAATGCACTGTAATCATTTCCTTTGTCTGTGCCGCCGGCAATCCACACCACATTGGTGGTCATGCTTTCCAGGGCATACCACGCGGCATTTACGTTGGTGGCCTTGCTGTCATTTATGTAAAGCACATCGCGCACTTTCAGCACGGCCTCGAGGCGATGTTCCACGCCTTTAAATGTCATGAGGCTCTCGCGGATTACGTCGTTCTTTATCTTAAGCACCTGTCCCGCCACCGCGGCAGCCATGGAGTTATAGACGTTGTGCCTGCCTTGCAGCGATAATTCCTGCAACAACATCGAAAATTCGCAATTGCGATAACGCGCACGCAACTTGTCGTGCTCCACAAACGCGCCCTGCGTCACTTCCCCGGTTTGCGAAAACGGAAGTTGCTGGGCTTTCAATACAATCTTATTCAAGTGTGCCATAGTAACCTCATCATCTGAACAAAAAATGAAACAATCGTCTTCCGACATATTTTGTGTGATGCGGAACTTTGAATTTACGTAGTTCTGCATGTTATGGTCGTAGCGGTCTAAATGGTCGGGCGTGATATTGAGCAATACGGCGATATCGGCCTTGAAGTTGTACATCCCGTCGAGTTGAAAACTGCTAATCTCCAACACGTAGTAGTCGAAATTTTCTGTCGCCACCTGGTAGGCATAACTCTTTCCGATGTTCCCGCCCAGGCCCACATTCAGCCCGGCGTTTTTCAGCAGGAAATAAATAATCGAGGTAGTGGTTGTTTTTCCATTGCTTCCGGTGATGCATATTTTTTTCGCCTTGCTGTAACGCCCGGCAAATTCAATTTCGGAAATCACCGGCGTGCCTTGTGCCAGCAGGCTTGTAACCACCGGCGCCATGTCGGGGATACCGGGGCTTTTTATTACTTCATCGGCATTATATATTAAATCTTCCGTATGTTTTCCTTCCTCAAAGGCAACGTCATATTGTTGCAGCAGGCCCTTGTAATCGTCCTGCAGCGTGCCCGAGTCGGACAAAAAAACATCAAAGCCCTTGACTTTCGCCAAGACCGCCGCGCCCACGCCGCTTTCCCCTCCACCAAGAACCACTATTCTTTTCATCATCTATCGTACTTTTAAGGTTACTACTGTTAATACCGCCAACAAAATAGCCACGATAAAAAAGCGCATTACAATTTTCGCTTCCGGCAAAGCCTGCGCCGGCCGCTGGATTAAAGCCCGTACATCGCCCTTCTCCTTTTGAAAATGGTGATGCAGGGGCGTCATTTTGAATATCCGGCGGCCTTCGCCGTATTTCCGTTTCGTGTATTTGAAATAGGCCACCTGTATGACCACCGAGAGGCTTTCCACAAAGAAAATACCACACAATACCGGAATTAATAATTCTTTGCGCACCACAACGGCAAATACCGCAATAATTGCACCTATGGCAAGGCTTCCGGTGTCGCCCATAAACACTTGCGCCGGATAGGAATTATACCACAGGAAGCCAATCAGCGCGCCGGTAAATGCCGCCATAAACACCACCAGTTCCCCGCTTCGCGGGATGTACATGATGTTAAGATAGTCGGCATAAATGATGTTTCCCGACAGATAGGCGAACACGCCCAACACCACACCTATAATGATGGAAACGCCCGGCAACAGGCCGTCCATGCCGTCGGTGAGATTGGCGCCGTTCGACACCGCCACAATAATAAATATCACCGCCAGCGCATAGATAAGCCATCCGGCAATGCCTGAATATTCGCCGGGCACAGGCGACAGCCATTGGTAGTCAAATTCGTTTTCCTTTACAAACGGAATGGTTGTTTTGGTTGTTTTGGTTGTTTTGCTTTCAGAAATATACACCGTCTTTTGTCCGGCAGCATCCAGCACTTCGGTTTGTGCGTCAGGCGTGTTTTTCTCCACCCGCTCCTGGATGACCACATCGTCGCAAAAGTACATGGTGGAAGCCACGATGAGCCCTAACACCACTTGTCCGATAATTTTAAAACGACCATGCAGCCCGTCTTTATTTTTGCGGAATACTTTGATGTAGTCGTCCAAGAAACCAATGCAGCCAATCCATACGGTGGAAATAATCATAAGTTGCACGTACACGTTTAGCAAATTGCAAAACAACAGCACCGGCACCATGATAGACAACAGGATGATAATGCCGCCCATGGCGGGTGTGCCTTTCTTCGCCAGCTGGCCTTCGAGGCCGAGATTGCGTATTTCTTCACCTATTTGTTTCCGCTGCAAAAAGCGGATGATATATTTCCCAAAAATCCAGGCAATCAAAAGAGAAAACAACGTGGCCAACGCTGCTCGAAACGACAGGTAGCGAAACAGTCCCGACCCCGGAAAATCAATCAGGCCTTTATTCAAATATTCAAACAGGTGATACAGCATAGAAAAACTTCCTTATCATCAAAATGTGTTCGTACTCCTTTAACTTCCTGGTATGTTTCATGGCCTTTCCCCGCAATAAGTATAATATCGCCGGGGCGCGACAGGTGAATGGCCGTGTTGATGGCTTCGCGACGGTCGGCAATGCGGATAGCCCGCGCCGACTCGCTGGCCGAGAGCCCCGCATACATGTCGTCAAGGATAGCATTGGGGTCTTCATTGCGCGGATTGTCGGACGTAAACACCACTTTATCGCTGCCGCCAACGGCAATACGCGCCATCACCGGACGTTTGGTCTTGTCGCGGTTGCCGCCGCAACCCACTACAGTAATCAGGCGCTGCTCGTCGTGCCGGATATCGTTAATCGTATCTATCACGTTCTGCAAAGCGTCGGGCGTGTGGGCGTAGTCAATAATGGCGGTGATATTATTCTTTCCCTGTACCACCTCAAAGCGGCCGCTCACCGGCTCCATGATGCTGAGCAACCGCAACGTTTCATTTCTATCGACGCCCAACAACTGCGCCGCAGCATACGCCAGCAACAGGTTGCAGGCATTAAACCGCCCGGTAAAACGCGCCCAAACTTCCACGCCATCCACATTAAGCTGCATCCCTTCAAAGGAGTTTTCAATGATGCGGCAGTGAAAATCGGCCAACGTGTGCAACGAATAAGTTTTTACTTTTGCTTTTGTGTTTTGCACCATCGTGCGGCCGTTGCGGTCGTCGAGGTTTATCAAGGCAAAAGCCGAGGCGGGGAGTGCATCAAAAAACATTTTCTTCGCCTTTATGTAAGCCTCAAATGTTTTATGATAGTCGAGATGGTCGTGCGTGATATTTGAAAACAGCGCCCCGTCGAACTCCAAGCCGGCAATGCGGTGTTGTATTACGGCGTGCGAACTCACTTCCATAAAGCAATACGTGCAACCGGCTTTCACCATGTCGGCCATCAACTGCTGTATTTGCAAGGCGTCGGGCGTCGTGCGGTCGGCCTTCACCACTTTGTCGTCAATATAATTAACCACGGTGGAAAGCAATCCCACCTTATGTCCTAACGCGCGGAACAGGCGATAGAGCAAGGTCGCCGTAGTGGTTTTCCCATTGGTGCCGGTGACGCCCACCAACGTCAATTGTTTTGAGGGATGGCCGTAAAATTCGGCGGCCATAAGCCCCATGGCGTAATGGCTGTCGGGCACTTCGATGTAGCACACTTTTTCATCGCAGGATGCGGGAAGATGTTCGCATACCACCGCTGCCGCGCCTTTCGCCACCACGTCGGGAATGAAATCATGCCCGTCGGCGGCCTCGCCTTTCAATGCAAAAAAGAGTTGCCCCGGCATTACCTGGCGCGAATCAAATTCCAGCGACGTAATTTCACAGTCCGTCCTCCCCTTTATTTTCGCAGGGTTTACAGCAGCTATGAGGTGGCGTAAATTCATCTTTTGTCTAATATCTTTTATCTTAACTCTAACGTTATCGCCTGCCCTTTCACGACAGGCGCTCCTGCCGGCAATGATTGTTTCACCACGCGCCCCGAACCGGAAAAGACCACGTTCAATCCTTGATTTTCCAACAGGAATAACGCCTCTTTCAACGTCTTTCCCACCACAGAGGGAAGTTTTTTGCCGTTCGGTTTTTTCAGAACAGGCGCTTGCATATTCTCTTCAATCAGGTCGGCCAACATGGTGTCGGAAGGCTTTGGCTGTAGCGCTTCCTCCCATTCGGAATGCGACGCATATATCTTGTCGGCAATTTGTTTAAACACCGGAGCCGCCCAGTTCCCGCCATAGAAGTTGCTTTTTGTTTGCTCCGTATATAACACCACGACGCCCGAATACACCGGCTTTTCGGCCGGGAAGAAGCCCGCAAACGACGCCTGATGCTTCTTAAAACCGTTCATGTCATAGCCATCCCCCGCAAATGCAATGCGCGACGTGCCGGTTTTTCCCGCAATTTTATACCGTTCGTCGCGAATATTCCTGGCGGTTCCTTTTTCCACTACACCGCGTAACGCTTGGTGCACCTTTTCCAACGTAGCGTGCGAACAAATCGACGTGCTGATCACTTCGGTGGGAAAACGCTGTTTGAGTTCCCCGCCTTGCCGCAACTCCGACACGAATTTCGGCTTCACCATGCGTCCGTTGTTGGCCACCGCGTTGTAGAAAGTAAGCGACATAATAGGTGTAAGCAGCACCTCATACCCCATCGACATCATGGGCAGCGAGAGCCCCGACCACAACCTGTCGTTCACATACCGTATTTGCGGCGACGCTTCACCCGAAATTTGCAAACCAAGTTTGGTATTCAATTTCATGGCATAGAGCTTGTCGATATATTGCCGTTCTTTGCCGAGATAATGATTAACCGCCAACTTGGCGAAACCCACGTTCGACGATTTTTCAAATACTTCCTGTAGCGGAATAACGCCATAGCCTTCATTGGAGACGTCCTTAAACGAGTGTCCCCTGTAGGCCCAGCGCCCGTTTTCAGTATTCACTTTGTCGTGCATGTCCACCAGCCCGTCTTCGAGCAGGGCAATAAGCGTAGCCAGCTTAAACGTAGAGCCCGGCTCGGCAGCCTGGGCTATGGCATAATTAAAAGCCTCGGCGTAGCTGCCGTCGGGCATGCGTTTCATGTTGGCGATGGCGCGGATTTCCCCTGTTTCCACTTCCATAATAATAGCCGTCCCGGCCTCAAACTCTGGCGCTTTTCTAAGCTGGTCGCGCAAAGCGGTTTCGGCGGCGTCCTGTATATCTACGTCGAGTGTGGTAACCACATCACAACCGTTGCGCGGCGCCACATCGCTCATGCTGTTCACCGGCACCCACTCGCCGTTTGAAATCCGGCGCAGTAGCCGTTTTCCCGGCGTCCCTTTCAGTGCATAATCAAAAGCGCCTTCCACACCCACCGACACGCCGTTTTCATTCACCAAGCCCAGCGTGCGCGACGCCAATTTATCATAAGAGGCCGTGCGCACATTCCTCACTTCAAAATTCCCCCCCCGCGTTTGGTGGTGATGCTCGCGCGCACGCCATCCCGGTTTGACAATCGGGCGTGGCTTTAGCTTTTCCAG
>JAITIL010000061.1 GCA_031279475.1 Prevotellaceae bacterium | reverse complement strand
TGTACAAAGCGATTGAAGCCGATTTAGTAGAATCAGGTATAGAAGATAAACCCATTTCTTTTGTCGAAGCGTCGAGCCGGTCTTCGTTGCCTGCGATATCGGCCGAGTGGATTCCAATGCCATTGAATTTTACCGCAAAGTTGAAGCGCCTTGCCAAAGGAGGATATACAGACGTCACCGATGATATATTGGGGTTGTTTCTGTATAAGACAACTTCGGAAACAGCACATATCACGTTGGCCAATAAGATAGGACACATCGGCATACAAACATTCTACGATAACCTGATTCAGGGAAAAACAGAAGTTGAAGTTGCCTGCGCGGTGGAAACAGCCGTTCAATCCCAAACGGGCAAAGAGGCTATAAGGTATGCAAAAGCATGGGCTTATATCATGTCGGGAATAAATTCATCGTATGGAGACAGGTATGCGCGAAACACGGGAAAGAAAATAGACAAAGGCGATTTGGTAATGATAGAAATGGCGGTATGCGTCAATGGATACTGGTGCGACGTCACACGTACGGGGCGTGTAGCACATATCCCGGCGCCTCAGCAAAAGATTTATGATGTGGTGAAAGAAGCGCATTTGCTGGCGCTGGATTTGATTAAACCCGACGTAGAAGCAAAAACGGTTGACGGCAAGGTACGTGAGTTTATTTCCCGAAAAGGTTATGGTTCCCGCTTCAATCATGCTTTGGGGCACCATGTCGGATTCAGGTATCATGATCCGGGGCAAGGGTTCAGCCCGGACAGCAACCTTATCCTGTCCCAGGGAATGACGCTCACTGTAGAGCCTGGCATTTATATCCCTGAACAACACGCAGGGGTAAGAATAGAAAATAATATATTGATAACCGCAGACGGGTATAAAATGTTATCTGATTATTCGATAGAAATTGACGGTAAATAAATAAAAATTGCAGGAATGAAATTAGGTTTCGGATTATATAAACACATGCTTAATGCAGCGCACTATAAGTTCGCAAAACAGTGTGGCGCTACCCATCTGGTCATACACCTTGTTGATTATTTCGGAACGGAAAAGAACAATAAGGATAATCCCAACCAACCTGTCGGCGACGCCGCCGGATGGGGCGACGCCGGTGAAGGGGAGATATGGAGCGCCGAATACCTGAAACGCCTGAAGACTGAAATTCACTCTTACGGATTGGAGCTGGAGGCCATAGAGAATTTCGATCCATCCATGTGGTATGATATTTTGCTTGACGGCCCCCGCAAAAAGGAACAAATGGGCAATATCAAACAACTGGTCAAAAATGTGGGCGAGGCGGGCATTCCGGTATTCGGATATAATTTTTCCATAGCAGGGGTGTCGTCGCGCATAGAGGGGGAATTTGCCAGGGGGCAGGCTGTTTCGGCAGGTATGGATGGCGTGGATACGACGCCTGTGCCCAATGGCATGGTATGGAATATGGCGTACGACAAGGATGCCCCGAAAGGAAAAATAGCCCGGATAAATCATGAAGAACTGTGGCGCAGGTTTCAATATTTTATAGATGAAATTATACCTGTGGCAGAAAAAGCAGGCGTGACTTTGGCTGCACATCCCGATGATCCGCCTGTGCCGTATGTGCGGGATACGCCCAGGCTGGTGTATCAGCCGTATATGTACCAAAGGCTGATTGACGCGAAACCCAGTCTGGCAAACAAATTGGAGTTCTGCCTCGGCTCGGTAGCCGAGATGACGGAAGGCGACGTATACGACGCCGTAAACGAATACAGTAAACAGGATAAAATAGCCTATATTCATTTCAGGAACATTGTTGGAAAAGCGCCGCATTACAGGGAGGTATTTATAGACGAGGGTGATATTGACATGATAAGGGTTTTGAGAATATTAAAGGGAAACAACTTCAACGGGACACTTATTCCCGATCATACGCCCCAAATGACTTGCGACGCGCCCTGGCACGCCGGCATGGCTTACGCGATGGGCTACATGGCAGCCGCGATGAATTCATTACAGCGGACAAATTACAGGAATAGAGAATAAACATGAAAAAAGTAGTTACCTTTGGGGAAATTATGCTTCGTTTGGCCACACCGGTTACAAAAGAATTGTATAAGCATCACGCCGGCGCTGCCGTAAAACGCTACTTCCGCCTGCCTGGAGGCGATATCCCAAATGAATGTATACAAAACTGGTACACAACTACATAAAGACAAATAAAACACCTCGTGGCAGCGTTTTTTTTGATTTGTCCTTCAATGTCAAATTTCTCTAAAAATTTGACACTGCAATTGTAGGAAAAAAATAATATAATAACAAAAATTTAATAAAAAATTTTTAAACAAAAATAGTAATATATTGCAATTCACCACTATAGTTTTTACGTTTTTTTTGAAAATATTTTTTCTTCCCCTTTTTCTTCCCTCACAAATATTTGCAAAAATCATTGTGAATATTTAACTTACATTTATTAGAAGACGCTTTTTCCACTAAAATTCATCCCTTAATTCATCACCATTGTAACTGTTTCTTATTGATTAACAATTGATTTGGTTTGACATTGAAGGTCAAAGCAAAATCAAAGGAAGGTTTATAGGGTGGTATAAAAAAATATTATAAGAAAAATAAACGTATCGGTAATATATTTAAATTTAATCGGTTAAATTGTTTTAAGTCTAACATAATAACTTTATTCATAACAACTATGAAACTAACTAATTTTTTGCGAACTTTGGCGTTCGCCGCGCTGCTTGGCAGCACAATGACAATGATGATTTCCTGCAACGATGAGGAAAATCCAGCAGGAAACGACATGGGCACCATTACCGGTACCGTGACTGACGTGGATACCGGGACGCCTATCCCAGACGTTACCGTAACTGTGTCGGGAATGGATGAACCCACTACCACCGGCAGCGACGGAAAATATACCGTTACCAATGTTACGTTGGAAAGCCATGCCGTATCCTTTTCCAAAGCTGGCTGGCTAACCATTAGTGTTACGGTAGCGGCAAATAAATTTGATGCGAACAGGGTGGCTACTGTAAATGCGAGTATGCAAAACGCTTCCTGCAGAATTGTTGGTGTTGTTACGGACGCTAAAAACAGCAATGCACCCCTTGCGGGTGTGGCTGTAAGCATAGGTCCTGCCGGCTCGGTAACCACCGGTGCTGACGGTGCGTTTGCTATTGAAAACCTGATTGCAGACGATTACACGGTGGAATTTACCAAGGCCAATTACGCCACGGTTACCAGGCAAGTGTCGCGGCACGATTTTGTGAATGATGTAGCAGACTTGGCGACTATAACGATGGGTGGACAAGAACTGCTTCGCGGTAAAACCGCCGAAGACCTTGCCGGCGCTGACAAATGGTATTTCGATGAATACAAGGGCGGGCGCAATGGCGACGTTACTCCACGTTGGGATTGGAGCACCAACTATATGGGTGCCCTTGATTTCTGGGGCAACTTTGAAGAACAAAACGAAGGTTCGACCTTGCGTATCCGCAACGACGAAGCGGACCAGAGCAATCCTGCCGACTTAAATGTATTCGACTCTTATGTTGTTGGCAGCAAAAAAATTATTGCCGACAACAAAATTCTTACCCTGCGGATACGCACGCATCATGCCGACGATGCTGCTCCTGCGCATTTCGGCGTTCAGGTAATTGATTTGTCGGAGGCCGATCCTGTAGCTGTAAAGGTAGGCGACAACAAAACGCACGGCTCCGACAATTATGCCGATTACGACTTTGACCTGAGCGCGTATGTGGATAAAGAAGTAATTATAGCCATAGGTGTTTACCGTGCACAAACAGGCGACTATTGGAAACAACTCGTGTTGCGCCGTATTGCTTTCGCGTCTCAAAAAGCAGAGGGTGGGAGCTGGCTATCCGGTACGGAAGTCGCAGGATTGGAAGGTTGGCACATGACCCGGGAAATGCTACGTTCCATGATGGTAAATCCGAATAAATCATTTACAGGCATTAGTCCGACAAGTGGCAATCGCGACAATTATATCGATGGTTACCGCTCGTGGAGAACCGTCAACCATTTGGCTACAAACTGGTTCATTGTTCCTGTAAATAAAGATCCGGAACCGTTTCCTGGAGAAGGGTATATTATCAAAACAAACCATACGGCTAATGTGAGTACTATTGTGCCGGAAACTTATTTCGCCGCCAAGTTTGCTATTACCGCCGATAATGACCAACTGGAACTAAAGACACGTAATTTTAGTTCCGATAATTATACCTTCTTTAAATTAACTGCCATTACCGAAGCAGGTGCGGTAACCCACATCCAACCCTCATCGTATCCTGCATCAAACGCCGTAGCCGCTGAAAATGGTTGCTGGAAGTTTATACACGAAACCGGTGGAGGTGGAGATCCTGCATCTTACGCATCGTTCGCATACGACTTGTCGTCATTTATTGGCAGTAATGTAGTGTTGTGCCTGGGTGTATATAACGGCGCAGCCAATACCGGTGAAAACAAAATGTCGCTTTTTAGCATTAATATGGAATAACCGTAAAAACAAACTTTCAAGCAACCTTGGAAAAAGTAATAGTATTAAAAAATCAAAAATGAAAATGAAAATGAAAAAATTATTGGTATTTACGAGTTGTTGCTTGTTTGTAATGTGTGGGACATCGAAAGAAGACACAAATAATAAAAATGTTCCGGATCCGGTTGTTCCCGAATCCGGAACACTTTCCGAGCAAAACCTGGTTCGCGCCATGCAAATTGCCGATAGTGCGATGACGGCTCATTTTACGGGCAGCGGTATGGCTATGGCGCGCTTCTACAATCCCTATACCGGCGTCCGTTCCACGGAAAAAGGCAGTATATGGATGTACACCTCCGCTATCGAAGCGGTAAATACCATCCTGCATGCCCTCAACGCCTGTAAGGAGCACGGGAAGCCTGAATTGTACAACGCCCACTTCGCCCGCTATGTGGACCTGCTGGCCAGGCTTTACGACAATGCAGATTATTACCTGGGTACGTTTACCCACACTTCTTATACGCAAACCAGGCAATGGTCGGTGCACGGCGTGGACCGCGCCGAGTCTAAAGGCGCTGCAAGGGTAGAGGGTATATACAACGTGTATGACGACCAGCAGTGGGTAATACGCGAATTGGTGAGATCCTACAAAATCACCGGAGAAAAGGCCTATCTGGATAAGGCGGAATACCTCACCGAATATGTGCTCGACGGCTGGGACTGCACACGCGACGCCAGCGGCAACGAGCGGGGAGGCATCACTTGGGGGCCGGGTTATGTGAGCAAACACTCCTGCAGCAATGGCTCAATAGTAAGCCCATTGGTGTGGTTGCACGAGATTTACAAAGGAAAGGACGATGAGATTGAGTACCGTTATATTGACGCTAACGACAAGAAAACACGCCGCATGCAAAGGAGAAAGAAGGCTGACCACTATCTGGATTTTTCCGGGAAAATATATGCCTGGCTAAAGCAATACCTGTTGCGCGCCGATGGCGTGTACGACGATCTGATTGGGGGATGCACGCCAGATCCTGTGGCTACGGAAGTTATCGACGGGGTGACCTATCGACAGGGTATCGATTGCCCCCACCGTGTCGGCCCCGCCTATTCTTACAATAGCGGCGCCATGATCTCCGGCGCCGCCGACTTGTACCGTGTTACAAGTACTGCCAGCTATCTTGTCGATGCGAAAAAATTGTCGGATAACAGTTTTAGCTATTTTGCCAAACTTGGCGCTACCGTGGCCGGCTATTATACGTACGATATCTCCGGCTTCAACAATTGCTTCAACGGCGTATTGCTGCGCGGCTATCTGGATGTGTACCCCACTTATAAAAATGTGGCTGTATGCATCAACAGTTTCCAGCAAAACCTTGATTATGCGTACAGCAATTTCTTTTATAAAGGGTTTTTGCCCACTAATTTATTATTGGGATGGAGCCGTAGCGGGAATGAAAATAACAATTTGGAAGGCATGTTCACTTTTACTTTTGCAGCGGAATATGCCGTATTGGCACAGTATGAATTGGGAAAGTAACCTTAATCTAAAAATTAATGAAATAGGAGGAATATTATGCTAAAAAAACAAGGAGTCGGGATAAATAACCTGTTACACACAGGTATCATGGCGCTATGCGCCGTGTTGCTGCCGTTGTCGTTGTGGGCACAGTCCATAACGGTTTCGGGTACGGTGACCGACGACAATAATGAGCCGCTTATCGGCGTTACGGTAACCGTCAAAGGCGCTACAACCGCTGCGCTGACCGACCAGAACGGCAGTTATTTTATCAATACGCCGGCCGGCGCTACGCTTGTGTTTTCATTCATTGGCTTTGC
Source organism: Prevotellaceae bacterium (assembly GCA_031279475.1). Taxonomy (GTDB): domain Bacteria; phylum Bacteroidota; class Bacteroidia; order Bacteroidales; family UBA932; genus JAIRLC01. The sequence continues at coordinate 11,037 of JAITIL010000061.1, read as the reverse complement.
CGACAGGGAAGAGCCGGTGGACGGGCGTACCCGCATCAACGTGGCGCTGGCGCTTAGCGAGCGGCTGCTCGACGAAGTGGTGGTAGTGGGCTACGGCACACAGCAGAAAGTGACGCTCACCGGCGCAGTGGCGGGCATAAAAGGCGCCGAAGTAATACAGACAAAGAACGAGAACGTACAGAATATGCTCACCGGGAAAATTGCCGGTGTGCGCGTATGGCAAAAAAGCGCCGAACCGGGTACGTTTAACAACAATTTCGATATCCGCGGCTTTGGCTCTCCATTGGTAGTTATCGATGGAGTGCCACGTACTATAGGTGAATTCCAGCGGATTAGCCCGAATGATATCGAAGATGTGTCGGTGCTCAAAGACGCTTCGGCAGCCATCTATGGCGTACGCGCCGCCAACGGCGTGTTGCTCGTAACCACCAGGAGAGGGAACACGGAAGGAAAAACGAAAGTGTCCTACACCGGCTCGTTTACGTTGCAGCAGCCTTCGGGCATGCCGGTGCTGGCCGACGCCTTTGAGACCATGACCATCTACAACGAGATGAACATGAACAAAGTGGATGGCGGCAGTATCGTATACGGGCCGAATGCTTTTGAAGCCTACCGCAACGGCACACAACGTGTCACCGACTGGAATTCACTGGTGTTTTCCGACTTTTCGCCGCAAACACAACATGATGTAAGCATATCGGGCGGCAACGAACGGACGCAATACTACATCAGTTTGGGCTATGTCTTCCAGGAGGGTTTTTTCAAATCGGGCGATTTGAATTACAACAAAACCAACCTGCGTTCCAACATTTCCACCCGCATAGCCAAGGGACTTACGTTCGACCTCAACCTGAACGGCGTTCTCGACCAGGTCAACAACCCCTATTCCAGTGCAGCCGACATTATCCGCAATTTATGGCGGCAAGGCGTGCTCTATCCGGCTTACGCCGACCCCGAACAAACCATGCTTAATTACGAGGGGCTTAGCCTGGAAGAAAATACAGTGGCCAAAATGACGGCCGATGTATCGGGTTACAAGCGATATGATAAAAAATTTTTCCAATCGTCGGCTACGTTGAACTACGACTTCGGAAGCATTACCCCGCTTCTACAGGGACTGTCGGCCAAAGCGCTGTTCAGCTTCGACTACCGGATGGACGACAGCAAGGTGTTCCGTAAGGAATATTACCAGTATGCCTATAATCCGCTAACGCAGGTGTATGATCAAAAATTGTACGCCCTAAGCTCGCCAAGCGCACTGAGGCGCGACATGTACAGCAAGCAACAAGTGTTGAGCCAGTTTGTGCTCAACTACGACCGCGCTTTCGGCAATCATAAAGTGAGCGGATTGGCAGGCTGGGAAATCCAAAAGCGCGATGGCGACAACTTCTATGCCCAGCGCAACCTGGCATTTGCCACCGATTACCTGTTTGCGGGTGTAGATGAAGACCAGCTTGGCGGCATGTCCAGTAACCTGAATAATGTATATGAACTGGCCAATTCCGCGTTAATAGGCAGGATAAATTATGCGTATGCCAGCCGTTACATCGCCGAAGTGCAATTCCGCTATGACGGTTCGTCGAAATTTGCTTCCGGCCACCAGTGGGGCTTCTTTCCCTCGGCGTCGGCAGGCTGGCGCGTATCGGAAGAGCCGTTCTTCAAGTCCATCTCCGCCCTGTCATTCATCGACCAGCTGAAAATCCGCGCCTCCTACGGGGTATTGGGCGATGACGGCAGCCTGGAATATGATTGGGCGTCGGGTTATGTCTATCCCGCTACCGGCGAAAATGCAAGTGGCGGATATTTCGGCAGCTATGCGCCCGGTTACGTATTTGACAACCGCTTTGTGTATGGCGTCGCCACGCTGGCACTGCCAAACGAAGGTATTACGTGGTTTACCTCACGCACGTTTGATATCGGTGTGGACTTTGAAGCGTGGAACGGCCTGTTCGGCTTCTCGTTCGATTACTTTGACCGCCGCCGCGAAGGAATATTTGCACGTAATACCGGTGACCTCCCCACTGTGGTAGGCGCTACCGCGCCGCGCGAAAACCTTGACAGCGACCGCCATTTCGGCATCGACCTTGAATTGACGCACCGGAACAAAATCGGTGATGTAACCTACAAGGTAAAAGCCATTGGCGCCATTACCCGCCAAATGTACCTGCACGCCTCGGAAAAAGGCCCCTGGGGCAATTCCTACGACCAGTGGCGCAACGACAACCTCAACAACCGTTACCAGGGAAGGCAGTTTGGCTATGTGGGCGCCGGACGCTTTACCTCATGGGAAGATATTTGGTCGTATCCGCTTTACCACGAACGCAACGTGCTGCCCGGCGACTATAAGTATGAAGACTGGAACGGCGACGGCGAAATTAACGGTTTGGATGCACATCCTTTCGCTTTTGATCAAACCCCGTGGCTCAATTTCAGTTTAAACCTTGATGTGGCCTACAAAAATTTTGACCTGAATATTCTCTTTCAAGGATCTGCACTGGGCTCCATGCAATATCAGGAGCCCTTGTATTCGATATGGGGCAATATCGGTAGCGGCGGCGGCGTCCTGGTACAGTATCTCGACCGCTGGCATCCGGTTGACCCGCTGGCCGACCCTTACGACCCCGCCACACAATGGGTGAGCGGCTACTATGGCTACACCGGACACTATCCGGATATTAACTCAACGTTCAATCGTGTGAGCACCGCCTACCTGCGGCTCAAAAGCCTTGAACTGGGCTACACGCTACCTAAAATAAAGGCGCTGTCGACCGTGGGCTTGCGTGTGTTTGTCAACACCTACAACCTTTTCACTATTACCGGCGTGAAATTTGTAGATCCCGAACACCCCGATGATGAATTGGGCAGGCTCTACCCGCTCAACAAAACCTATTCGGTGGGATTAAACCTCTCATTTTAATTATGAATTATTATAAATAATGCGTATATGAAAAAAATAATTATATTATCACTATTCGGTTTAATGTTTTGCGCCGCTTGTGAAGATTTGGACATCCCGCCGAAAGGTATCGTTACCGACAACGACCTTTTATCGAACGAAAGTGGTATGGAAATTTACATGGCGCGGATGTATAGCAACATGCCATTTGAAGAATTTAAATATGGTGCATGGCGTGGTTTTAATAACTCGTGGCTGGTTTCCATAGGGGTAGAAGGCACCGGCGAAGCGCTCCACCGCAACGATATATGCAAGGCGTTTACCGGTGAAAGTGAGCCATACTGGGGTAGCGCATTCACGCTGCTACGCGACGCCAACCATTTGTTGGAAACGCTGCCGGAATACCGGGACGAATTTCAGGAAGCGACCTATAACCATTTTTTGGGTGAAGCCTACTTTGTGCGTGCTTTTGTATTCTATGCTTTGGCCAAACGTTATGGCGGCGCGCCGCTGGTAACAAAAGTAATTGAATACCCCGCTGAAAAAGACCAATTGGAAGTGTCGCGTGCAAGCGAAGAGGAAACCTGGGACCAAATCCTTGCCGACTTTGACAAAGCCGCCGAATTGTTGAAACCGGAAAGTCTCAAGCGCGGTTATGCCAATAAATTTGTGGCATTGGCCTGGAAGTCGGAAGCCATGCTCTATGCCGGCAGCGTAGCCAAATATAATGAAACGGTAACAGGGAAGCTCACCGGCTTTGGGCAAAAAAACGGCGTGCGCGTCATAGGTTTTGCTGCAGACCGCTGGGAAACGGCTTCTAAAAAGTACTTTGCGGAAGCCTACAAGGCGGCGCGCACCGTGATGACCGAAGGCGGCTATTCGCTCTACATGAAGAAGTGGTCGGCCACCGACCGCGAGGCGCAATACCAAAATATGGTGGACATGTTCAGCGACCTCACCAGTACCGAAAATATTCTCGTCAAAGAATACGAGTATCCTACTTCAACACATGGATTCGATGGCTACAATCTTCCGTACATATTCTCTTCGCCGCTCAGTTCGGGTACTTGTCCTTCGCTTGACTTCCTGGAACTCTTCGAAGGATTTCCCCGCTATCCCAACGGCACCATTAAAGTGACTACCGGCAACTCGAATACTGAGGGTTACTATGAACTGTATGACACGCCGCTGAAATTTTTTGAGAATGCAGAGCCGCGTTTGCGCGCTAATGTCATTTTCCCGGGCGACCTGTTCAGAAACAGGGAAATCGAAATCCGCGCTGGCGTTTATACAGGCGCCCTGCCGATTAACCCGCTGTTTAACAACTATTCGTATGCCAACGCCGGAACGCTTTATCAGCACTTGGATATTGCCAAAACAACGCCACCAACATTGTACCTGAGTTCCAATTACGGGAACGACCAGACAATAGTGACCTTAACGGATGGTTCTAAAATGAATGCCGCCGGTGCGAATGGCCCTGTTTATGGTTTTGGAGAAACTTGTATCACGGGATTGTATGGCCGCAAGTGGCTCAATCCCGATCCTTCCGCTTTGGAGGGTGAAGCAAAGTCGGCGCAACCTTTTATTTTGATGCGCTATGCCGAAGTGCTGCTCAATGCGGCAGAAGCAGCGGTGGAATTGGCGCTGGCCGGCGAGCCCTCGCCCACCGGCGATGACATGCTGCAAGTAGCCACCGACGCCATTAAAGCCATTCAGGAAAGGGCAGGCGCTACCCAGTTGGCCGCCAAGCTTGCAAGTGACTTGAACAGCCGCGACATCGTGCGCAAGGAACGGCGCAAAGAGTTGGCCTTTGAATACAAAACGCTATGGGATCTGCGCCGCTGGCGGGTGCAACACGACGAAGGACGCGACGGCTTTTGGGGTGAAACGAGAGATAAAAGCATTTTTAGCAGCAGTTCTCGCTACCGTTTTCGCGGACTGTACCCGTTTTATTCCACGCAAGCCAAGAAGTATTTCTTCGACGCCCGCTTCCAATGGGTGGCGCAATGGACATTTGAGTATAACCCTGTCGATTACTATTTTGCCATCCCGAACGACGAAGTAACAAAGAGCCCACTTATTGACCAGCAACCCAATAGGTAGAACTAAGAACTAAGAGTTAAGAACTAAGAACTAAGAATTTATAATTATGAAAAAGACACCAACATTATGCTATATTTTACTGGGCGCCCTGCTTTCGTTCAGTTCGTGCGATTTGTTTAAATTAGACAACTACGACGAGCCCGCCGAAACCTTGCAGGGCGAAGTGGTGGATGTGGCTACGGGTGAACGTGTGCTGACCGACCAGAGCGGCGAAGGCATCCGCGTCAGGCTCACCGAACTCAGCTGGACAGGCATAGAAACGCCTACGCACAACCCCGATTTCTACTGTATGCCCGACGGCACGTTCCAAAACACCAAGTTGTTTAAGGGTAATTACAATATCCGCATCGATGGGCCGTTCATTCCCCTGCTGCGTGAAAACACCAATGGCGTTCCCATTGCCGATGATACAAAAACGATGGAAATAAGCGGCGTCACGCAAGTGAAATTTGAAGTGCAGCCGTTCCTTAAAGTGGAATGGGTGGATTTGCCGACCGTAAGCAACGGTAAAATCACCGCACGGGTCAAGGTTACGCGCGCGGTGTCGGAAACGGACTTCCGCGCCAAAATCGAGCCCATGGGAAACTATGAAGCCAGTTTCTTTAATGTAACCGACATACAATTGTTCGTTAGTTACTCATCAAGTGTGGGCTATCGCGCACGGGACGAGCGCTGGTCGGGTAAAATAGAATATGTCGGCAGCACGTTTAATGCCTCGTTGGGGCAACCGGTTACCATTCAATCCATAGGTACTATTCCTTCAGGACGGAAGGTGTTCGTACGCGCCGCAGCCAGAATAAACTATGAAACAGCATCAATACGGCGGTACAACTATACCGAGCCTTTGGAAGTAATGATTCCGTAGGGTGGCAGGTGATTTAAGCGATTAAGTGATTAGGTGATTAAGAAAATCAATATACTTTTTAGTCACTTAGTCACTTAACATCTTAGTCCCTACAGTAACCCTTAAGTAAAAAAAAGAACCCCCACGTCTTCATTTTGAAGACGCCTTTGTTCCCATTCACCGCATTAGCCAAAGCGTGGAGGCTATGCGAGCGGCTGTCCCTAATTCATCGTATGATATACATTTTGTACATCATCGTCTTCCTCGAATTTCTCGATTAGTTTTTCCAGTTCGGCTTTTTGGCCGGCGTCAAGCGCTTTCAACTCCACCGTGGGGATACGCTCAAAACCGCCGCTCACCAACTCCAAGCCGTGTTCCTCGATATATTTTTGAATAGCGCCATAGGCTTCAAACGCGCCGTAAATCATGATCTCCTCCCCTTCGGCAAACACTTCCTCCACGCCAAAATCAATCAGTTCCAATTCCAACTCGTCGAGGCTCAGTCCTTCCTTTGCTTTCACCTTGAACACGCACTTGCGGTCGAACATAAACTCCACACTGCCCGAGGTGCCCAGCGAGCCGCCATGTTTATTGAAATAACTGCGTATGTTGGCCACCGTGCGGGTAGGATTATCGGTAGCCGTTTCAATCAGGAAAGCGACGCCGTGCGGGCCATAGCCCTCATACACCACTTCCTTATAATCGCCCTGGTCTTTTTCCACCGCCCGCTTGATAGCCCGCTCAATGTTGTCTTTGGGCATGTTCTCGGCCCGGGCGTTTTGGATAATCGCCCGCAAACGGGGGTTATTGTCAGGGTCGGGGCCGCCGGTTTTAGCCGCCATGGTCAATTCTTTTCCCAAGCGGGTAAACACGCGCGACATGTTCCCCCAACGCTTAAATTTCCGCTCTTTACGAAACTCAAAGGCACGTCCCATAAACCTTATAACGTTGAGTTGATGCGACCGATATACTTATCTACTTCACGACCTTCGGTTGTTTGCCCGTAATGGTTTTTGATGCGCTGGTATACATCCATGGCTTCGGCCGGCTTGTTTAACGTTTCGTACACCAATCCCGCCCGCAGCAAATACCTTGCAGAATACGCATTATCGCGATAATTCGCCGCTTTCAGGAAATAATCAATGGCGGTGGTATAATTTTCCAGCGCCACGTAGGCGTCGCCAATGCAGCATAGCGCCCGCGCCGCAAGGATTTCATCCCCCACCTCAAAATTCCTCAAATTTCCGATTGCACCCTCATAATCACCCAAATGATACTGGCAAAGACCGGCATAAAAATAAACCACGTCGCCGGCTTTGTTACCATACTCTTCAATAATCTGAAGAAACCCCAAGTTATTGCCGTCGCCATGCAACGCCAGCGACAAGGAATCCATACGGAAATATTGTTCGGCGACATACATCTGCCCCTGCGCTTCTTCCTGCAAAGGCTGCAAATAAAGTTGTTTGTATCCGAAATACATCACCGTTACAAGCAATATTGCCACCACGCCATAAATAAGGTAATTTTTATATTTCTCCAAAAACTGTTCGGTACTGCTCAAAACTGTTCCCACTTTTTCCCCAACATCTTTTTGCTGATCAAGACTTGCCATAAATTCACAGATAATTAATAAAGATGCAAAGATATTATTTTTTTATGAAATAATAAAAAATTTCGTAAAACCTGTCAAAATAGTATCTTTGTAACATGTATTTGGAACAACTCTCAATCACGGATTTTAAGAATATCGCATCGGCAACCCTGCGCTTCTCCCCTCATATCAACTGCATTATAGGAAACAACGGCGAAGGAAAAACCAACCTGCTCGACGCTATTTACTGCCTGTCGATGACCAAGAGCTATTTCGGCGGAAGCGACCTCTCCAATATCCGGCACGGACAACCGTTTTTCCTGCTGCAAGGCTGTTTTCAACAGGGGGAAAGCGCCGCTCAGGTACATTGTGGCGTACAGCGCGACGGGGGAAAGGTCATAAAACATAATAATAAGGTCTACCAGCGCTTGACCGACCACATCGGGCTGTTCCCGCTGGTGATGATTTCGCCGACCGACCATGCGCTCATTAACGAGTCGGGCGAAGAACGGCGTAAATACCTGAACGGGCTGTTGTCGCAATTCGACAGGGAATACCTGAACGCCATGTTGCGCTACAACCACATTCTGCTGCAACGCAACAAGTTACTCAAAACGCCGCTGAACTCCGGCGCTATGGACGTGCTGCTCACACTCAACGAACAACTGGGACAGTATGGGCAATTGATTTACGAGCGGCGCAGACAGTTGGTCGAAAATCTTCAACCTTATTTCCAAAAGATTTACACCAAACTTTCCAAGGATAAGGAAGAGGTGTCGCTCGGCTACCGGTCGGACCTTGACAAGGGGCTGCTAACAGACCTGCTGCAACAGCACTTTGAGCGCGACAAAGTACTGCAACACACTTCCACAGGCATCCACCGGGACGACCTGACGATGCACCTCGACGGCTATCCGTTGCGGCGCACCGGCTCGCAAGGGCAACAGAAGACGTACCTCCTGGCGCTCAAACTCGCCCAGTTCGACCTGCTTTACCAACGCAAGGGCTTTCACCCGCTGCTGTTGCTGGACGATATTTTTGACAAGCTCGACGCCGGCCGCATCCACGAACTCATTTCGCTTGTAGCCCACGAAGCGTTCGGGCAAATTTTCTTCACCGACAGCAATAAGGTGCGCCTCAACAGCATGGTGCAGGAATTAACCGGCAACTATGCCACTTTCACGGCCGAAGGAGGGACTTTCAACCAATAAAAAGTTACTGCGATTATGCGATTGCAAAACACTAATTCCCTAAAAAATTTAATAGCCCAACTGATTAAAGAAGAAGGACTGGAAGAAGGGCTACAGCACGCCCAAATCTATGCCTTGTGGGACGAGTTGCTGGGGGTGACCGTGGCAAAAAATACCCGTAAAAAATATATTCAGGGCCGCACCCTTTTCGTGTATCTCAATTCGTCGGTAGTGAGAAACCAACTTTTTATGATGCGGCAAGATATTATAGAACAGCTAAATAAGAAAATGGGAAAAGAAATAATCAATGCCTTGGAATTACATTAAAAACACAGTAACAAGCTTATTATAAATATTTTATATTGTTTTCCAAATCCCATTGCTTTATCCGCCACGACAACGGTTATTCGCCCCTAATAGGGGGATTTCACCCCTAAATATGGCAATTTATCCCTATTCGCAGCAACTTTATCCCTTGCTGCACTTAGCTTTATCTGTTTTTCCACAAAAACCGCTATCTTGCGCACTCAAATTTTTAAATTATGCAACATTTATCTTACAGTCATGGAACCTGTGACATTCCTTTGAAAGGGGAAACCATAGGGGAGAATTTACGGCAAATCGTTGAAAAATACGGCGACCGCGAAGCGCTGGTTGTGGTTGAACAAAACTACCGCGCCACGTATAAGGAACTTTGGGCGCAGACCACCGAACTGGCTAAGGGGCTCATGGGCTACGGCGTTAAACGCGGCGACCGGGTGGGCATCTGGGCGGCCAACCGCTATGAGTGGGTGCTGGTGCAATATGCCACAGCCCGCATAGGCGCTATTATGGTGAACATCAACCCGGCCTACAAAACAACCGGCCTGCGGTATGCCCTCGAACAATCAAAAATTGATTTGCTGATTGCCGCTTCCCACTTCCGCCAAACCGATTATATCGATTTGCTCAATCAGATACGCCCGTTTTGCCGCTATCCGAAACGCACCATCATCATAGAACGGGAGTGGGGCAAGCTCCTGCAGGCAAGTGCAAAAATCAGCGACGCGGAACTGGCCGAACGCGAGCAGTCGCTGCAATTCGACGACGCCGTGAATATCCAATACACGTCGGGCACCACGGGCTATCCCAAAGGCGCCACCCTGTCGCACCACAACATTTTGAACAACGGTTTTTTCATTGGCGAGCGCATGTTTTATAGCGAGAACGACCGCGTGTGCATCCCTGTGCCTTTTTACCACTGTTTCGGCATGGTGTTGGGCAACATGGCCTGCACTACGCACGGCGCCTGCATGGTTATCGTGGGCGAATCGTTCGAGCCGGAAACGGTGATGAAAGCCGTAACAACCGAGAAGTGCACGTCGCTGTTGGGCGTCCCCACCATGTACATTGCCCAGTTGGAACATCCCAATTTCAGCCAGTATGATTTCTCGAGCCTGCGCACAGGCATCATGGCCGGCTCCCCCTGCCCTATCGACACGATGCGGCAAGTGCAGTCGAAAATGAACATGACGCAAATCACCGTGTGTTACGGGATGACCGAAACGTCGCCCGTGTCTACGCAAAGCATGGCCGACGACGATATTGAAAGGCGCGTGAGCACCGTAGGCACCGTGCACCCGCATGTGGAAATAAAAATTGTGGACGAAAAAGGCGATATTGCGCCGCGTGGCGTGCCCGGCGAACTTTGCACCCGCGGTTATTCGGTGATGATTGGCTACTGGGACAACCCGCAAGACACCGCCGGCATTATCGACCAGCAACGGTGGCTGCACTCTGGCGACGTGGCCACGATGGACGACGCCGGCTACGTGAAAATCACCGGCCGTATCAAGGACATCATCATCCGCGGCGGCGAAAACATCTCCCCGCGCGAAATAGAGGAGTTTCTCATTTCGCACGAGGCGGTGGCCGACGTGTATGTCATTGGCGTGCCCAGCGCGAAGTATGGCGAGGAGGTGATGGCGTGGGTGAAAATCCGCGAGGGGTATGAACTCAACGAAGAGCAACTGCTCCGGTTCTGCAAAAACCAAATCGCCACCTACAAAATCCCGCGCTACTGGAAGTTTGTAGATGATTTCCCGATGACCGTTTCGGGCAAAATCCGCAAAGTGGAAATGCGGGAAACCTCCACCAAGGAATTAGGACTGGAGGGGATTGCCTGAAGCAACGCCTATATCTTCCGGATGGTTACTTTGCGCAGCTTCTTCTTATTGCTGCCAACCAGTATCCATGCGGTATCCCCGGAAATGGAAGCGAATATTTCGTCAATGAACAGTTCGCTTTGTTCCGCGGCGGCGAGGTCGGCGCCGTTGATGCTCCACACCCGCTCGCCGGTTTGAACGTCGCAGTCGCCAATGGCGGCCGTAATTTCAAAATGTTCGCCAACAGGCAGTATTTTGACGTT
>JAITIL010000169.1 GCA_031279475.1 Prevotellaceae bacterium | reverse complement strand
GAACTGTTGGCGCGCGACCGGCTCAGTGTGGAAGACCGGCGGGAGTATGATTATTTGGAGAATATCCGCAGCCATAATCTGAGCATGATTGCTTCGGCGAAAGACGAAGGCCGGTTTGAGACGGAGGGAATATATGAATCGCTTCTTGCCGAGAAAGAACGCATCATTACTGAAAGGGAACATATCATTGCTGAAAAAGAACGCCTCCTCGCCGAAAGAGAGCAAATCATTGCACGGGAACGTGCCGAGAAAGAACGCGTGCTTGCCAAACTTGCTGCATTGAAAAATGATGAGCGTAAATAATACGTTTTTCAACAAAAAAATGAAATTATAGTTGTTACGGCCGGCTTTTTAACTGCACCGGCAACACTACCGGCAGGTGGTCGCTGGCGCCGCCTTTGTAAACAGGCCCCTGGTATGTGCGGAAAGGTTTTTCGCCGAGGTATTTTTCGTCGTCCTCGAGCAGGAAAGGCGCTTTGAACACCTTGACGCCATGGGGCAGGCACTGCAACGTGGCGTCGGGCTGGAGCAGCCGCCCCGACACGATGAACTGGTCGATGAGTTCCCACTGGCCGCGATACCGGAGCGACCCCTCGCCGCGTTCGGCGAGCGGCAGCATGAGGTTGTACAGGCTGTCGGCCGAAGGGTTGCCGTGTGGCGGCAGGGCTTGCAGGCCTTTGGCAAGCGGCACGCTCTCCGGTGTGTCGTTGAAGTCGCCCATGAGGATGATGTTGGCGGCAGGGGAGGCCTGCAGAATAGAATCGGCGATGCTTTTGGCGCGGTGCGCTGCCGCCATCCGCCGGGGCATCGATTGTTTCTCGCCGCCTAATTTCGACGGCCAGTGGTTTACCAGCACATGGAGCGTGTCGCAACAGGCATACAGCCCTTTGGCGTAAAGGATTTCGCGCGTTTGGCTGCTGCCCGACCCGTAGGTGACTTTGTGAAAACCGGCATGCAGCACCTTAAACCGGTCGGTGCGGTAGAGCAGGGCTACGTCAATCCCCCGCGGGTCGGGCGAGTCGTGGTGCACAATGCCATACCCGATTTTCGACAGGGGCGTGCGCTCCACAAGGTGTTTCAGCACCAGGTGATTTTCCACTTCGCACAAACCTGCCAACACGGGTGCATTACCTTCGCCAATTGCAATAATGGTTTTGGCAATGCTGTTGCGCTTTTTCGCCAGCCGCGTCCATGTCCATGCGTTTTTTCCCGAGGGGGTGAAATCATTATCCTGCGTGTGCGGGTCGTCTTCGGGATCGAACAGGTTTTCTACGTTGTAAAACATAACCAACCCGTCGGGCCTGTCGTCCTGCGCACCCGCCGCAAGGCCGGACAGGAGCGCACACAAGGTCATGAAATACCTTTTATGCATTATTCAACAACGACGTTCCATCCTGCGGGGTCGGCTATTTCTCCTTCTTGAATGCCGCGATAATGCTGGTACAATTGCGTGGAAATGGCGCCGGCTTTTCCGTCTTTGCAGTATTCATACACCTTTCCTGTTTCGCGGTCAACAATAGTGCCGATGGGCGAGATAACCGCCGCCGTGCCGCAAGCGCCCACTTCCTCGAAACTGTCGAGCTCTTCCACCGGTATGGAACGTTGTTCCACTTTCAGCCCCAGCTCCCTGGCGATGTCGCGCAGGCTCATATTCGTGATGGATGGCAGGATAGAGTTTGATTTCGGCGTGATGTAGGTGTTGTTTTTTATGCCGAAAAAGTTGGCGGGGCCTGCTTCATCAATGTATTTTTTTTCTTTCGCATCGAGGAAAAGTACCGAACTAAACCCCTCCTCATGCCCTCTTTCGGTGGCGCGCAATGAAGCAGCGTAGTTTCCGCCGATTTTAAACAGACCGGTGCCTAACGGCGCCGCGCGGTCGAAATCACGCACAATTTGCACTTTCATGGGATTGAACCCCTCTTTAAAATAAGGGCCTACGGGGGTGACAAAGATGACGAACAGGTATTCCCCTGCCGGTTTTACCCCTACTTGCGGACTTGTCCCGATAAGTACAGGACGGACGTAGAGCGAAGCGCCTTCGCCGTAAGGCGGCACAAACCGCTCATTTAGCTTGACTGCTTTTTTGCAGGCCTCCACAAAAAGATCCACCGGATAGGGCTCCATCATGATACCTTTGGCAGAACTTGCAAGCCGTTTGCCGTTTTCGTCGGGGCGGAACAGGCGAATTTTGCCGTCTTTCCCCCGGAAAGCTTTCAACCCCTCGAAAGCCGTTTGCCCGTAGTGCAGGGACGTGGCCGCCATGTGTAAGGTAACGGATTCGGATTCGCAGGTCTCCAGGGCGCTCCATGCGCCATTTTTATAGTAGCTGCGTACGTTGTAGTCTGTTTTCAGGTAGCCAAAAGGTAGCGATTTCCAGTTTATATTGCCCATGCTGTTGAAAAGTTAAATTTAGTGCAAATTTAAGTATTATTTCATAATTTCGTGTTGTTTGTCTGAAAAAATTACTACCTTTGCGCTCCTGATAAAAATCCTTTTAGCTAAGGGTGCGATGGGATCGCGATTTCGTCGGGGTTGAGTAACACTTATTAACTGTGTAGTATAATGAAGACTATTGAATTAAAAGGAGTTGGCCGCACTTCTATAACCAAAGCGGCGTTGAAAAAACTGCGTAAGGAAAGTGAAGTGCCGTGTGTGCTGTATGGCGACAATGGTAAAAATGTGCACTTCTCGGTGGTGGCGCGCGATTTGAAAGATTTGGTATACACGCCGCATGCGTACCTGGTGAAATTAAGTATTGATGGCGCCTCATATACGGCCGTCATGCGGGAAATTCAATTTCATCCGGTCACGGACAAGATTTTGCATATTGATTTTTATCCGGTGCGCGACGACCGTCCGGTGACTATTGACGTGCCGGTGATGATCTCGGGAAATTCCGAAGGCGTGCGCCAGGGCGGCAAGCTGCAAATCGTAAATCGCCGGTTGAAAATTTCGGCGTTGCCGGAGCACCTGCCTGATGAGTTGAATATCGATATCACCAGTCTGGCTTTGGGGAAGAGCATCGTGGTGGGCGATCTACAGTACGAGAACGTACAAATCCTGAACCCGAAAGTCGCCATCATTTGTGCGGTGAAGACTACCCGTGCTGCGCTTGGACAACAGCCGGGTGCGGACAACGCTAATGCTGCTGCACCTGCCGCCGCTGCGGAAGAAAAGAAAAAATAAGTGAAAGCGCACTGGTTGCGACTTTTTTAAAATACGTATGAATTATTTGATCGTGGGGCTGGGAAATATTGGTGAAGAGTATGCCGATACCCGCCACAACATAGGTTTTATGGTATTGGACGCATGGGCAAAGGCGTCCAATGCTGTTTTTACCCCCCAGCGGTATGCCGCGCGCACCGACATTAAGTTCAAGGGACGCACGTTTATGCTGGTGAAGCCTTCCACCTACATGAACCTGAGCGGGAAGGCCGTGAACTACTGGATGCAGGCTGAGCGGGTGCCGCTGGAGAATGTGCTGGTGGTTGTGGATGACCTGGCGCTTCCGTTCGGCAAACTGCGGCTGCGCCCCAACGGCAGCGACGGGGGACATAACGGCTTAAAACACATCAGTGAAACATTCGGCCATCAAAATTACGCACGCCTGCGCCTGGGCATTGGCAACGCCTTTCTGAAAGGCCAGCAAATTGACTACGTGTTAGGAGCGTTTGACGAAGACGAAAAAAACACCCTCCCGCCACTGCTCGACCGCGCCGTGGAAATGGTTAAATCTTTCGCCACCATTGGCATGGAGCGGACAATGACCCTGTTCAATTCCACAGCCAATAGAGGATAAAACCTTTTTTTACATCACAGGCAGTAATATACTTCCATAGTTGTATATGCCTTTTTTATTGGGCACTTCATGAGTGCTCACGCCCCACGTTTGGGCTGTACAACCAGCCGATCTCACACTATATTTCAAACATCAAGGCTGCAGAAGGTACGTGAAAACACGAGTTTTCCAAGCGCGTGAAATGAAAAAAGTTTTTTTACAGAAGAAACCGACCAAATTTTTGAGAACATTGGCGTGCGCTGCTTGGCAGCACGATACTGGTTTCCTGTTTTGCGTTTGCGGCGGAATGTGTCGTTTTGGCACATTATATGCTGAAAAATAAATAACCTTTAATTTAAAAAAAAATGATGAATATGATATTTAAAAAACAGCAGTCCGGGATCGCCCGTTTGCCAGGCGCATGCAGCATGGCGCTATGCGTCGTGTTGCTGCCTTTGTCGTTGTGGGCGCAGTCCATAACGGTATCGGGCACGGTAACCGATGAAAGTAATAAGCCTGCCATGGGCGCTACGGTATCCGTCAAAGGCGCTACAACCGGTGTGCTGACCGACCGGAACGGCAATTATTCTATCAATGCGCCGGCCGATGCTACACTGGTGTTTTCGCTCACGGGCTTTGCCAATAAGGAGGACACGGTGAATGGACGTACCCGCATTAACGTGGCGCTGACGCTCAGCGGACAGCTGCTCAACGAAGTGGTGGTGGTGGGTTACGGCACACAGCGGAAAGTAACGCTCACCGGAGCGGTGGCGGGCGTGAGTGGTTCCGAAGTGATAGTGACGAAGAATGAGAATGTACAGAACATGCTCACCGGGAAAATTGCCGGCGTACGTGTGTGGCAGAAAAGCGCCGAGCCGGGCGTGTTTAACAACGCTTTCGATATTCGCGGGCTGGGCTCCCCGTTAGTGGTTATCGACGGCGTGCCGCGTACCATGGGAGATTTCCAACGGCTGAACCCTAACGATATTGATGATATATCGGTACTCAAAGACGCTTCGGCGGCTATTTATGGCGTGCGCGCCGCCAACGGCGTGCTGCTCGTAACTACCAAAAAAGGAACTGCGGAAGGAAAAGCAAAACTGTCTTACACCGGCTCGTTTACGCTTCAACAGCCCTCGGGTATGCCGAAACTGGCCGATGCGTTTGAAACTATGACCATCTATAATGAAAGGACTATGAATAATGTGAATGGCGGCAATATTGTGTATACACCCGAGATTTTTGAAGAATACCGCAACGGCACACGCCCCACCACCGACTGGAATTCGCTGGTGTTTTCCAGCTTCTCGCCGCAAACGCAGCATGATGTAAGTATATCGGGCGGTAACGAAAGGGCGCAATACTACGTCAGCATGGGTTACTTCTTCCAGGAGGGCTTTTTCAAATCGGGCGATTTGAATTACAACAAAACAAACTTGCGCTCCAACATTTCTATCCGCATAGCCAAAGGGTTGACGTTTGACCTTAATTTGAGCGGTGTGCTCGACCAGCGCAACACCCCCTATAGCGATGCGGCTTTTCTTATCCGTGCCTATTGGCGGCAGGGCGTGCTCTATCCGGCGTATGCCGATCCCGAGCAGACCATGCTCAACTATGAGGGGTTGGAAATGGATGAAAATACGGTGGCTATGATGACCTCTGATGTGTCGGGGTTCAGGCAGTATAATCAAAAATACCTCCAGTCGTCCACCTCGCTGAATTACGATTTCGGTACAATTACCCCTTTCCTGAAAGGATTATCGGCCAAGGCGCTGTTCAGCTACGATTACCGGATGGACGACAACAAGGCGTTCCGTAAGGAATATTACCAATATTCTTACGGGTCGTTTGCTCAAAAACTGTATAGTCCGAGTTCGCCGAACCGGATACGGCGCGAATTTTACAGCAAGCGACAAGTGCTTGGGCAGTTTCTGCTGAACTACGACCGCGCTTTCGGCGACCATAAGGTGAACGGCGTGTTGGGCCGGGAAACCCAAAAACGCGAGGGCGACAACTTCTACGCCCAACGCGATTTGGCGTATGCCTCCCCTTACCTGTTGGCTGGCGTAGATGAAGGCCAGGTGGGCAGTATGTCTGGCAGCAATAGTGATTTTTATGAATGGGCCTATTCCGCATGGATAGGCCGGCTCAACTATACGTATGCCGACCGCTATATCGCCGAAGTGCAGTTCCGCTACGACGGCTCGTCGAAGTTCGCTGCGGGACGCCACTGGGGCTTTTTCCCCTCGGCGTCGGCAGCCTGGCGCATCTCGGAAGAGCCGTTCTTCAAATCCATTTCCGCCCTGTCGTTTATCGACCAGTTGAAAATCCGCGCCTCTTATGGGGTATTGGGTGACGATGTCGGCGGTGAGGATTTCGATTGGGTAAGGGGTTATATCTATCCTGATTCCGGCGGCAATGCGGATTTGGGATACTATAACCAACATGTGCCCGGGTTCATCTTTGATGGCAACTTTGTATATGGCGTGGCTGCGAAAGCGATTCCCAACGAATTTATCACCTGGTACACGTCGCGCACTTTCGACATTGGCGTGGACTTTGAGGCATGGAACGGCCTGTTCGGTTTCTCGTTCGATTATTTTGACCGCCGCCGCGAAGGACGTTTTGCCCGCAATACCGGCAAACTCCCAACGGTGATTGGCGCCACCGCCCCGCAGGAAAACCTTAACAGTGACCGCTACTTCGGTATCGACCTCGAATTGACGCACCGGAACAAAATCGGCGATTTAACATACCGCGTAAAAGCCATCGGCGCTATTACCCGTCAGATGTACCTCCACGCTGCAGAAAATGGCCCGTGGGGCAATTCCTACGACCAGTGGCGCAACGACAACCTCAACAACCGTTACCAGGGGATACAGTTTGGTTACACGGGCGCCGGACGCTATACCTCGTGGGAAGATATTTGGTCGTATCCTGTTTATAAAGATCGTGGCGTGCTGCCCGGCGATTATAAATATGAAGACTGGAACGGCGATGGCGAAATCAACGGTTTGGACGAACACCCTTTCGCATTTGACCAGACGCCGTGGCTCAACTTCAGTTTGAATTTGGATTTGGCGTACAAAAGTTTTGACCTGAACCTCCTCTTTCAAGGGTCTGCACTCGGTTCCATGCAGTACAGGGAACCGCTATATGCCATTTGGGGAGGCAACGGCGGCGGTACGCTGGAACAATACCTCGACCGTTGGCATCCCGTTGACCCATTGGCCGACCCCTATGATCCTTATACGGAATGGGTAAGCGGCTACTACGGCTACACAGGGCATTACCCGGCCGGCAATTCTACTTTCAACCGCGTGAGCACCGCCTACCTGCGGCTCAAAAGTATTGAACTGGGATACACGCTGCCGAAAATAAAAGCCTTATCAACGGTAAACTTGCGGGTGTTTGTCAATGCCTATAACCTGATGACACTTACCGGCGTGAAATTTGTGGATCCCGAGCATCCCGATGCTGAAAATGGCAGGCTCTACCCGCTCAATAAAACCTATTCGGTGGGATTAAACCTCTCATTTTAATTATGAATTATGAGTTATGAATTATAAATTATGACGTATATGAAAAAAATATTAATAGTATTCTTGATCGGCCTGTGGAGTGTCACCTCCTGTACGGAGTTAGACATCCTGCCCAAAAATGTTGTGTCTGACGACGACCTCTTGTCGAATGAAACCGGGATGGAACTTTACCTGGCGCGCATGTACAGTTACTTGCCGATTGAGGATTTCAAATACACGGGCAATTGGGGTTTTAATTTTAACTCCTGGTTAGGCGCAACGGGTATCGAAGGCACCGGCGAAGCGCTGACCCGCGACGGTATATGCAGGGCATTTATCGGTGAAGATACACCCTATTGGGGTATGGCGTTCACCTTACTGCGCGACGCCAACCACCTGCTGGAAACCCTGCCGGACTATCAGGGCAATTTCTCCGAAGTGACGTATAAGCATTATCTGGGAGAAGCCTACTTTGTGCGCGCGTTTGTATTCTATACCATGGCGAAGCGTTTTGGCGGCGTGCCGCTGGTAACGCGGGTCATCCAGTACCCCGGCGACGGGGAAACGCTGGAAGAGCCGCGCGCTACCGAAGAGGAAACGTGGAACCAAGTCCTTGCAGACTTCGACAAGGCCGCCGAACTGTTGAAGCCTGCCAGTCCCAGGCGCGGTTATGCCAATAAATTTGTGGCTTTGGCCTGGAAATCGGAAGCCATGCTCTATGCCGGCTGTGTGGCCAAATACAACCAGGACTTTACGGACCGGTTGACCGGCTTTGGGCAAAAAACCAACGTACGCGTCATAGGTTTTGCCGAAGACAGCTGGGACGCGGCTTCGAGAAAATATTTCCGGGAAGCCTACAGGGCGGCGCGCGCTGTGATGACCGGGGGCGGTTATTCGCTTTACAGGAAAGCATGGTCGGCCACCAATCGGGAGGCGCAGTACCAAAATATGGTAGACATGTTCAGCGACCTCGCCAGTCCCGAAAATATTTATGTGAGGGAATACGTATATCCCACCGTGACGCACGGCTACGACGCCTACAGCTGTCCCTACGTGTTCCGTACCGTCCTGGCCGGAGGCACGTGCCCTACGCTCGATTTTGTGGAACTCTTCGAAGGATTTTCCCGCTACCCCGACGGCTCAATAAAAGTAACCACCGGCAATTCCAATACAGAAGGCAATTATGTGTTGTACGATACGCCGATGGACTTTTTTAAGGACGCTGAACCGCGCCTGCGCGCCTGCGTGATTTTCCCCGGCGATATATTTAGAAACAGGGAAATCGAAATCCGCGCCGGCGTTTACATGGGCCCCGAGCCAATTTCCCCCTTGTTTAACGACTATTCTTATGCCAGCTCCACACGTTATCAGGATTTACCTGTTTACACCGCAAATCCAAAAACGTTGTATTTAAGCCCCGGACCCGGCGACGACCAGGTGAACGTAACCTTACCAGGCGGCGCTACAATGACCGCTGCGGGTGAAAACGGCCCCTGGTTTAATGATGCGGAAGGCGCCCTGGCGGGTTTTTATGGCCGTAAGTGGCTACAAACAAATCCTTCCGTTATTCCCGGCGAGGGGAAATCGGCGCAACCGTTTATCCTGATGCGCTATGCCGACGTGCTCCTCAATGCGGCGGAAGCGGCGGTAGAACTGGCGCTGGCCGGCGAGCCCTCCCCCACCGGCGATGACATGCTGCAAGTGGCCACCAACGCCATTAAAGCCATTCAGGAAAGGGCGGGAGCCACCCAGCTGACCGCCAACCTTACAGGCGACCTGGCCAGCCGTAACATTGTGCGCAAGGAACGGCGCAAAGAGTTGGCGTTTGAACATAAAACCAAGTGGGATCTGCGCCGCTGGCGGGTGCAACACGAAGAAGGGCGCGACTACTTCTGGGGAGAATATAAGGACAAAAACGAGTTCGGCAGCGCCTCGCAATACCGCTTCCGTGGGCTGTATCCCTTTTATTCGGCAACATCAGGCAAATATTTCTTCGACGCCCGCTTCCAATGGGTAGGCCAAAGGACATTTGAATACAATACGGTAGACTATTATTTCGCTATCCCAACCGGCGAAGTAACCAAGAGCCCGGTCATCGACCAGCAACCCAACAGGTAGAACCAAGAACTAAGAGTTAAGAACTAAGAATTTATAATTATGAAAAAGACACCAACATTATGCTATATTTTACTGGGCGCCCTGCTTTCACTCAGCTCGTGCGATTTGTTTAGGCTGGACAACTACGATGAGCCCGCCGAAACCTTGCAGGGCGAAGTGGTGGATGTGGCTACGGGCGAACGTGTGCTGACCGACCAGGGCGGCGAAGGCGTTCGCATCCGACTCACCGAACTCAGCTGGACAGGCGTAGAAACGCCCACGCACAACCCCGATTTCTACTGTATGCCCGACGGCACATTCCAACACACCAAGTTGTTTAAGGGCTCCTACAACATCCGCATTGACGGGCCGTTCATTCCCCTGCTTCGCGAAGACAGCAATGGCACGCTCATAGCCGACGAAACAAAAACAATGGAAATTAGCGGCGTTACGCAAGTGCGTTTTGAAGTGCAGCCTTTCCTTAAAGTGGAATGGGTGGATTTGCCGACCGTAAGCAACGGCAAAATTACTGCAAAAGTCAAGGTTACACGCGCGGTGTCGGAAACGGATTTCCGCGCCAAAATTGAACCCATGGGCGGATGGGATAACAGTTTTTCAAATATAACAGACATTCAGTTGTTTGTGAGCGGATCATCGAGCGTGGGCTACCGTACACGCGACACACGTTGGACGGGTCAATTGGAATACACCGGCAATTCGTTTGACGCCTTATTGGGACAAACCGTTACCATTCAATCTATCGGCGCCATTCCTTCAGGTCGGACGGTATTTATTCGCGCCGCCGCCAGAATAAATTACGCCACAGAAACACACAGGCGATATAACTATACCGAACCGCTGGAAGTGCTGGTTCCGTAGGGTGATTAAGAGAACAGGCTGCGGAATTGTTCCGTTGTTCTATTGACGTACATGCCCGCCGAGCAAGAACACAGGCTTTAGACAAACTCTTAACTAAAAATAATTATCTTTGTAGTAATTATGAAAATATACAAATCTATTTTAACCACGCTCCTGCTCGCAACTGTTGCAGGCGCTAACGCCCAAACGACGCAAGCGCCGGCGGGCAGGGAGAAAACAACATTCCAGACGTCCCGCGAGTGGCGGCCAACCATCGACAACAGGGCCGACGCGGTGATGGTTTACGGCGTGGGCGGCAATCCCTCCGACCGTTCCAGAAGGACGCCTTTTGAAGAGCGCGTAAAGTCGTGGCGCGACCGGGGGTACACCGTGCACTTCATGACAGGCATCGCCTGGGGCGAGTACCAGGACTACTTCACCGGTCAATGGGACGGGAAATGGCACCTGGACGAAGGACAGGTGACCGTGAAAGGCGACACAATATGGCACGGCCGCATGGCGCCCTACATCGTGCCGAGCCTGAACTTCCTGACCTACCTCAAGGAAAAGCATGTGAAACGGGTGATTGACGCGGGTATCGACGCTATTTTCATGGAAGAGCCCGAGTTTTGGATGCGCGGCGGCTACAGCGAGGCGTTCAAGCGCGAGTGGCAGGAGTATTACGGCTTCCCCTGGCGGCCGCAGCACGAATCGCCGGAAAACACCTACCTGGCCAACAAACTGAAATACTACTTATATTACAGGGCGCTGGAAGACGTTTTCACCTACGCTAAGGCCTACGGCAAAAGCAAGGGCATGGATGTGCGCTGCTACGTGCCCACCCACTCGTTAGTCAACTATTCGTCGTGGCAAATCGTCAGTCCCGAAGCGAGCTTAGCCTCCATGAACTGCGTGGACGGCTACATTGCGCAGGTGTGGACGGGAACCTCGCGCGAAGCCACGTTTTACAACGGTTTGGAGAAGGAACGCGTCTTTGAAAATGCCTTTCTCGAATACGGATCCATGGAATCCATGACCCGCCCCACCGAAAGGAAAATGTTTTTCCTCACCGACCCCATCGAAGACTGGGCGCGCGATTGGGTGGACTACAAGAAAAACTACGAGGCCACGTTCACCGCACAACTCCTCTACCCCATGATTGCCAACTATGAAGTGATGCCCTGGCCCGAACGCATCTACGAGGGGCTCTACAAGACGTGCGCCACCTGCACCACCAAAGAAAAAATCCCGCGCTTCTATTCCACCCAGATGCAAGTAATGATCAATACCCTCAACGACATGCCGCTGTCGGGAAACAGGGTGAACGGCGCGCAGGGCATTGGCGTGCTGATGTCCAATTCGCTCATGTTTCAGCGCTTTCCGGTGCACGCCGGCTACGACGACCCGCAGTTCTCCAACTTCTACGGGCAAACGCTGCCGCTGCTCAAACGCGGCGTGCCGGTTAGCCTCGTGCATATCGAAAATGTGAGCTACCCCGACACTTGGAAAGATTTGAAGGTGCTGGTTATGTCGTATTCCAACATGAAGCCGATGAGTCCGGAATATCACCAACACATGGCGCAGTGGGTAAAAAACGGCGGCGTGCTGGTGTACTGCGGGCAGGACGTCGACCCCTATCAATCGACAATGGAGTGGTGGAATACCAACGGAAATGCTTATACAACGCCCGCTGCGCACCTGTTTGAGCAATTGGGACTGGACAATCCGCAAACAGGCGAATATGTCGCAGGAAAAGGCAAGGTATATGTATTGCGCGAGGAGCCGAAAGATTTTGTGCTGCAACCCAACGGCGATGAAGCCTATTTCGCCGCCATACGCAAAGCGTTTGAGGCAACGGCGGGCAAGCTGGAAACGAAAAACCACTTTTACCTGGAGCGCGGCGCCTACGTCATCGCCGCCGTGGTGGACGAAAGCGTGTCGGCGGAGCCGCTGGTGCTGAAAGGCGCGTACATCGACCTGTTCGACCCCGAACTGCCCGTGTTGCAGGCCAAGACCGTCCGCCCCGGCGAGCAGGCTTTCCTGTATGACGTGCGGAAAATAGCGGACAGAAACAAACCGGCGGTATTGTGCGGCGCATCCCGCATCTACGATGAAAAAGCGACAAAGGACGCCTACTCATTCGTAGCCAAAAGCCCTGTCGAAACAAGCAACGTGACGCGCGTGTACTTGCCGTCGAAACCCGGGAAAGTGACGGTGAACGACACGGCCGGCGACTACACGTGGGACGCAGCCTCGCACACCTGCCTCCTGAAATTTGAAAATAACCCCGACGGCGTAACCGTCAACATCCATTGGCAGTAAAGAAAAAAAGTGTATATTTGCAGTGTGTCCTAAGTAATAACAGCATTATGGAAGCAAAAAAAACAACCGCAGCGCAAGCCGAAGCCAAGTCTGCTGCACCGGCAAAAGCCAAAAGGAAAAGAAGAGAGC
>JAITIL010000149.1 GCA_031279475.1 Prevotellaceae bacterium | reverse complement strand
GCGCCGGATTCCTGCACTCCAGCGCCGGGATTGCTCAAACCTGCCGCATGGACGCGATGATTCAAATCGGGAAGTCCCACCATCAGCACGGAACCTAAAGCGGCTTTTTTTATAAATTTCCTCCTGTTATCCATATTTATTTCACTTTACTAATTCTTTTTGAATTTGCTCGAGGGATTTATTTTTCGTTTCCGGCAACTTTAGCGCAAAAACAAAGCTGAGTGCCACCGCCACGGCATAAAACCCAAAAATATAAGAGGCGTCCTGATATTGCCCTTCCTGCACAAAAATCGGGAAAACCCACGTCAATGCGGCACACCAGACCCAATGCGTCATACTGCCCAGCACCTGACCTTTTGCGCGCACGGACGTTGGAAATACTTCCGCTATCAACACCCAGATGACTGCGCCCAGGGAAACGGCAAAAGAAGCGATAAAGCCCATCAGGGAGATTAAAAGCAGCAAACCGGAACCCTGTAAATCGTTCAGGTAGAACAAACGGGTAACAGAAACCAAAGAAATGAACATGCAAACCGAACCGATATATATTAGTTTCTTTCGGCCCAGCTTATCAATTAAAACCATACCAAGCATCGTAAACACCAAATTGGTAAGGCCAATAATAATTGCATTTAACATTTTATCAGCGCCAAAACCGGCAATGTCGAAAATCCGCGGCGCATAGTAGTTGATGGTATTAATACCCGACAGTTGATTAAAGGTGGCGATAAGAAAAGCAATAAGAATGGGTTTCGCGTATTTTTTTTGAAAGAGCGGCTCACTGGAAACGCCCGCCCCCAACGACGTTTTAATACTTTCCACTTCTTGTGCAACATTCGGTTCGCCTGTTGTTCCAAATACGTGATGCGCCTCCTCTTCGCGCCCGGTCTTAATCAGCCAGCGCGGCGATTCCGGTATCGTAAACAGCAAAACGGCAAACAACAATGCCGGCAACGCCAACACGCCAAGCATCCATTGCCAGTCATGGGGCATACCGCTGATACAATAGTTGGAAAGGTAGGCCAATACAATGCCAAAAACAATATTGAATTGAAAAAATGCCACAAACCGTCCCCGCCAGTTGGATGGCGATATCTCGGCAATATACATCGGGCCTACTACGGAAGAGGCGCCTACTGCCAGGCCGCCAAGGAAGCGGAAGAACAAAAAGGAATGCCAGTTCAGGATTAATGCGCAACCCAGCGCCGACAGGATATACAGGAGCGCAATGATTTTTAAGGACAACAAACGCCCGTATTTCTCCACAGGTTTTGTCGAAAAAAATGCGCCGATAAAAGTGCCGATTAACGCAATGGACATGGTAAAGCCATGCCAGAAACCGCTTAAAGCGTATATCTTCTCTATAGCCTGCTCCGCGCCGGATATTACCGCCGTGTCGAAGCCAAAAAGCAATCCGCCGAGCGAAGCGACGAATGCTATGTAAAACATTTTACTTTTCATACTTTCATACTTTTAGATTTGTGATTTTAGCTTACACGCCAAATTCAATGCGGTTAATGACATGGTCCTGGTAACACTCGTCGAGTTCTACGAAGTAGCCGCTCCAGCCCCACACGCGTACAATCAGATTGCGGTGGTTTTCGGGGTGTATTTTTGCATCCAGCAACTTTTCGCGACTCACCGTGTTCAGTTGCAGCTGGTGGCCGCCAAGGGCAATGTACATTTGCACTAAATGCGCCAGTTTATCGACATTCTCCCTGTTTTTAAAAATGGACTGGTCAAATTCCAGCGTCAGGGGGCCGCCGTTGATGACGCGCTGCAAGTCGGGTTTGGTGAACGATTTGATGACCGACACCGGGCCTTTCTGCTTCATGAAAAGCGCAGGCGAATAGTTGGCCGGAATGGCTTCACCAGCGTTTCGCCCGTCAGGTGTAGCCCCCAAATCTTTGGCATGCCATACGTAGTACATGGCCGTACCTGTGCCTGCGCGGTAAATGCCGCCGCGTTCGTTGGTGTAGCCCTGCAACACATTGTCGAACCGGTTCAGCAGGTCGCAGGCAATGGCGTCGGCAAAATCGTCGTCCTGCCCCATTTTGGGCGCTTCGTCCCGCAGCCGTTCCCGCAATTCGGCATGTCCTTCAAAATTATTCCTGAGCGCACCGGTCAAGGTTTCATAACTAAGCGTTTTTTCTTCAAAATAATATTTCCTGATTGCCGCCAGCGAATCCACAGCCGGAGCAATGCCAGTACCATGAATACCGTAATTATTGTATTTGGCTCCCAGTGAAATATCACGGCCTTTTTCTATCGTTCCTTTCATTAAAAGTGACATCACCGGCGCCGGAACCATCCAGAGGGAACGGTGTTTGTTATGTATGATTTCCATTGCCGATTTTATTTCCGCTTCAACAAGCAGCATAAAATCTTCAAAGTTTATACATAAATCTAATTTCTCCACACATTTCCCCACACATTCAATTAATGAAATAGCGTCTATGTTCGGAATATCCATGGCTACTTCGGGAAGGATAAATTCCCAGCAGGCGGCTACCACATAGTTATAAGCATCTTCTTTGTCATAGCCTTTGGCAATTAATCCGGGGATAACGATATCGTCGTTGCTGTACTGCGGAAAGCCAAGCCCGATTTTTGTTAATTCCGATCCCAGCCGGTATATCTCCAAAGGCATATCTTTATCTACCCTGATGTTGATTTTCGGGTCAATCAGGTTGAGTGCATAACTGGCTTTCAGGCATAATTTCGACAAATCGTTGAACAGGCATTCACCGGAAAGGCTCCTGCCGCCCAGCACTAAGCTTTGCCCGTTATCGCCCTGCTGCATGCCCGGATACAGGTCGGAATCCTTGTTGCAAACCAGGAAAAATTCTTCGAGTAAATCAAAAGCCGTTTCTTCGGTCAGTACACCGCTTTTGAGATCGTTTGCGTAGAACGGATACATGTATTGGTCAAACCGTCCTAACGTGTTGTGGTAATTGCCCGACGCCCAAAGGGTATAATGCAGTATCCGCAAAAGTTGAAGCGCTTCGCGGAAGGTTTTTGCTCCCCCGGTTTGCACAGCATGTAATGTGGCCGCTATTTCGGCCTCACCCAAGGACAAGGCATATTGCCTGTACTTTTCTGTCAACTGTTGGGTAGCATTTACACATTGAAGCACGGCTTGCAAAAATTCCGTTGCTTCCGCGTCATTGTGTTTATCTTCGAGCTTCGCAAGAATCTCCCGCTTCCGGACTTCCAGTCCTTTTGTTAATGTAGTGGCATAGTCGGGCGAGATATTACACACATATCCCCTTTCATGCAAGTAATGCCTGCTTTTGATATCGTCCCATTCCGCCTGGGTAAACAGATCGGGAACAGCCGAAACGGTACGCGTAAACACGATTTGTTCGCCGGGAAGGATAACGGGATTTTCGCGCTCGAACATGGCCGCCAGGTTGGCGGCCGTCCTTTTTACGGGCGAAAGTCCCTGTTTTTCGTAGGTCTCACTGAGGTTTTGAATGCCTAAAACCTCCGGCGACCGACGGTATTGGTGGTGCTGTTTATCCATAATGAACGCACGCAGTGTTTCTATTCTTTTATTCATAGTACAACAGTTTTTATGTCATGTTTTTCAAATACGTTAATCACATTGGGCGCTTTAGCCACATCGAATGGAGGCGCAAATGTTTGCCCCAGCATCGGGTATTTCGCGCCGGCAAATTTATTATAGGGCATTAGCTCTACCCTGAGCAGGGAGGTCGCTCCCCGTATAGCTTTCAGTACAGCAAGCATGTTCGCCTCGTTGTCGTTCACTTCCGGAATTAAAGGAATACGGATGATAAACGCTTTCCCCGATACACACAGGTAATTCAGGTTTTCCAGTATTTTCCCGTTACTCACCCCGGTATATTGCTTATGCTTCGCCTCATCCATGAGTTTCAGGTCAAACAGCACCAGGTCGGTTAGCGCCACAATTTCACGGAAAACCGTTGCCGGGGCGTAACCGCTGGTTTCA
>JAITIL010000041.1 GCA_031279475.1 Prevotellaceae bacterium | reverse complement strand
ACGATAAACAGCACGGTGGCGGCAACGGCTGCCGCTGGCTTAACTTACCGCTGGTTGGAAAACGGAAGCACGGTAACCGGAGCGGCAGCTAACTACACTGTGCCGGCCACAAAAAGTGTGGGAATTTATACGTATATCCGGCAAGCCAAAACAACGGGATGCACCGATTGGCAAAATTCAAATGCGTTTACGGTAGAGGTGAAAAACAAAGAGGGTATAGATGGGGTATGCCTTGGCGGTTTGATGTGGGCAAAATATAACGTGGATGAACCGGGCACTTTTGCCGCTACGCCCGACAACCCGGGGAAATTTTATCAGTTTAACCGTACCAAACCTATTGATCCATTTGGTACGACTCCACTCGTATGGGATGAACCGTATGACACAGAATGGAGCGCTGATTCTACAGTGTGTCCTATCGGTTGGAGACTTCCAACACGCACTGAAGCTCTAAATTTGCTTGCATCGACCCCTCCCTGTGGCTGCGGTGCCACGGGATGCGTAGCGAAAGTCTTTAACTTACCTGAACCCGGTTTAATCATCGTGGGACCAGGCGCGCTTTCGGGCCAATTGTGTTCTGACTGTATTATGTTGCCTACGACCTACCAATTCCTCGTACCCGACGTCCGTTGGGGTGACAACTACACTGCCTGGACATCTGATGGAGACGGCCTGTCGTTACTTAGATGCCGCACGAAGGTTCCAGCGAACGGGCTGCCTTGTGGATGCAGTGTGACAACACAGCCACCAGGTGGCGCTCATGGCGTTAGATGTGTAATGGATTGATTCCTAAAAAATCTCAATCTGATGATATTTAGATAGTATCATGCCGCTGTATGCCTTGCGGAAAAGGGGGTTGAGAAACAAATGTGCTAATGTGACTAATTAATGTGATTAATTGTTTGATGTGCTAATGTGACTAATTACCGGGGAACGGAAAGTAGCAGTCGGCAGTGGCAGTACTGTCGCCCGGCGAGGAGGAAGAAGTAAGTGCGACGCTGAGAGTCGGCCCTACTGCAAATCCTGTGTCTTCCTCACGGAAAGGCAATCTTGCAGGGCTGGAACGGGAAAGCGGCTATTCAAGAAATATTGCGTAGCCGCTTTTTTATATAAATGGCTCCTTATTTCTATTACAGCTTCCTCTTCACTTCCACTATTTCGTAGGCTTCCACGAAATCGCCCACTTTGATGTCGTTGAAATTTTCGATGTTCAGGCCGCAATCGTAGCCGCTTGCCACTTCTTTCACGTCGTCTTTAAACCGTTTGAGTGATCCAAGGTGGCCGGTGTAGATTACAATGCCGTCGCGGATGATACGTACTTTTGAGTTGCGGGTGATTTTTCCTTCTTTCACCATACATCCGGCTACTGTGCCTACTTTTGAAATTTTAAATATCTCGCGCACTTCCACCGAAGCCGTGATGTTTTCTTTTTGTTCGGGTGCGAGCATACCTTCAATACCGTCTTTCACTTCGTTGATGGCGTCGTAGATGATAGAGTAGAGGCGTATTTCTATTTCTTCCTGTTCGGCCAGTTTGCGTGCACCGCTTGAGGGCCGTACCTGGAAGCCCACAATAATGGCGTTGGACGCGGCGGCCAGCAGCACATCCGATTCGGAGATGGCGCCCACCGCTTTGTGGATTACATTCACGTGCACCTCTTCGGTCGATAACTTGAGCAGGGAGTCGGATAGCGCTTCAATAGAGCCGTCCACGTCGCCTTTCACGATAATGTTAAGTTCTTTGAAGTTGCCGATGGCAATGCGCCGCCCGATTTCTTCGAGGGTGATGTGTTTCTTTGCCTTGATGCCTTGCATGCGTAGCAATTGCTCGCGCTTGTTGGCTATTTCGCGGGCTTCCTTTTCATCATCCATGATGTTGAAGGTTTCGCCCGCCGTGGGGGCGCCGTTCAATCCGAGCACCAGCACAGGGGTTGAGGGCCCTGCACTTGTTACGCGCTGTCCGCGTTCGTTGAACATGGCTTTGACACGCCCGGTGTAGCTTCCGCTTAATATCAAATCGCCTATTTTTAGCGTTCCGCCCTGTATCAGGATGGTAGCGACATATCCGCGTCCTTTGTCGAGCGAAGATTCGATGACGGTGCCATGCGCATTTTTATCAGGATTGGCTTTAAGTTCGAGCAAGTCGGCTTCGAGCAATACTTTTTCCAACAATTTGTCAATGTTGTTGCCGTGTTTGGCGTCAATTTCCTGGCATTGATATTTCCCACCCCAGTCTTCCACCAGGTAGTTCATGTTGGCCAGCTGCTCGCGTATTTTCTCGGGATTGGCGCCGTTCTTGTCGATTTTACTGATGGCAAAAACCATGGGCACATTCGCGGCAACCGCATGGTTAATGGCTTCTATGGTTTGTGGCATCACTGCATCGTCGGCGGCTATGATAATAATAGCCACGTCGGTTATTTTAGCGCCGCGTGCACGCATGGCGGTAAATGCTTCGTGTCCCGGCGTGTCGAGGAAAGTGATGTGCCGCCCGTCGGGCAACTCCACATTATAGGCGCCGATATGTTGGGTAATGCCGCCGGCTTCTCCCGCAATCACGTTCGATTTGCGGATGTAGTCGAGCAGCGACGTTTTTCCGTGATCCACGTGTCCCATAACGGTTACAATGGGCGGACGGGGTTTTAAATCTTCCGGATTATCCTCTTCCGGTTTTACGGCGTCTTGCAGGTCGACCGTGACAAATTCAACCGTGAAGCCAAATTCTTCGGCCACCACCACCAGCGCTTCCGCATCCAGGCGTTGGTTGATGGATACCATCAATCCAAGGTTCATGCAGGCTTCAATGACTTTGATGGCAGGCACGTTCA
The DNA here is from genome assembly GCA_031279475.1 of Prevotellaceae bacterium. Taxonomy (GTDB): domain Bacteria; phylum Bacteroidota; class Bacteroidia; order Bacteroidales; family UBA932; genus JAIRLC01. The sequence goes on along the minus strand of JAITIL010000041.1, from coordinate 6,559 downwards.
TCATAACGGCCAGCTCATTCACCGTCACAAATTCGGTAAGTTTCAGTATGGTGCTTTCCTGTTCCTGGCGTTCCTGTTCTTCCGTTAATCGTTGACTTACGATGTCGCGTTTTTCACGGCGGTATTTTGAACTTTTTGTTTTCCCTTTGCCCTCAGTCATCCGCGCATAAGTTTCCTTAATTTGACGGTGTACCGCGTCTTCATCAACTTCCTTGTGTACGGGCTTAAATTTGTTTTCTTTCTTCTTTGCCCCTTTGTCGGCGTTTGTTTTTTGTTTTTCCTTATTGAGGTCAATGCGCTCTTTGCCGTCTTTTTTGATGCGTTCGCGCTTTTTCTTATGGCTGGCGTTGCTCTCGGTTTTCTTCTTGTCAAATTGTGTAAGGTCGATTCTTTGTCCTTCAATAATCTTTGGGCCTGTGAGTTTTTCTACACGGGTTTCAATGTGCTCAATAACGACAGGCTCCTCTTCAATCACTTTGGGAACATCAACTTCCGCCACGGGCTCAATCACCTTTTCGGGTGGGAGTTCGGACTCAACAGCAGGTTTTTCTTTTGCTTTTTTGGCCTTTATTTCTTTCTTCGGTTTTTCGACTTTCTTTTTATCGGGACGCGTTTTAGTATTGATGGCGTCGAGGTCTATCTTGTCTATTATTTTTACCTTGCTTACTTTTTCAGGCGGCGTGTCTTTTTCCTTTATTTCTTCCGGCACATGCACATCAGGCGGCGGCGGCGTTTCTTCTTTTTCTTCCGGTTGTTCTTCCTTTTCCGGTTTTTTCTCTTCTACTGTTTGGGTTTGTTTGGTTTCTACAGGGGCTTTCTCGACTGCTTTTATGGCCGGGCGCTCAACCTGTGTGGTTTTAATAATGATTTCTTCTTCTTCCTCTTCTTCTTTCTTTTTATTTTTGATGTCATCAATAGAAATAGCTTCGGGTTTATCTTTCACTTTCAGAATAACCTTTTTAGACTCCTCTTTCAGCGTCACTTCTTTGTCAAATTCCACCTGGGCCAACCTGTATTCCTCGGCCGAGATTTTGGCATTTGGAGAAGCTTCCACTTCAAAGCCTTTTTTCTTAAGAAATTCCACCAGCGTGCTAATGCCGATGTTGAACTCCTTAACAACTTTACTTATTCTGATTGTTTCACTCATTATAAAACTACTTGCAAAAATATATGACTATTATTCTTCCTCTTCAAATTCGGCTTTCAACACTTTTATTACTTCGTTCACGGTTTCTTCTTCGAGGTCGGCGCGTTTCATCAGTTCAATGGGAGCGATGGAAAGCACGCTCTTTGCGGTGTCGCAGCCAATGCGTTTGAGGGCCTCAATTACCCATCCTTCGATTTCATCGGTAAACTCATCCAGCCTGACGTCTTCTTCCTCTTCTTCAATTTCGCGGTATACGTCTATTTCATATCCCACCAATTGCCCGGCCAGTTTGATGTTCAGCCCGCCTTTGCCAATGGCGGCCGACACTTCATTGGGTTTAAGGAACACGCCTATCCGTTTGGTGTTTTCGTGAATTTTTACGGATGAAACTTTCGCAGGGCTTAAGGCGCGTTGCACCAGCAGTTGTATGTTGCCCGTCCAGTTGATGATGTCGATATTTTCGTTGCGCAGTTCACGGACAATTCCGTGGATACGCGACCCCTTCACGCCCACGCAAGCGCCTACCGGGTCGATACGGTCGTCGTATGATTCCACGGCCACTTTGGCGCGTTCGCCGGGTTGGCGCACAATTTTCTTGATGGTAATCAATCCGTCGAAAATTTCAGGCACTTCCTGTTCAAATAAACGTTCGAGGAAAGTATTGGCCGTACGCGAAAGAACGATAACCGGCGAATTGTTCTTCATTTCCACCTTGGCCACTACGGCGCGCACCGTGTCGCCTTTGCGGAAGAAGTCGGAAGGGATTTGTTCGGTTTTCGGCAGCACCAGTTCGTTGCCTTCGTCGTCGAGCACCAGCACTTCTTTTTTCCATGCCTGGTACACTTCGCCTACAATAATTTCGCCTACGCGCTCCTTATATTTGTTGAACAGGTTGGCTTTTTCAATATCCATGATGCGTCCGGCGAGGTTTTGCCGCAGCGCCAGGATGCCGCGCCGTCCAAAGCTTTCTAATTTTACTTCTTCGGCCACCTCTTCGTCAAGTTCATACGAGTCGTCAATTTTTTTAGCGTCTTTCAATGAAATTTGTGATTGAGGGTCTTCAACAACTTCCACTACCGTGCGATTATGCCATATTTCAAAGTCACCCTTGTCGATGTTGATGATAATGTCGAAATTGTCGGCGCTGCCATACATTCTTGCAAGCAAGTTACGAAACACGTCTTCCAGCACGCTCATCATGGTGGGGCGGTCGATATTCTTCAGTTCTTTAAATTCCGCAAAAGTGGCTATTAAATTTAAACCTTCCATGGTATTCTTTATTGTTTTAAAAATTTATTACAGGTTTTGTTGTTTTTATATCATTTAAAGTATAAGTTTCTGTCACGGTAACCGGTTTTTTGCGCTTGTCGCCCGGTTGTTTTTTCATTTCGGCATATTCCAGCGTTACGCTTTCCGCGTCGGCGGCCGTGAGTGTGGCGGTGATTTTCTTTCCCGTTTTGAACAGCACCTCCACGGTCTTGCCGGTGTACTTCAAGTACTGCGGCAGCACCTGAAACGGCAGGTCGAGGCCGGCCGACGACACGGTGAGCTCAAAGTCCTCCACATCGCGGTTGAGGCGGCTTTCAATAGCCCGGCTGAGGGCGGCGCACTGGTTTAAGTCGATACCCGCAGGGCTGTCGACCAGCACCTCAATACTGTTGTCCTTCGACACCTTTACGGACACCGGAAAGAGGTCGCTGTTCGCCACGCAGTCTTCTACAATTTTTTGTATGTCAGCCGCTTTAATCATGCCTTTCATATTAAATAAGGGGACTTTACGTCCCCTTAACCACTCACAATCACGTAGAATTGCGGCACAAAGATACATGTTTTTCTTGAATTGACAAATTTTTTGTGAAAAATTTTCTACATCCATTGAACATACATGCCCGCCGGGCAATGTCCCGCCCCCAAAAATACACAACCGCCCGCCTTCGCGGGCGGTTGTGTAGCGGCGTTACGCAGGATGCTACGGACTGGGTTACAAATTATTCGGATTAATAAGCGCCAAATCCGGAATATTGGCAAAATCGTTATCGCTTGTGATGAGCGTAAGACCATTTTCGATGGCCGTGGCGGCAATAATAGCGTCTGGCGTTTTAATCTTTTTGTTCCGCCGAATTTGTACGCATCGCTCTACTACTTTTTGGGAAAGACCCAATATATTGGAATTATCAACAAAATCTTTTATAACAGCCTCGTGTCTCTTCTCCGAACTATGCCATGAAAGCGCCTCTATAACAGTAATGACAGAAAGGTTAGGCGTCAAATCTATAACATCCGACACAAAATTCATTGCTTTATCAGAAAACTGTTCTGTAAAATAATCCGATATTACATTATTATCTATCAGGTATTGTTCCATTCTTCGCGTAGAAGTTGAGTGTGTTCCTTAAAACTTTTACCGGCCTCTTTTGAAAAAACACCCCTGTATCTGTCTGATAACTTAGTCTTGGTTTGTGGAAGCGGATATTCTTTCAATACTTTTACAAGATTTAATGCCTGCATTTCGTACAGAAGATTTAAGGCTGGCCGGTTATTCACTTGTAATAATAGGGTATCCATAACCTGTTTATTTTTAATTTCACTACAAAAGTACTTATTTTATATTCAAAAAACAAAATTCTCCCCAAAATACACCAACCGCCCGCGAAGGCGGGCGGTTGGTTGTATCTGTCTAAAACAGTTTCGGACGAAGAAAATCCTCATCCGACGGGGGATGGAATTTTGAAATCTATTACCTGAACAGTAACACTAATAGCATGCGGAACAAGCCCAGCCACTTTGGCGGCAGTAAGAAAGCGTGTTATAACAGGAGCTATGACCGTCAGTCCACGGTGTGTCGGACGGGCAGCAATACGAGTCGAAGCAGTGCAGTTTACCTTCATCATGGCACATTTGTTCATAGTCAATGTCATCTTCATTTATGTCGCACGAGAAAAACACCACAGGGCTTAACAGTAGCATCCCGATTAAGAGGACAGAATACTTTTTCATAAACATTAATTTTAATGGATTTCCAAATAATTTTTTTCAAATAAATAACGTGTGGGAATAGCGCCCTGTACCACATGGCGGACGGTGTCGCCGGCAATGTACAACAGGGTTGGCGCAACTTGCGTGAGTTGGGCAACCGTCTTTTCATCAACTTCCCGTATTTCAAAACCGGGCAGGAAGTAATCGTGAAATATGCCCGTGCTGTCTTTCCCGACAGATAGCACCACTAACCGGTCGGCAATGGCGGGGTCGTTGTAACGCTTCACATTGTCGAAATAGTTCCAGCAGCCGTCGCAGCGGTAAGAAAAAATAACGACTACGTAAGTAGAATCCGGTGAAGCGTGCATCAGTTGCGGTAACGCGGTTTCTTTTACCGCCCGTTGATACAGGGGATGTACTTTGCCAGGCCGCTGCTTGTGCGAAAACGTATATCCGGCAAAAAAACTTGCCAGCAACAGCATTCCCAACGCTACAATATACTTTTTCCGTGCCGCAGGCGTTGCGTTGCCCGGAAACCGCCATGAGACGAACAGTAATAGCAATAACACGGTGTTCCGCACAAAAGTCGCCCACGGCGGCAGTTTCAGCAGGGCTGTGTTTCCGAAGCAACCGCAGTCCGTGACATTCCGGAAAAGGTAACCGTAGAGGAACACCAGCGAAAAAACAGCGATCATACCGGCAGAGAACAGCGATACCTGCTTCGGGTAAATATTCAAAAGCAAACATATACCTGCTGCCGCCTCTACAACAGTGATTACAGGCGCTACCCACACAACAGCCGGAAAGCCGTATTGCAACAGTAAATTGATAAACGTTTCCAAATCGCCGGCTTTTGTAAAAGCAGACCATAAAAGCAGCAACCCAACGGCTAACCGGCTAATCCGGGCAAGTGTGGTATGATGTGTTCGTCCTTTTTCCACGATTGCCCGTTAATTTTTGGAGAATGTCAGTATCATTTCAAAATCGTCAAATCCCAACTCGTCAATTTGGGACGTCGAAACCCCCATAGCGTGAAATGTGGAGCGATACCATATCAAATCCAGCGTTTTTCCGGATACGCGGTACCCCATAGTAACAGTGAGCGACCCGTCTTTTATAATAATCTTATCTCCCGAAACACTGTAGCTTCCCATTGGCGATGATTGTCCGTCCAGGCCGGCATTGACCGTCCCGTTTTCTTCAAACACAAACAACAGTCCGCTAAAACTATTGGCGAAAGACGAAACATCAAACCCTTCCTCTTTGGCGTCATGCCACACCCCGTCGTAAGAAAATCGCATATTTCCTTCGTGGAATGTCCAGCGTCCAATAAGGCTGTCGCTTTCTTCTTCTTTAGTGCATGAAACACTTGCGGCGGCAAATGCTGCTATCATCAGCACGCTTGCCATGATTTTTAAAATTTTTTTCATAATAATATGGTTTTATAAAGTTAATGTAAATCCTATGCCGCCCGAGCGGGTTAGCCCGAAGTTAAGGGACGTGCGCGAGGCGTGAGGATTGCTCTTCGCGCTGTTGTAAATGTTTACCGCCGACCGCCACTTTGCATTGCCTATGGCGTCGACTATTATGGTGGCCGTGAAACACCCCAAAGCAGCCATATCCCAATATAACCATGTGTCGGAAGTATAATCGGAAGAATACAGGTCAATCAACGCGAGGGCCAAAAAACCATATCCGGCGCCGAGGAAAATCCATCCTGCCGTTTGCAATGCCGCGCCCGAATTGAAGGAATTCAACGCCTCGGGCACATCCAACATAATGGAGCGGATTTCGGCGTTGCTCAATCTTTTTCCTTCGCCGTCCCTGATGGTTGTGCCTGACCAAAAGCTATAAGTATAACTCAAGACGCCCTGCTGCCTGCTAACGGCGGCGGTTGGGGCGGGTAGAGCGTCTGGCGCATCTTTGAACATGTCCTTGTCGCCATTTTCATACTTAATCATAAAAATGTCGGACTTCGTCAAGGTGTAGGTCGGGCCGGCCTGATTTTCGTACTTTTTGTACTTCACATTGTCCAAACCGATTTCCTGCACTTTGGCTTTGATTTCTTCGCCGCTTTTCAGGGTAATAATATCCTGCGCAAACAGCGCATTGCTGCTTATAAAAGCAACAAAAATAAATACGTAAAATTTTCTCATAGTTGTTTGTTTTATTTGTTAATTCATTGGTTTCTAATCAGGATAGCGCGATGAACAGGTTAACATAATAAACACTTTGTACACTCAGGTATCCTTACGGGAATAGAAAAGGCTGTTCTATGGGCGTAGAATGGATTGTTCTACGGGAATAGAATAGGCTGTTCTACGGGAATAGAATAGGCTGTTCTATGGGCGTAGAATAGGTTGTTCTACGGGAATAGAAGCGGCTATTCTATAGACATAAAAACCAGCCTATCGTGGATTAAGCGGCAATTCATAC
>JAITIL010000040.1 GCA_031279475.1 Prevotellaceae bacterium | reverse complement strand
CCCCTCTCCCAAGGGAGAGGGGAGAATGTCCTCACCATTTATTCCCCTTTCTTTCAGGAGAGGGGTTAAGGGTGAAGACCAATTGTCCAAATACGTGTGGACTTTTTCCACAACGCCATTTATGTCGGTTAACACTTCCTCATTGGTAAACCGGATAACGTTAAATCCACATTCCTGTAGCACGTTTGTCCTGTATTCGTCGTATTCACGTTGTTCTTTCGTATTATGAACGCCACCGTCCACTTCTATAATGGTACGCGCGGCGTGACAATAAAAATCGGCAATAAATCCATTTATGATATATTGGCGACGAATTTTGTGTCCTGTTTTTCTATTTCTTAAAGCCGCCCACAATAGATGTTCCGATTCCGTCGGCTCACGACGAAACTGTTTAGCCCGCTCAATCAATCCCTGCCACTTTTCTATCGAAATACGAATTTCGAAGTTAGGGATGAGGATATCTCCCCTCTCCCAAGGGAGAGGGGCCGGGGGTGAGGAAAAAAGGGGGAGGTGTATCTCTGCGCCTTCGCTGCGGCCAATCCAGTTGCGCTGCATTTCCTTGAGCGAATCCGACCACTCCAGCGTGTCGAGCCCGGCCAGCAAGCGCTCGGCGTAGGCCGACACCCGCAGCATCCACTGCTTCATCTTCTTTTGCTCCACCGGAAAGCCGCCGCGCACCGACAAGCCGTCCTTCACCTCGTCGTTCGCAAGCACCGTGCCTAAAGCGGCGCACCAGTTCACCACCGTTTCGCCTAAATACGCCAGCCGATAGTTAAACAGTATTTGTTGCTGTTCGGCTTCCGGCTTGGCCTTCCACTCGCCGGCCGTGAAGTGCAATTCTTCGGAACAGGCCACATTCAAGCCGTTCGTTCCCTGTTGTTCAAAATGCTTTATCAGTTCCTCAACAGGCCGCGCCTGTTGGGCGTTGCAGCAATAATACGAGTGGAACATTTTAAGGAAAGCCCACTGCGTCCACTTGTAATAGGCGGGGTCGCAGGTGCGCACTTCGCGGTTCCAATCGTAGGAAAACCCTATTTTGTCGAGCTGCGCCCGGTAGCGCTCAATGTTATTGCGGGTAGTGATGGCGGGATGTTGCCCGGTTTGAATGGCATACTGTTCCGCCGGCAAGCCAAACGCGTCGTATCCCATAGGGTGCAGCACATTATAGCCCTTCAGCCGTTTGTAGCGGCTGTAAATGTCGCTGGCGATGTAACCCAGCGGATGCCCCACGTGCAAGCCCGCTCCCGAAGGATAAGGGAACATGTCGAGCACATATAATTTCGGACGTTTTTTGTCGATGTCCACCGTGTTGGTGTGGTGTTCAGCCCAGTATTGTTGCCATTTTTCTTCAATGGCCGAAAAATTATATTCCATAAAAATGCCTTGAATCGGACGACAAAATTACTAATTTTCCGGCAAACTCACGACTTTTCCGGCTTAATTTCACTATATTTGTAGCCATGATTAGCTTCCCCGGGAATTTCAAAACACGGATGCAAAATCTTCTGGGAAAAGATGAATGGAACGATTTTGCTGAGGCGTTGCAGCAGGCGCCGCCGGTGAGCATCCGCTACAACCGGCACAAAAATGCGGCGCCGCAAGACGCCGACAAGGTGGCGTGGTGCGCCATGGGCAGGTACTTGACTACGCGGCCGGCGTTTACGCTCGACCCGTTGCTGCATGCCGGCGCGTACTACGTACAGGAGGCTTCTTCGATGTTCTTGGAACAGGCGGCCGTGTTGTGGCGCGGGCAAACCGGCTTGCGGTTCCTCGACCTGTGCGCCGCGCCCGGCGGAAAATCAACGCATCTGGCCGACCTGACGCCCGCCGGAAGTATGCTGGTGAGCAACGAGGTCATCCGCAGCCGGACTGCCGCACTGTCGGAAAACCTTACCAAATGGGGAAATCCCAATACAGTCATCACGCATAACGACCCGAAAGATTTTGCATCGCTGCCGGACTTCTTCGACGTGATGTTGATTGACGCGCCCTGTTCGGGCGAAGGCCTGTTCCGTAAAGAGCCCGCGGCCGTGGAGGCATGGAGCGAGGCGCACGTAAAACATTGCGCCGAGCGGCAACGCCGCATCGTGTCCGACGCGTGGGACGCCTTGAAAGAAGAGGGCTTGCTGCTATACAGCACGTGTACCTACAACCGCGAAGAAAACGAAAACAACATCCGCTGGATGACGCAACAGTTAGGTGCAGAGGTTGTGCACATCCCGCTACAGGCCGCATGGAACATCACGACCAACGAATATGGCTACCGGTTTTTCCCGCATAAGACGAAGGGCGAAGGTTTCTTTATCAGCCTGCTGAGGAAAAAAGGGAGGAGTCTGTCGTCCGCATCCCCCATGTCCTCACCCCCCAAGCCTTTCTCCCGTGGGGAGAGGGGGGGCTTTCTCCCCTCTCTTTCAGGAGAGGGGCCTGGGGTGAGGACGGCGCCCGCATGGCTGAACGGCGATTTCACATTCGTCCGGGAAGGCTTTTATATATACGCACTCCCCGATTATTTAGTCCACGACGTCTTTCATCTCCAACAACACTTGCGCTTTTTGCAGGCGGGCGTCAAGGTGGGCGAAGTGAAAGGCGCCGGCGTCGTACCTGCCGCCGCGCTGGCGCTATCTGCCGCCTTGCGAAACGACGCTTTTCCGTGCGCCGACGTTGACCTTGCCACAGCGTTGCGTTTCCTGCGTCGCGAAGCATTGGCGTTGCCCCACATCGAGAAAGGGTATTGCATCATCAGGTATCAGCATCTTCCGCTTGGTTTCGTGAAAAACATCGGCGCACGGAGCAATAACCTTCACCCGCCGGCCTGGCGAATACGCATGAACATTTGATAATTTTAACATTTTTCTTTACCTTTGCAAGATATTTACCGTTATTCTTATGTCAACTATTGAAACTAACACCACAAAAGACCACAAAAGCAACGAGATTGATTTGATAGATGTATTGTCGTCCATTTGGAATGGTTTGAGCAAAATTTTTCGCAAGGTTTCTGTTTTTCTTATTAAAAAGAGTTTATGGCTAATGGGTTTTATCCTGCTCGGTGGAGGCGTTGCGCTCATATTTTATAGCTTATCACAACGGTATTATACTTCAACCATGACAGCGCAAATGAATGTGTTGTCAAACACCTACGCCATAGATTACACAAATCGATTAGGAAAAATTAAAGACTCCATCGGTTATGCAAAATTCCTAAATATTCCGGTATCCGCCACAAAACACATTTCAAGTGTGAATGCTTTTTTCGGCATTGATACGGATGGAGACGGTAACGTAGATTACATTGATGTATACAATACTTTCCAGTATAACAGCCAGGATAGCATAAAGAAGAAAGTGCCCAAACTCTTTTATGTGCAGGTAACGGTATCCGAGCCGTCCATATTCCCTTTAATAAATAAGGGTATCACAACCGCATTGAAGAGTAATCCGCACTTTATAGAACGGAACAAAATCCGCATAGAACAACTGAATACAACGATAGCTGAACTTGAAGCGCAATATCAACGATTAGATAGCTTAGCACGGTTCGAATATTTTAACAGTGAAAGAACAACATTAAAAACAACCGGACAAATCCTCGTGTTAAACGAAAAAGAAAGGCAATTGTATCATGAGCCTTTAATAAAGATGCGCCACAACATATCATTATATAAGCAAGAGCTTGCCTTATACAGTGAGCCGATTACCGTTATTCAAGATTTTCCCGCTTTATCAATAGTCGACAATCCCTTGAGTTCTTACATGGAAAAATGGATTCTTATATTTCTTGCCGCAGGGATTATTTCCCTTGTTATAAAACGGCATTGGAAGAAAATATCGAAACTAATCAAAGAGGGATAATGTTAAAATTGCAACATTGTGGCAATCTTTCCGGCCAGTGCGAGGAACGCTGTCCCGGCGGCGTTTTTCTTTAGTGCGATGGGCGTTCCTTCGTCGCCGCTTTCGCGGATGCTTTGCACAATGGGAAGTTGCGCCAACAAAGGCAAGTGCAGTTTTTCCGCCAACCGTGCAGCGCCTTCCTTTCCGAAAATATAATATTTATTATGAGGTAACTCTTCGGGGGTAAACCAAGCCATGTTTTCGACCAGTCCCAACACCGGCACACGCACCTTGTCGTTTAAGAACATGTTCACGCCTTTCTCCACGTCGGCCAGCGCCACAGCTTGCGGCGTGCTCACCACCACGGCGCCCGACAGTTTCACTTCCTGGATGATGCTCACGTGGATGTCGCCTGTGCCGGGGGGGAGGTCAATCAACAGTACATCCAGAGCGCCCCACTCCACCTGGTTCAGCAATTGCTTCAGCGCATTGGTAGCCATTGGCCCGCGCCATATCAAAGGCTCTCCGGCAGCGCTGAAATAACCTATCGACATCCATTTCACGCCATAACGCGCTACCGGCATAATCCGTTCCACACCGGCGACGGCTTCCACAGCCGGCTGTTCGTGTTCGGTGCCGGTCATTTTAGGAATAGATGGCCCGTATACATCGGCGTCCATCAGTCCCACTTTAAACCCTTGCTGCGCCAAGGCCACCGCAAGGTTTACCGCTACGGTTGATTTGCCCACGCCGCCTTTTCCCGACGCCACCGCCACCACATGGCGGATTTGCGGCAATTCTTCCTTCGCTATATGTTTCTTTGGAACAACGGGGTTTTTCGTCAACGGTTTTACGTAATGCAACCCCTGGCAGGCAACCTGTTTCATACACTATTCTTCCTCGAGGCTTCCCACACTTTTAATGATGCCGCGCTTTGAGGCACGGATAAAATCAAGAATCGTATCGCGTTCGACAGATACCGGGAAACCGGCTTCCACCTTATGGCAAGCATCTGTAACATTAAGCCCGCCCTGGTATATCACTTTGTAGATATCGGCAATAAGCGTAATTTGCCCGTTGGTGAAGTTGCGGCGGCGCAACCCGATAAGGTTAACCCCGCCAAAAGCCAAGGGCCGCCGGCCCGCCAATGCGTAAGGGGGTACATCTTTTCCGAAGAACGACCCGCCCGAAATCATGGCGTGAGCGCCTACCCTGCAAAATTGATGGGCGCCCGACGAGCCGCCTATTATGGCGCAGTCATGCACCTCCACTTCGCCGGCCAAGCCTGTAAAGCTGGCCAGGATGACCTGGTTGCCCACGCTGCAATCGTGCGCCACGTGCACGTATGACATGAGCAAACAATTACTTCCCACTTTGGTAATATTTTTTCCGCTGGCGGCCGTGCCACGATTTACCGTTACATATTCGCGCAGCGTGGTGTTGTCGCCAATTTCCACGTAAGTGACCTCGCCCGCATATTTCAAATCTTGCGGCACGGCGCCAATCACAGCGCCAGGGAAGATTTTACAGTTCTTCCCGATTTTCACATAATCCATGATGGTGACGTTGGGGCCAATCCACGTACCCTCCCCTATTTCCACGTGTTGGGCAATGCTGGTAAACGGCTCTACAATTACGTTAGCGCCGATGCGCGCCTCAGGATGAATGCTTGTTAAATTCATGAGAATTGTTATTTGTTTTTTACTACTTGAGCCGTTAATTCCCCTTCACACACCATGGCGTCGCCCACAAACGCCTGTCCCAACATCGATACAATACCCCGCCGGACAGGCTCCAACAACATAAGTTTAAAGATAAGCGTATCGCCGGGCACTACTTTTTTCTTGAACTTTACCCTGTCTATTTTCAAAAAATAGGTCGAATAATTTTCGGGGTCTTCCACGCAGCCCAATACCAGGATGCCTCCCACCTGCGCCATCGCCTCAATGAGCAGCACGCCGGGCATCACCGGCTCATCGGGAAAGTGGCCTACGAAGAACGGCTCATTCATGGTCACATTCTTCACACCCACTACACAGTTTTCCGCACGCTGAATAATTTTATCAACCAACAGGAACGGCGGGCGATGCGGTAATAATTTCCGCACCCCGTTAATGTCGAACAACGGCTCCTGCTTAGGATCGTAATGAGGCGCCGCCGGCTTTTGCAATTCTTTCTTCGCCATTCTCCGCAACACTTTCGCCGTTTCGGTATTAATTTGGTGTCCCGGTTTGTTGGCAATAATTTTCCCCTTTATCGGAAATCCTACCAGCGACAAATCGCCCACCAAATCGAGCAGCTTATGGCGCGCCACCTCGTTCGGGAAACGCAGTTCCAGGTGATTCAAATAGCCTTCGGGCGCACGTTCCACTGTTTGCTTGTTGAAAATAGCCGCCAGCCGGTTAAGCTCCTCCTGCGACACGGGATTTTCCACAATAATAATGGCATTGTCGAAATCGCCGCCTTTGATAAGGTTATTCTTGAGCAGCGGCTCCAACTCGTGCAGAAAGACAAACGTGCGGCAAGGCGCTATTTCCGCCGCGAAATTCTTCAAATCACCCAAGCGGGCATACTGGTTGCCCACCACTTTGGAGTTGAAATCAACCATCACTTCGATGCTGAACTTATCATCGGGCAGGAACGTAATTTCTTTTCCTGTAGTTTCGTCGTAATACACATATTTCTCTTTGATTTCGAAATACCAGCGGTCTTCCGCCTGTTCTTCGACACCCGCTTTGGCAATGGCTTCTGCATAGGCGCGGGCGCTACCGTCCATAATAGGCGCTTCGGGGGCGTTCACCTTAATCAGGGCATTATCAACGCCCATGCCCGACAGGGCGGCCAACACGTGTTCTATGGTGCTGATTTTAACCCCATTCTTCTCTAATGTCGTACCCCTGGAAGTGGCTGTAACATTTTCTGCAAAAGCTTCTATGATGGGTTGTTCCGTTAAATCAACGCGTTGAAATTTAATTCCATGATTTACTTCAGCAGGCGCTATGGTCATCTCCACCTGTAATCCCGTATGTAATCCCTTGCCTGTAAAAGAAATTGATTTTTTTAGCGTTTGTTGTTTTTGTTGCATAGACAAATTTAAAATGCATTTAGTTTGCAAAGGTATGTAAAAATTCCGAACTCACCTACAAGCTCTTTTTACGATTTTTCGCTCAACCCGTCCAATTGCTTTTTAATTTCGGGCAACCGGCGGAACAAGACATAGCTCTTGAAATAATCGCGGTAATAAATACCCGGGGAGCCCAACAGCACCTCATCTTCTTTTTTCACACTGGCATTTACGCCGCACTGCGCCCCAAGCGTAGTCCGGTCGGCTATTTTAAGATGCCCGGCCACGCCCACCTGTCCGGCAAACACACAATGTTTCCCCACTTTCGTAGAGCCTGCGATGCCGGTTTGCGCGGCAATCACCGTATGCTCGCCAATTTCCACATTGTGGGCAACCTGGATAAGGTTGTCTAACTTCACCCCTTTACGAACTATCGTGGCGTCCATCGTAGCGCGGTCAATCACCGTGTTGGCGCCAATTTCCACATCGTCTTCAATGATTACATGCCCTATTTGCGGGATTTTTTTGTACGTGCCGGCGGCGGTAGGCGCAAAACCGAAACCATCCGACCCGATTACGGCATTGGCATGAATAATACAATTATTGCCCACCTTGCACCCCGAATAGATGCGCACACCCGGATAAATAATACAGTTCTCCCCCACGGTCACCTGTTCGCCGAGGTACACCTGCGGAAATATTTTCGTATTGTTTCCCACTTTAGTTCCCCGCCCCACGTGCGCGAATTTACCCACCCACACGTTGCGCCCCAGCCTGGCGCGCCAGGACACATGCGCCCGCCACGAACGCCCTTTTTTGTTCAGCGTCTTCATCGAATTATATAAATCGAGCAAAGACGCAATCGCCTCGTAGGCATTATCCACGCGGATGAGCGTGGCCGGCGCCGGCTGTTTCAGGTCAAAACTGCGATTTACCAATACAATAGAAGCCGCCGTTGTGTAAAGGTATTGTTCGTATTTCGGATTGGCTAAAAAACATAGCGTACCGGGACGCCCTTGCTCAATGCGCGCTATGGTAGACGCTACCGCTTCCGGATTTCCTTCTACCTCACCATGTAAATAATCGGCTAAAACCGCTGCTGTAAATTGCATCATTTATATTTTTAGATAATGAATAATCTCCTCTATTTCCCTGGATAACAAAGGTAATATTTTTTTGTTACTTTCGAAAACGCCTGTGAATTTAGCATGTCCGACACGTCGTAAATATCACAAAGGACGCCGCCGGGCATCCTGATTTTTATTTTTTCCAACCGGCTTTCATATCCTTTATTTAAAATTTCGCCATACCACATCATCGTCCCGGCTTTCTTCAATTCGCTTTCTTCAAAAGGACGGTCGCTCAACCCGATTTTCGGCAAGCGGCGATGTACAAGCATTCCCGACAGGTCCGACAACAGCTCATCGTCATGTTGCATCCACACTTTCACAGCGCAGTCAATATCGCTGTCGTCGAGCAAGGCGAACAGGTGCAGGGCCTCGCCCGACTCAAAATCGTGCAGCGCCGGCGATTTCTTCAGGAAATACGCCAGCGCCGGCGACGCGAACACCTGCACCCCGGCATGCATCAACGTGCGTGCCCGCGACAGGATTTCCAGCAGCAGCCGGTCGGCCGCAATCACCGTCTTATGCAAATAAACCTGCCAATACATGAGCCGGCGCGAGATTAAAAATTTTTCTACCGAATAAATACCTTTCGCTTCCACCACCAGTTCGTCATCAACCACGTCGAGCATTTTGAGGATACGCTCCACGCCCACCATTCCTTCGGCTACGCCCGAAAAAAAACTGTCGCGCAGCAAATAATCCAAACGATCCACATCCAACTGCCCCGATACCAACTGATGCAGGAAGCGTTTTTTATATTTTCCTTCAAAAATGGCAATCGCCTTATCGAGCCGCCCGCCGAACTGTTCATTCAGGTGTTTCATGAACAATAACGAAAGCTGTTCGTGATGCACTTTTTCCACGATGGCGCTCTCGAGTGTGTGGCTAAACGGCCCGTGCCCGACGTCGTGCAGCAGGATGGCGCACAGGGCTGCTTCCGTTTCATCATTCGTAATACCGTGCCCTTTTGCACGCAGCGAGGCGATGGCTTCTTTCATCAGGTGCATGGCGCCCAGGGCATGCCCCAGCCGCGAATGGCAAGCGCCGGGATACACCAGGTGGCTTAGTCCGAGCTGTTTGATATTCCGCAAACGCTGCATCCACGGATGCTCCAGGAGGTCGTATATTATTCCGGCCGGTATGTCAATAAACCCGTGTATGGGGTCGTTCACAATTTTCTTCTTTGGAATCATAACGTAAAGGTACGAAAGATTAATGATTAATGGTTAACGATTAACGGTTAATTTCCATCCCACGAAAAAAATTAACCGTTAACCATTGATAATTAATAATTATTTTCTACCTTTGCTACGTTTGTTATATGAAAGCAATTATGTTTAACATAATAAACACTTTGTACACTCAGGTATCCTTACGGGAATAGAAAAGGCTGTTCTATGGGCGTAGAATGGATTGTTCTACGGGAATAGAAAAGGCTATTCTACGGGAATAGAATAGGCTGTTCTATGGGCGTAGAATAGGTTGTTCTACGGGAATAGAAGCGGCTATTCTATAGACATAAAAACCAGCCTATCGTGGATTAAGCGGCAATTCATAC
>JAITIL010000086.1 GCA_031279475.1 Prevotellaceae bacterium | reverse complement strand
TGGGCTTTGATGCGTGCGGCGCGGCGCCGGCGGGCGCCTTGTTGCGCGAGGGCGCCTGCCTGCAGCAATGGCTGGCGGCCGGCCGGCATGCGGGCATGGGCTACATGGCGCGAAACGTGGAAAAACGTATCGATGTGCGGTTGCTGGCGCCCGGCGCGCGGTCGGTGTTCATGTTGCTGATGAGCTACAAGCCGGCCGCAGTGCAGCCGGTAGCCTTGCCACAGGTGGCTTATTATGCCTACGGGGAAGACTACCACGACGTGATACGCCGCAAGCTGAAGGCGCTGGAAGATGTGGTAAGAACGCATTATCCCCGCGCGCAAGTCAGGACATTTGTCGATTCGGCGCCGGTGTTTGAAAAGGCGTGGGCGGCGCGCGCCGGACTGGGCTGGGTAGGGAAAAACAACTTGCTGGTTTCGCCCGTGTTCGGCTCGTTTGTGTTTTTAGCGGCCCTGGTAACGGAAGCGGAACTCCTGTATGACGAGCCGTTGGAAAGCCGTTGCGGAAATTGTGAACGCTGTGTGGCGGCTTGTCCCACGGGCGCTCTGGAGGCGCCCCGCCGGTTCGATGCGCAAAAATGTATTTCCTATCAAAACAAGCATAAAGACGAGACTGCAGACGCTATCCACGGTTATCTTTTCGGCTGTGACCTGTGCCAGCTGTCGTGCCCGTGGAACAAGGCAGCGCCTGCACATGCGCACAGCGACCTGACGCCGCTACCCGAAATCATGTCCTACACGGCGGCCGACTGGCTGGCGTTAGATGAAACGCAATTTAACCGTATCTTCGCCCATTCGCCCTTACGGCGCAGCGGACTTAAAAAGATACAGGAAAACGCAAGAAAAATAAAACCATGAAAAATGTAATGACACATGTGGAAATACCGGCGTTTGACACGCCCATCACCTACCGTAGCCGGCTGTTGCTTATGGGGGCGTGCTTTGTCGGGCATATTGGCGACGCTTTGTCGCAGCGTCGTTTCAAGGCTACGGTGAATCCGTTCGGCGTGGTGTACAACCCGCTCTCGCTTGCGCAAAGCCTGTTGCGGTTGCAAAGCGCAACGCCCTTTACCGCCGGCGAGGTGATAGAAAATGAAACATTGTATACTACATTTTTTCACCACAGCAGTTTCTCGCACCCTCACCGCGACACGTTTCTGATACAGGCCAACAACGCGTTGCGGCAGGGCGCGGAGGCCTTCGCCGCCGCCGATGTGGTGATACTGACGCTGGGCACAGCGCGGGTTTATTATGATAAGGAAACGAAGCAAGTCGTGAACAATTGCCACAAACTTCCCGCCGCCCGCTTTCAACAAACCGTGCTCACGGTTGATGAAATTGTGGAAGCGCTGTGGCCGGTGATTGAGCCGTCGGGCAGCCGTTGGATACTCACGGTAAGCCCCATCCGGCACTGGAAAGACGGGGCGCACAATAACCAACTGAGCAAAGCCGCCCTGCTGCTGGCCGCCGAAAAATTGCAGCAGCTAACCGGGAAAGTCAGCTATTTCCCAGCCTACGAACTCATGATGGACGAGCTGCGCGACTACCGTTTTTATGCCGAAGACATGCTACACCCCTCGTCACAGGCGGTGCGTTATATCTGGGAGCGTTTTGCGGAGGCGGCTTTTCCGGAAGAAACGAAAAAAACCATGCGCGAAGCGGAAAAAATTATCACGGCGCAAAACCATCGTCCCCTGCATCCCGGATCGGCGGCCTGCCGGCAATTTAAGGAGAAACTGGCGCAGCAAATAGCCGCATTTAACGCCCGTTATCCCGAACTTTCGTTCTGAAAATTTTGCAGAATTAAAAAAAATTTCCATCTTTGTAGGGTGATACCACCACCGTATTATCCATCATGTTAGTCAATCATAAAATGAACAACTATGAGACCGCTCCTCTTTCTTTTTTTATGGCTGCCCTGTGTGGCGGCGGCGCAATTTACCGATGATTTCGAAACCGGAAACCTGAACGGCTGGACGCAAGCGCCGGAGGGCCGTTGGAGCGCTTCAAGGGCAAGGGCACTGTCGGGCAATTATGCGTTAAAGCATGTGTTTAACAATACGGCAGCCGCCACGGATGTGGTGTGTCGTCCGCTTGGCGGGCTTCAGGTGAATGGCGGAAATACCACATGGCGCTTTCTGTTGCGGCATGGATACGCCCCGAGCGCGTCGAACAGGTGGGCGGTGTTTTTATTTTCAAATGTTGCCGGCAGCGAATGGAAATTGGGTGGCGTTTACGAAGGCTATGCGCTTGGCGTGAATATGGCAGTACCCACCGGCAGCGATACTTTGACCTTGTATGCCGTGCGAAACAACACGTTTTCGGTTATCCGGAAAACAAATATCAACTGGCAGGAAGACATTAAAATTACCGGCGCCGGCGCTGTAGAAGTGGTCAGAAGCGGCGCCGGCGAATGGTCGGTAAAGGTGGCGACAACCGGTAGTTTTGATGATTTGCAACCAGTGGCGTCGCCAGTGACACACGACAATTACAGCGCGGCGAGCTATTTCGGAGTGTCTTACCAATACAGCGCTACCGCCGACACGTTGTTGTGGATAGATGATGTGTCTGTGTCGTTTGAGCGGGTTGTGCTGCCCACCAAAATCCGCGCGGCGACGGTGCTGGGGCAAAACAAAATCCAGGTGTCATTCACACAAAATATCGACGCGGTCACGGCGGGCGAAGTAACAAACTATACTTTGTCCGGCGCCTCCGCCCTCACGCCTGTGCGGGCAGAAGCCGCAGGCGGTAACGAAGTGTTACTGACGTTTGCCGGCCCGCTTCCGCGCGGCACAGCCACGTTGAGCATTGAAAAGTTGAGGGATGAGAATAATAATGAAGTAACCGACGAAACGACAGTTACTGTTTTTTACCTGCTTTACGGCGATGTGGTCATCAACGAAATCATGGCAGCGCCGGCGCCGGCAGTGGGTTTGCCCGAAGTCAGCTATATTGAATTACATAACCGGCTGGAATTTCCCATACCGCTCAACGGTTGGAAAATGGAATACAACGCCACCAGCGGAAATATTGGCGCCGCCACCATACCGCCCCGCGGCTATTTGATTTTGTGCACCTCGGCGGCAGTGGAAGACATGCGCGCGTATGGGAACGCCACAAACGTAAGCTATATGTCGAGTCTCACCAAATCGGGGAAAACGTTGCAGTTGAGAAACGACGAAGGGCAATTGCTTTCGCACGTAACCTACTCCGACCAGTGGTTTACCGACGAAACCAAACGCGCCGGCGGCTGGAGTTTGGAGAAGATAGACGCCGGCAACCTTTCGGAAAGTGCGGCCAACTGGACGGCAAGCACCGATGAGCGGGGTGGCACGCCCGGCATGCAAAACGCCGTGCAGGCGCATCATCCCGACACGGAAGCGCCGTTCATCGCATCGCTGCAAATGATTGATGATAACCGCTTATCCTTGCTGTTTAATGAGCCGTTTGACCGCAACCATGCCATCGAAAAAAACGCTTACCAGGTGAACCGCGGCATAGCGCATCCGGCTGCCGTGCACAGTGAGGATACTGATTTCTTGCGGGTGGAGCTGCAATTTGACAAAACTTTTGAAACAGGAGTGTTGTATACACTGACCCTCCAAGCGCCTTTCTGCGATTTGGCGGGAAACATCCCCGACGAGACGCCGTATGCTTTCGGCCGTTTGTTTATGCCGGCTGCCGGCGACGTGGTTATCAATGAAGTATTGTTTAATCCGCCGGCCAATGGCGTGGACTTTGTCGAGATTTATAATTGTTCCGATAAAATTTTCGATTTACGGCAAATGAAACTTGCCAATCGCGACAGGGAGAATAAGGTGGCAGCTATCCAAAGCGTTTCCCAGCCCCATTACTTGAACCCGCACGAGTACGCCGTTTTCACTACCGATTTGGAGGCGGTGGAGCGATTTTATTCCGTGCCTTTCCCCGGGAAAGTGGCGATTTTAAAAACCTTGCCTGCCTACTCCGATGCGGAAGGTTGCGTAGTGCTGCTCAATGAAAATGATGAAGTGATTGATGAGTTTTTGTATGCTGAAAATATGCACAGCGGGTTTATCGACAACCCTGAAGGCATTTCGCTGGAGCGTGTAAATCCGGCGGTGGGTGCGGCCGAGCGTGCCAACTGGCAATCGGCGGCGCAAGATGCGGGCTTTGCTACGCCCACGTTCCGCAATTCGCAGTTTAACGACAGTGCGGGCGACCGTGTGCAGGCGTTTTCGTTGCGCCATGCCACCTTTTCACCCGATGGCGACGGCTATCAGGATGTGTTGTACATTGATTATAACCTGCCGGGGGCCGGTCATGAGGCGTCCCTCACGGTTTACGATATACAGGGGCGGGTGGTGCGGTTGTTGGGGAAAAATGTGTGGTTGGGCATGTCGGGCTCGCTCTCGTGGGATGGCACGCGCGACAACGGGCAGCGAGCCTTGTCGGGCCTGTTCATTGTGTTTATTCAGTGTTATGATGTGCAGGGGAATGTTCGCGTTTATAAACTGCCGTGTGCCGTGGCGTTGCGGTAGGGTGCTATATTTTGACAACTAAGGAACAAAAGTATTCTCAAAAGAAAATGTGGTGGAGAAAAAAGAATTTGGGCCATTGATAGAAGGTTTATTGGCCGATCCACTGGGTGTTAACTCCTTTCCTAAGTTAATTGACTTTATGCGCCGGAAAGCCGCGCCACAACTGAGAAAAGTAGCCTTTGAGAGCATGATTGCCGGGGAAAAATTCACACAGGAAGATGATGTTTTTTACATGGTTGGTTCAAATCCAACCGAACAGGAAAGACAAACAGCACAAAAATTAGAGAAAGCAGGTTTTTTCGTTGTTTTTCCTGGTAAGGGGCAGATTGAAGCAATCAAGCAGTTGGAAGGAGATAGCAACAAGCGGAAAAATGATTGTTATATTTATGATAAAAAAACGTATGCCCAAAGCAAAGTTGATTTAAAATCTTCCGGTGAGCCATCGGTTGAAAGCATCGCCTATCATATTTCAAGCGGTAGCGGTCAGGCGCCTGTTATTGCTTTGGATATCACCGGGAACATCAGTAAAAGAAATTTGATAGCAGGTATTCGTTCCGGTTGGAGTAAAGGGATAAAAGAAGTACTTATAAACTACAAGGGACAATGGTATAGCGCAGATAAAAAGAAAACTTTTAGTAAATGGATAGAATTAAATCTAAAATAAGGAAAACGGTGTTTGGTACACCGTTTTAAAAACCGCAAGCCCATTGTCTGTATGCCGGTCAAGCCGGGAAACTT
Source organism: Prevotellaceae bacterium (assembly GCA_031279475.1). Classification (GTDB taxonomy): domain Bacteria; phylum Bacteroidota; class Bacteroidia; order Bacteroidales; family UBA932; genus JAIRLC01. Next base: position 13,898 of record JAITIL010000086.1, on the reverse strand, counting down.
GCAAAGCTTTTTTTACGTGCGCAGTACACGGTATTACTACAATGCAAATATACAACTTTTTTCATATCTTGCAAAAAAAATGATGATTTTCAATGATATTTTAATAAATGTAAAAATATATTGCAAGCTTTGGGATTGAATTTTGTATTGGTGTAATACAAACCTTGTTCTACTTCACCCGCCCCGGGTTTTTGCCGATAAAATCTTTCCAACTTTTAAAGTCGCTTTGCGAGGCCGGCCGGTTCGATTGGAAGAAGTGGCACATAGCGGCGGCCAACCCGTCGGTGGCGTCGAGGTTTTTGGGCATTTCTTTGAGGTGGAGCAATTTTTGCAGAACGGCGGCTACCTGTTCTTTGGAAGCCGCGCCCTGTCCGGTGATGGCGAGTTTAATTTTGCGCGGTGCATATTCGGTGATGGCAATGTTGTGCGCCAAAGCGGCGGCAATAGCCGTGCCTTGCGCACGGCCTAATTTCAGCATGGACTGCACGTTTTTGCCGTAAAACGGCGCTTCAATAGCCAGTTCGTCGGGATGATAACCTTCAATGAGCTGTGTAACCCGTTCGAAAATATATTGCAATTTGAGGTAATGGTCGCTTATTTTTCGCAGGTCGATAACGCCAACTACCAACAATTCGGCGCGGTTGCCGGTGGCTTTAATAATGCCGTATCCCATGATGGTGGTGCCGGGGTCGACGCCCATAATCACACGTTCGTGAATGGTTGTTGCGGTCTTTATTTTTTGTGAAGCCATAAAATTATGTTTCGATGATTAAATAACCGGTAATGGCGCTGATAAAACGGGCCTTGCTGTAACCCTTTACCCAGCGCCGGTAGCCGTAGTCCCACATTTCAAAGTCGATCGTTTTTTTGTGCACCTGCAAATCAAAAACCTTGATGTAGTGGCTTCCCCAAAGCAACAAATCCCGTTTTTCCCGGAAATATTCTGCATCCACCATCAGGAATAAGGTCTTCCCGGCTTTGCAGGCTTCTGTAATCTCGGTCATTGTGCGCCGGTCGGAAGGACGCATGTCGTGTATGGCGCCGCCTTTTGCCGTGAAGTTCGCGTGGAAAAAATCCTTCGCAATTTCTTTTAATTGCTTGAACAGCGTGGAAGCAAAACGCAAGTATTTTGAATGTTCGCCTTTTTTGAACGAGCCGTTGCCGATTAACCCCGGATAGCGATGTTTCAAGCTTAATAAAAGGACTTGGTCGGCTTGGTTGTCGCTCAATAACTCCGAATGCATCACGTATTGTTGCCCTTTCATTTCACGGTATTCCATTTCTGATTTCTTTTCGCCGTCATAAATTCTTCCGGCAAATGATCTTGTTTGTGCATCGGGGGACAGCAAAACGGAATCTTTTCCATTATAATAAACGGCCTTTCCGTGTTGGAAAAGGTCAATCATGAGTTGTATGTATGCTTTTTGGTTACGGAGAAGCAGTAGATTTACGATAAGTATGGAAGGCCCACAAAATTGCGTCCCGAATCCCTGGCAAAATTTCTCCGGCGCATAAAGCCGGCGCCTGATATTGTTGATATAATTTTGTGGATCTACATTTTCGAAATATTCACTTTTTTGTGGGTGTGTCCTTTCGAATTGGGCAAGCATTTCCAAGGCCACGCTATCGGGCGCATTGCCAAGGCAGGGTGGCAAAAAGAGAAGATACAGGCAGAAAAAAGTAAATAAAAAATGTTTCATCACACTAAACGTTTAACTGATTTTTCTACTACCTCAGGAAAATACCGGTATTCCAATTCATGTACTTTGGCGGCGACTGTTTCGGGTGTGTCGTGGGGTAAAACGGCGCAGCGTGCTTGAAAAAGTATTTCGCCGCGGTCATATTCTGCATCTATCCGGTGAATGGTGATCCCCGTTTCCTTGTCGGCGTTGGCCACCACAGCGCGGTGCACGTGCATGCCGTACATTCCTTTGCCGCCGTATTTCGGCAATAGCGCCGGATGAATATTAATGACGCCATGCGGAAAAGCGGCCAGCAGATTTTCGGGAACGAGCCACAGGAAGCCGGCCAATACAATACAGTCAATGCGATATTCCTGTAATTTTTGCAAAACGATATCACTGTGATAAAAATCTGTTTTGTTGAATACGCAAGTGGGAACGCCTAATTTTTCGGCGCGTTGCAGTACCGGGGCAGAGGCACAATTGCTCAACACCAGACCGATACGGATATGGGCGTGATTTTCAAAATACCGGATAAGGTTTTCGGCGTTGCTTCCCGCCCCCGAGGCAAATATAGCGAGGTGTGTCATGAGTTATACGCATTGATTACTAACATAATAAAAGTCGTTACTATGCCTTAGTACAAAGAGCAAAGGTAGGAAATTAATGAAAAACGAACGATATTTTACCATTTTTTTGTATATTTGCATATTAAAATATCAAGTAGATAACCTGACCCTCAATGGAGCCGACGCGAATATTATTTGTTTGTACAGAAATGGAGCCGTACCTTCCGGCGTCGGAAATAGCTACTATAGTGAGGATGCTTTCCCAGGGTATTCAGGATAAAGGTCATGAAATCCGGGTGTTTCTTCCTCGCTATGGTTGTGTAAATGAGCGCCGTAATCAATTGCATGAAGTGATCAGGCTGTCGGGCATGAATTTGATTATTGACGATACCGACCATCCTTTAATTATTAAGGTGGCGTCGCTCCCTGCTGCCCGTATGCAGGTTTACTTTATTGACAATGACGATTATTTTCAGCGGAAGTTTACTTTTTTTGATGAAGGGGAAAAATTTTTCGAGGACAATGACGAACGGAGTATTTTCTTTATACGCGGCGTATTGGAGACCGTTAAAAAATTGCGGTGGTCGCCGAATATCGTACATTGTCATGGCTGGTTTACCGCTTTGCTGTCGATTTTTCTGAAGAAGTCGTACAAGGATGATCCCTTATTCGCCAAGACAAAGATAATTTTGTCGCTCTACAACGAGGCGTTCCCGCAGTTGTTTAGCGCCAAGTTCAAGGAGAAGATGGTGCGGGATGGCATTAAGCCTAAGGATGTGGAGATATTGAGCAACCCGAGTTACGAAAATTTGATGAAACTTGCCATTCAATATGTGGATGGCGTGATTATAGGCGATCGGAATGTGGATAAAACGTTGGAAAGCCATGCGAAGAGCCAGAAGAAATCAATATTGAGCTATCGCGGGGAAAATTATGTGGAAGCCTATAATTCATTTTATAATAAAATAATTGCTAAATGAACAGTAGAAATTTAAAAATCTTTTTTGTTGTCATAGGAATTGCTTCTTTGTTGAACGCTTGTGTAGAAGTAGATAAAACGCTCGGGGTTTATCTCGTGCCGGATAATGCTATGATTGAGGTGGAACAGGCTGAATTTGCCCTTCCGATATACACGGCAAGCGTGGATTCTGCGCTTACCTCTTCCACAACCATAGGCGCCGTGGGGTGGCTCAATCAGGAATCTTTCGGGCTGTTCACGGCAGGCTCGGTATTCCGTATGCTCCCCTACTCCCTTGGGTTTGATTATGGAGAAGGGGCGGCGCTCGACTCGGCGGTGCTCACGATTTACGTAGCCAGCCGCACGCAACTCGATACCACGTCCCTGTCGCAACCGCTTTCCCTCTACCGGCTGACGCGGGACTTGGCCTATAGTACAACTTATTACAACAATTCGTTGAAACCGGCAGATTATGATCCGACGAAGGTTAGTAAAGATTATACCTACAAAGGAGAAGATACGATAAGAATACTTTTGGAAGACGATTTTGCAAAAGAAATAATGTTTGCTACGGAAGAAGAAAGGGCTAATGACACTTTGTTTCTGCAAAAGTTCAAGGGTTTTTATTTAAAAGCAGAAACTTCGGGAACAGTTGCTTCGGGTAAAGGGCAAGTGAGTTATTTTGATTTAACGACTACGTATATCACATTCACATATCATCATGCGGGCAACGACACCGCGCGTTACGCTTATTATTTCATAGAACAGCATACACCTAATTTCAATGTGTATGCACACAGTTCTTCTTCCTTGTCGAATTATGGCGATCCGCTTCCCACGCCGGCCGGGACAGCATATCTGGAAGGATTGGCAGGGGTGAAGCCCTATATCAATTTTGACTGGGTGAGCGATAGCATAACAAACCGGCTACAGCAGGCAGGAAAAGATATTTCAAAGTTGGCGATTAACAGGGCGGAACTGGTGGTTCCGGTAGATTATACTACTCCGGCAGCATTGGACTTGTACCCCGCGCAATTGACACTGGCCTACAAAGACACTACCGATGCATTTACTTTTCTGACGGATACGTATTTTGACAGTTTCGGCGGTGCGCTTAACCGCTCATTGCACCAGTATAGTTTTAACCTCACGTATTATGTGCAGGGTTTATTTAATAACCAGGCGCTGTACCACACCTCGGCGAGGGATATGTACCTTTATCCTATCTATTCCACGTATGACAGTTACGGCTCGGAAGTTAAGTTGTTGGAAAGGAGCTACTATACCTGCGGGATACTCAAGGGAGCGCCCCACGTGAAATTGAAATTGACCTACACGATGTTGAAATAATAAAGAATTTGTCTATCTTTGCATCCCTGAAACGATAAAATGACTCCGTAGCTCAGTTGGTAGAGCAACAGACTCTTAATCTGTGGGTCGTGGGTTCGACCCCCACCGGGGTCACTAAGATGGCTTAAACTTTTGGCGGCACAGATACATCTTTTTATCAAAGTACTGCCACCATTTTTCTGATTTCTGCAAGGCGTGAAAGTAATTTATTGTCTTTTTGCGCCGCCTGCATATTATATTTGAGTTGCAGACGCATCAACGAATCGGCGGGAACATTCAAAGCAGCTTCAAACATCATTGCCGTTGAGGTTGTGAGCGGTCGTCGCTCGTTCAATATGTCGTTCAAAACCTTGTACGACATGCCCATTTGCTTTGCCAAACGGGCCTGGGAAATACCGCAATATTCAATTTCATCTTTCAGCACTTCACCGGGATGTGTGGGCGTAAACCCATATCTTGTATTTGCCATAATGCATCTATTTATAATGATTCGATAACTCTACTATGTTACATATCGTTACAACTGTTTCAGAAACCACTTTAGTCGTTTTAAATTCAATACGGTATTGGTCGTTTACACGAACGGATTCCAAGCCCTTTTTGTCGCCATGCAATACTTCGTAACGCAAACTATTGTATCGGAAAAGCTCCTCCACAACCGCAACGGATTCCAAAATGTCCACCGTCTTACGGTATTTTTGGACTATTTGCGGCTGAAAACGGTATTTTTTATCACTTGTCTTACCAAGTTCAAACAACTCCTCCAAATACTTTTTATCAAACTTTATTTCCATATTAGTTTCCTAAGGGCAAAGGTAGTACTTTTTTCTTATTCCACAAAAAAAGTGGATAAAGTTTTTCAATAAAAAAGCCGAAGGGTCTAACCCGTCCGGCTTTTTTGTAGTCACCTCATCAGTTCATCGTCACTTGCCCAGCGCCTCGTCCAGAAGCGGTTTTACGACGCCCGCCATCACCGCAAAGCCGGCGGCGGAGGGGTGCACGCCATCATAGAAATACTGGCCGGGCGCGCAGTCGTCGCTGCCCTTGGTGGCCGAGTAGTAATCCACATACGTGAAATTGTTCACTTCCGCATAGTCTTTAATGGCGGCGTTCAGGTCTTTGATGAATTTCCTGATGTAGTCGGCTGTGAGTTCGGGGTCGGTGCTCCACCAGAAGTTGCAGGCCGGCGTGACCGACGCAAGAAAAACCTTGATGTGTTGCGCCTTGGCTTTCTGTGCCATGGTTTCGATGTTGCTCATGATAGTGGAGAGCGGCACATTACCGCCGTTGCGGGCAATGTCGTTGGTGCCGGCGCTGATTACCACGCACCAGGGGTCTAAGGCCAGCACGTCGGCGTCGAACCGGTTTTTTATGGAGGTGCTGGTTTGGCCGTCGATGCCCTTGCCCACATAGTTGTTTTTAGCGAACCAGTTCTGCCCGTCCTCCGTATATTCGCGGAAGAGCCGCGTGATGGAGTTGCCGATAAAGACGACATCCGGCCCGGTATGCGAAAAATCCTGCGGGACGCCCTCGCCCGGCTGCTCTTCGCGTTCTTTCGGGATATTGTCATACCGGAGCGGTTCCCCGCAGTTGGAGATGACCCATGCGGCCAGCAGGCCGATAGCTGTGATAATAATGTTTCTTTTCATCTTTTGCAATGGTTAAATTTAGGCGATTAGGTGATTAAGCGATTAAGTAGCTGCCGCTATCCGGTGTTTACCATTCTTAATTTCTTAATCACCTAATTTCTTAATTGCTATTTATTCTTATTCTTCAAAAAACAGTTTCGGGTACACCGGGCTGCCACCATTCCAATTGCCGAGGTCTTTCCAGTAAGTTCCGGTGCCAGAGCCGTCGCCTGTGCCCCATTCGGCGTTGGCGGCAGCAGAAGGCCATGCGGTGTCGCTGAATACCGTAGCGTTGTTGTTATGGCTGGGCATATCAATTGTATAACACGCGGCGCCGTTATTTCCAATGCTGTTCCAAGTACCTGTGGCGTTGGTCGCTATTGTTCCTGTATTGTAGCAGGCCGTTATATCTCCTCCGCCACCCACAATACCGCCGTTCCCATCCTTACCGGTTACCGAGCCGGTGTTGTAGCAGGCGGTAATAATGGTAGTAGCACCTACATATCCCACAATACCGCCGTTATAAGATGCCGTATTGGTAATGTTTCCGCTGTTGCGGCAGGCTATAATCGTGGGAGTTGTACCATAGGTAAATGAAGTAATGCCGGCAGCCTCATTGCCCGCACCATTTACGTCGGCATTGTTGGAGCAGGCAAAAATCAGTCCACCGGTCATGTAACCGAGAAGCCCGGCGCTGAAACCACCGCCCGAAACGCTGCCCGACACAATATTTACATACTTGATAGTAGCATTATTGCTACGACCGAACAATCCGTTATCACCGCTGGTGCCGCGATTGACATAAAGATTGGCAATCGCGTGGCGGCCGCCGTCAAACGTGCCGGCGAACGGATTTATTGGCGTCCAGGGTTCGCTCATCAGGTCGATGTCGGCTTCCTGTTTGTAGCTGCCGGCTTTAGTAGTATTATCTTTGTTTATCAGTTGCAATTCGGCGTATGTGCCGATGGGGATAGCGCCGCCGCCGTCGGCGTCGCGGAAGGCAACAGACGTGCCGTTAATTTTCAGGTTGATGTCGGCGTCGGCTTTGCGGCCAATGAGGATGGGGCTGCCGGCATTTATTTTAATGCTCTTAATGGTTTTTAGCGCCGTGGTTGGGTGTATGGCCCCGTTTGTTATCGTCAGGTTTTCTGTGGCATTATCCGTATAGGTGAGCTCGACCGATACGCTTTCGGTTGCGCCATCAAGGTTTATCGACCCCGGAGTGGGCACAGCATTGACGGTTACTACGCAGGTGGCCGTTTTTGCGCCGTTGGCGTTAGACGTGGCGGTAATGGTGGCCGAGCCTGTGGCTATGGCGGTTACTTTCCCGGTGTTATCTACGGTGGCTATGCCGATGGCGTTGCTGCTCCATGTTACATTCTTGTTGGCGGCATTGGCGGGCAGCACGGTGGCAGTAAGCGTTTCCTCATCATTTACGTATAGCGACAGTGCTGTTTTGTTGAGCGCCACGCTTGCTATTTCTGTCGTAAAGTCGTCGTCATTGTCAAAGTCGTCGTCAACAATCACATCAAAGCTTGCATCGCCTTGTGTGGAAGCCGGCAGGAATGCGCCGATTACGGTGGTGAGCTTGTTCACGCCTACCGGCACGCTCGATATGCTTTTTGCGGCGCCTAACGAGGCGTTGCCGGCGTCGAACAGCTCAATGTCGAACGACACGGCGGTGAGGTCGGCCGGTACCAGGAAGTAGTCAAACGCCAGCACATACACATTGGTGTAGGGGGTTCCGCCTACGGTAAGGGAAGCTTCCAGTTCCGGAACGCTTTCCAGGTCGCCGCTGGCGTCAATGGTGGCCACATTGGGTTCGCCGGCGAGGGCGTTAAAACTGCTGCGGAATGAGGGTGTAGCATCATGCGTATAGGTTACCTTCGCTTTTGCCGGCACAACGCCTTTGGCATGGGGGTCGGTGGCCAGTACGCGCAGTTTGCCGAACGGCCTTTTCAGCGTTACCGTGCCGTTTACGTTGCCGCTGGTCAGGTCCACATCCTTCACGGCGTAGTAGGCGTCGCGCAGGTCGTTAGAGAGGGCGTAGGCGGCCGCCGTCCACTCAATGTCTTTCAACCCGCCGGCGTTATCGGTTTTGTAGGTCAGGTCGGCGGTTGAGCCTTTGGTCACAAAGTCGGCCCAAAAGACAAATTTGTACGCGTCGGTGGGCAATTGCACCGTGAAGTTCACCGACGCCGTGTAAGCGGTAGCGATAACGGTTTTGCGGTCTATGCAGGTGTTCCCGTCAGCCGACCACACTTCGAGGAGATACCGGAGGTCGTAATTGGCGTCATCTACGTTATTAATACCGCCACTGCCCGACGACAGGCTGGTGGCGCTTGCCGGAATCACAGGCTGGAAGTGCGCTTCCACAATGGTCCCGGGGGCAATTCCCGTATCAAAACTTTCGTCGTTTTGACACGACATGGTTGTCATAGCAACTATCGCCGCTATGGCCAGCAATTCATTAAAAAACTTTTTCATTGTTTTATTGTTTTGTGAGTTATTTGTGAGTTGTTTGTGGTTTGTTTTAATTAAATAAAGATTACGATTTCTTCCCCAAAGCGGAAGTCAATGCCTACGCCGTCCGAGCCGGTGCCGGAGGTAAGGAAGTCGCCCCTGATGACGGTTAGGCGGTTGCGGTGCAGGTTTACCCTGATATGGCTGTGGCTGTTGATAAGCGCGCCGGTGGGAGCGGGAGTATAAATGCCGAAATCGACGAAGTAGAAGGCATCATTACCATTCACAAAGACGAAATCGGAAGCGATGACGGCTTCCGTGTCTTCTACTTCGGTTTCGGCAATTTCATAGTCATAGTGTACGCCCGAGGCGTCGAAGTTGTCGGGGATTGACCGGTAGGCGTTGTAGCCCATCGGGAACCACAGGTCATACGACAGGCCGGTCGTAGCGGGGCGGATGTCGCCGTAGGGGACGTCAGTGTGGGCGGCGCGGTATTTGGCCACGTCGGTGGTCACAATCTGGTACAGCGCGAAGGGGCGCTTTGTCTGTATCGTGGCTTCGTGGTTCACGTCCCACACGTCGCGGTAGGGCGTCAGGTCAATGGGGAAACTGGCGGTAAAAGCGTCTTTGGATATATGGTAGCCGCGGTAGGGGCGGTTGCCGGCAATGGTTACGGCTTGCAGGTCATCCGTAAGGTAATAAAAATCGCCGTCGCTTCCGGCGGGCACAAAGTCAATCCACACCAGCGCGGTGTAGTGCAGGGGATGCAGCTGTACCGTTTCGCTGAAGCGGTATGTTCCATTGAGGGGCATGGCGTCGTCGGTGGCCGTGAGGCGGCATATCCGCTGCGTGAGCGGCGCTTCGGCCGAGGCGGGCGTTTCATACAAATCTACGAGGTAGCGGATGCGGTAGCCCCCTGCAAACAGCGGCGCGTAGGCCTGCACAAACTGTTCGACGCCGGCTTCTATCTCAAAGTCAATATTCACGGCCAGCGCCACCCGGAGGCCGAGCAACGTCGGGTCAACCGGGTTGTCGTCGGGAAATTCGTGGATGCATCCCGCCGACAAGACAGCAAACAGGGCAGTAAATATAATCCGCGCACGCTTCATTGTTTAGGTGTTGAATTGTTTAGGTGTTAAGTCCTCACCCCCCGGCCCCCTCTCCCAAGGGAGAGGGGGAGTAGCCCGGCTCCCCTCTCCGGTGTTCGGGGGGCATCCGCGCCCGAGATAGCGGGCGTCCCTTCGGAGATTTTTTTTATCTCTTTTATAGTTTCCGAGCATTTTCATTCGTTTTATTTAAAATAATAGCTAAAGGAGAGCCCGGCACGGGTCAATCCCCAGTAATTTTTTGCGGCGCCGGCGTATTTGGCGCCGTTGGGCACGTTGTAGAACACATCATAATCCAGCCGGGCATAGCCCGCGCCGAGCGTAAACTCCATGCTGCACCTGTCCCACCCCGGTACGGCCACGGCGTATCCGTAGCTCACGCCCGCGCCCCACAGGGGCGTGCGGCCGTCCCTGTCCTGATAGTAGCTACTCCGGTTTGTGGACACGTTATACCACGCTACGTGGGCGTGGACGCCTAAGAAATGACCGCCGGCAGGCTGCTTTTTCCGTATCCACCACCGCAATTCGGGCTGCACGGCAAGCGCCCGGAACTTCCAGTTCCGCGCCACCATATAGGGACTGTATATAAAGGACACGTCGATGGAAAAATACCGTCCCCTGATGGCCGGCAGGAACAGCTCGCCGCCGGCGTTGGCAATGGCGTCGATGCCCAGCAACAGGAGGTTGGTTTTAACGGCGAAAGCACACCGGTTTTCGGCGCCCAGCGCTATTTTGTAGGCGGGGTATTGCTCCTGCCCCAACGCCCCGGCCAAAGGCGGAAGCATCAGGACAAAAACGGCAGTGATTATAAGTGTGCTTTTCATTTTGTTAGTTATAATCGGCCTCCCCCATCCCCCTCCCCTTGGGGGAGGGTTGGGGTTGGGGTGGGGCTGGTTGTTTTATTCTTCAAAAAACAGTTTCGGGTACACCGGACTGCCGCCGTTCCAGCCGCCGAGCGATTTCCAGTAGGCGCCGTCGCCAGAGCCGTCGCCCACGCCCCATTCGGCGTTGGCGGCAGCAGAAGGCCATGCGGCGCCGCTGAATACCGTGGCGTTGTTGTTATGGCCCGACGACAAATCAATTGTATAGTTCGCGGCGCCGTTATTTCCAATGCTGTTCCAGGTACCTGTGTCGTTGGTCGTTATTGTTCCTGTATTGTAGCAGGCCGTTATAGCTCCGCCGCTGCCCACAATACCGCCGTTCATACTCTTACCGGTTACCGAGCCGGGGTTGTAGCAGGCGGTAATGGTGGTAGCACTATATACATATCCCACAATACCGCCGTTATAAGTCTCCGTATTGGTAATGTTTCCGCTGTTGCGGCAGGCTATAATCGTGGGGTTTGTACCATAGGTCATTGAAGTAATGCCGGCAGCCTCATTGCCCGAAGCATTCACGTCAGCATTGTTGGAGCAGGCAAAAATCAACCCGCCGGTCATGTATCCGAGAAGCCCGGCGCTGAAACCACCGCCCGTAACGCTGCCCGACACAATATTTACATACTTGATAGTAGCATTATTACTGCGTCCGAACAATCCGTTATCACCGCTGGCGCCGCGATTGACATAAAGATTGGCAATAGCGTGGCGGCCGCCGTCAAACGTGCCGGCGAACGTACTTATTGGCGTCCAGGGTTCGCTCATCAGGTCGATGTCGGCTTCCTGTTTGTAGTTGCCGGCTTTAGTCGTATTATCTTTGTTTATCAGTTGCAATTCGGCGTATGTGCCGATGGGGATAGCGCCGTTGCCGTCGGCGTCGCGGAAGACAACAGACGTTCCGTTAATTTTCAGGTTGATGTTGCTGTTGGCTTTGCGGCCAATGAGGATGGGGTTGCCGGCGTCTATTTTAATGCTCTTGATGGTTTTTCCCGATAGGCTAATATTAACCGCGCTATTTGTTATCGTCAGGTTTTCCGTTGTGTTGTCGGTGTAGGCCAGTTCAACGGCGAGGCCGGTTGTGCCGTCAAGTTTTATGTTTACGCTTGTTGTGGACGGGACTGTGACGGTTACGGCGCAGGTGGCCGTTTTCGTGGCGTCGGCGTTAGACGTGGCGGTGATGGTGGCCACACCTGCGGCTACGGCGGTTACCAAGCCGGTTTGACTTACGGTGGCGATGCCGTCTGCGTTGCTGCTCCACGTTACGGTTTTGTCGGTGGCGTTGGCAGGCGCTACGGTAACGGTGAGCTGGTCGGTTTCGTTCACATACAGGGCGCTTGTCTGTTTATTGAGCGATACGCTTGTTACGGCTATCGGCGACACGGTTACCACGCAAGTGGCCTTTTTTGTGGCGTCGGCGTTCGACGTCACGGTGATGGTGGCCGCGCCCACAGCTACGGCGGTGATTTTGCCGGTTTGGTCAACGCTGGCTATGCCGTCTGCGCTGCTGCTCCACGTTACGGTTTTGTCGGTGGCATTGGCGGGCGCTACGGTGGCTACGAGCGTTTTGGTTTCGCCGGGCTTCAAGTCGGCTGTTGTTACATCAAGCGAAACGTCGGTTACGTTTACAATAGAAGAAACCACGGTTACCACGCAAGTGGCCTTTTTTGTGGCGTCGGCGTTCGACGTCACGGTGATAGTGGCCGCACCTGTGGCTACGGCGGTTACCAAGCCGGTTTGGTCAACGCCGGCTATGCCGTCTGCGTTGCTGCTCCACGTTACGGTTTTGTCGGTGGCATTGGCAGGCGCTACGGTGGCCACAAGGGTTTCGGTGGTATTGACTCCTAAGGTTATTGTCGCCTTATTGAGCGACACGCCGGTTACGGCTATCGGCGACACGGTTACTACGCAAGTGGCCTTTTTTGTGGCGTCGGCGTTCGAGGTGGCGGTGATGGTGGCCGCGCCTATGGCTACGGCGGTTACCAAGCCGGTTTGGTCAACGCCGGCTATGCCGTCTGCGTTGCTGCTCCACGTTACGGTTTTGTCGGTGGCATTGTCGGGCGCTACGGTGGCTACGAGCGTTTCGGTGGCGCCTTGGAGTAGCGTGGTCAAAGTTTTATTGAGCGATACACCGGTTACCGGAATGGCGCTCACGGTGACGGCGCAAGTGGCTGTTACGCCGTTGCCGGCGGTAGCCGTGACGGTGGCCGCGCCGATGGCTACGGCGGTTACCAGCCCGGTTTGGTCAACGGTGGCGATGCCTTCTGCGTTGCTGCTCCAGGTTACGGTTTTGTCGGTGGCGTTGGCGGGCGCTACGGTAGCCGTCAAGTTGGCGGTACCGGCGGGATATAAGCTCAGCGATGTTTCGCTTAATGTAATAGCGGTTACTTCTACCGTACTCACGGTGACGGCGCAGGTGGCTGTTACGCCGTTGCCGGCGGTAGCCGTAACGGTGGCCGCGCCGATGGCTACGGCGGTTACCACGCCATCATTATTAACGGTGGCTATGCCGGTGGCGTTGCTGCTCCACGTTATGGTTTTGTCGGTGGCGTTGTCGGGCGCCACGGTGGCTGTTAATGTGGCGGCTTCGCCAACAGGTAAATTCAGTGTGGTTTCACTTAATGTAACGCTTGTTACCGCTACCGGGATAACTGTTATCATACAAGTTCCCTGCACGCCGTTGTTGGCGGTAGCCGTAACGGTGGCCGAGCCCACCGCCAGGGCGGTAAGCTGTCCGTCGTCGGATACCGATATTACGGCGGGTTTGTTACTGCGCCACGTGAGGGTTTTGTCCGACGCATTGTCGGGCGTCACCGCGGCGGTGAGTTGTTGCGTGCTTCCGACAGGAAGCGTCGGGTTGGGCGGCGTAATGGTGACGCCTGTAGCCGGTACGCTTCCGGTTTCTTCGTCTTCGCACGATATGGCGAAGAACGCTGCGGCCATCATGATGGCTGCACAGGCAAGGATTGTGTAAATTTTTTTCATAATTTCTTATTAAGTGATTAGGTGATTAAGAAAAAGGCACGGGTCTTAATATCTTAATCACGGTATTACCACACTCATGATTTCGCTCCAGGGGCCTTTTTCGCCGCGGGTGTTTTCCCAGCGGACGGCATACCACAGGATTTTGCCGCGTTCTTCTTCCTCAAATTCGAGGGTGAGGGGCGTGTGGGTATCGAACGCCGAGTGTGTGAGGCCGTGGATGCTGTGCGGTTTTTCAGGGGCAATTTCCCAGATGAGTTCCATGCCGTGCTGTCCGGCGGGTTT
>JAITIL010000016.1 GCA_031279475.1 Prevotellaceae bacterium | reverse complement strand
GGGGATGAAAAGTAGTTTTTTTACAAAAAAAAAATTAACCGGAAAGATGAATTAACCGGAAAATCAATAATAAACGAATAAATTATACCACAAGGGCGAATAATTTAATCCTTTTTGATAAGAATTGATAATAAATAACTTAATGGAAATTTTGACTGGTATAATTAAAATTGGAATTGGAACAATAATCATTAATAAATGCAAAAAAAAATTGATCGCTTGCCTGTTTTTATAAACAACTTTCCACAAAAATAAAAAAATGCCCACCCTTTTACATACTGTACTGGCAAAAAAATGCGTATTGCTGATGAAAAAACACATATTATTTGGGCAACAATACGATGGAGCGTATGCTCCCACGTGGAAACTTAACAGGGTGCGAAGAAAATTCGGAAATTATAGGATAAATATCTATAATCTTTACTAACTAATTAAATTATTTACTTACCCAATTTAAATTTTTATGAAATTTAAAAAAATCAAAAGAATGGAAAGCTGGCTTGCTATGCGGGTTTGCTTTCTTGCGGGCGTATGCCTGCTGACCATGTTGGGCTTCACCTCGCAGGTGCAGGCGCAACAGCAAAGTAAAACCATAACCGGTACGGTTACGGACAAGAACGGGGAGCCGATGATAGGTGCTACCGTAGCTGTGAAAGGCACAACAGCAGCAGTGGCTACGGACATCGACGGAAAATTTTCCCTCTCCGCGAAAGAAGGCGATGTGTTGACGGCGTCGTTTATTGGTTACACCACCAAAGACGTTACGGTTGGCACATCAAGTAACATCACCATTACACTCGAAGAGAGCGCCCAGATGCTGGACGAAATCCAAATCACTGCCGAGTTCGGTATGAAGCGCGTGGCGCGTTCGGTTGGCTCGTCCGTGCAGAATGTGAGAGCGGCGGACATCATTGATTCGGGGCGCGACAACTTCATTACCGCCTTGCAGGGGCGCGTAGCGGGGATGAACGTCGTATCCAGCGGCGGCGCGCCGGGAGCATCTACCACCGTTACACTACGAAGCATGACCTCTTTGTCGGGCAATAATCAACCACTCTATGTGGTGGACGGCGTTCCGATGAATAACTCTTCATTTAATCCGTCCCGGGGATTTGCCAATATGGACCAGTATGCAAGCCGCGACCTCGACTTTTCTTCCCGTGGAAATGACTTTAACCCGGAAGACATTGAATCAATGACCGTCCTGAAAGGAGCTGCCGCTGCTGCGCTCTATGGCTCGAATGCTTCCAACGGCGCTATTATAATTACTACCCGTAAGGGTACGCCCGGGCAAGGCAGGGTATCTTACAGCAACTCTTTTCGCTGGGATAAGGCTTACGGCATACCCGAGCGGCAAACCAAATACCTCAATGGCGCTTACGGAGTAACCAACTTCTACAATCTAAATAACTTCGGCGGCCTTACCCCTGCGGATACCCCGATTTATGACAATGTTTCGGCGGTGTTACAAACCGGTTTTACGCAGAAACATAATATTTCGGTCGAAGGGGGAACAGAAAAACTGACTTTGCGTGCTACCGCTTCGTTTACCGACCAGACGGGCGTTGTAAAGTCAACCGACTATACGCGTAATAACCTGTCTGTATCCGGCCAGTCGCAAATTAACAAATGGCTGCGCGTCGAAGCTTTCATGCAGTATGCGGCAACGACCAACAATAAAGCTCGGAAAGGTACTTCCGGTCCTTTATATTATGCCATGCGCTGGCCTATTTTCGATAATATGGCAAATTACCTTGACCCGGACGGTATTCACATGCGTTATCCCGAACGTTATGTCGATGGCGACCTGATAAACCCCATGTTCCAGTTATACCATAATAAGTATTATGATGAAACCGACCGCATCATCAGCAATGCTACGGCTATCATCACGCCTACCAAAAATACGTTCCTCCGCGTATCACTCGGCTGGGACGTAGGCGCCCAGACTTTTGAAGCTTCGGAACACCCTTATTGGGCTACTTATAATTACAATGTAGCTTCCGGAATGGGCGGCGCATACAATATGACGAAAGCAAATTTTTCGGACAACAGTCTGAATGTCCTTGCCGGTTGGGAAGATAAATTCTTGAATGACAAATTAGATATACAGGTGCATTTTGGTTACCACCAAATGGAAAATGGCATAGCCAATCTTTCTTCTTATGGTAGAAACTATGCTGTGCTGGATTTGATATCTATTAACAATACCTCCCCAGAAACGCAAACCAGTTCGAAACGCACTACTTTGCGGCGTTTGCAGGCGCTATCGGGCGAAATTGCCGTAGGTTACAACAGTATGGCATACCTTACTTTGCGCGCCCGTAACGACTGGTCGTCTACCCTGCCGAAAGAAAACAATTCATATTTTTACCCGGCAGCCGAATTTTCCTTTGTGGCTACCGAATTACCCTTCTTGAAAGACAACAAAATAGTGAACTTCTTGAAGATTCGCGGCGCTGTAGCGCAAGTAGGTAAAGATGCATCCCCGCTTTCCATCAGTCCCGAATTGATTCCGACTACTTGGTCCGGCGGCGGTTACAAATACGACTTTACCGGTCCGAATCTCGCATTGAAGCCGGAAATGACCACTTCCACCGAAGTCGGTTTTGAAGGGCGTTTCCTTGATGACCGTATCAATGTTGATTTTACCTATTTCAATACAAATTGTACCGACCAGATTGTGGAGGGTTTCCGTATGAGTTATGCTACTGGTTTTGTATTGAATACGCGTAATATCGGGAATTTCAAAACTTGGGGCTGGGAAGCGCATATTGACGGAGACATTATCCGCAATAACAGTTTCTCGTGGAACGTAGGCGTTAACCTCTCGCACACCGGCTCCGAAGTAACTGACTTGCCGGTTCCTGCGTTTTACGATGCGTACACATGGAATTCTGGTAACATCCGCAACGGCACTGCCATTGGTGAACCGCTTACAGTGATTATAGGCAACGACTATGAGCGGAATGACGCAGGACAGGTGTTGATTGACCCGAGCTTAGGTCTTCCTGTGGCAGGCACCGATCTGGTAGCTTTGGGTGACCGTGAGCCGGATTTGCGGCTGGGTATTACCACCCGTGTCCGCTATAAAGGCTGGCATCTTTCGGCAATGTTTGCCGGTAAGGTGGGTGCGACAGTTATCAATGGCACCAAACGTTATATGTTTGGCAACGGGTCCAGTTGGGAATCGGTAACAGCCCGCGAAGCAGGCCCGGTGATCTTTAACGGCGTGTTGAAAGACGGGTATGAAAATACCGATACTCCGACCGCTAACGATATTGCCGTTACCTCCGGGCTTACCGGAACGACCCTTTATACAGGACTTGATCCAGACTGGATTGAAAAAGATGTACATTATATCCGGTTGCAGGAAATTCGCCTGGCATATACTATTCCGGAACGATCATTGAAGAATTTTACGCGCGGATTGGTCAGTTATGCTACTATTTTTGTAACAGGCAACGACTTGTTTACTATTACCAATTATTCCGGTATTGATGCTGTGGGTAACACTCTTTCGGCTTCTGCCGGCGGCGTTGGCGGTGAAGGCTACGACACTTGGGCGCTGCCCAGCCCAAGAGGGTTCACTTGCGGAATCAGCCTGACATTTTAAGTATTTAATAAAAAAAGATTATAAAATATGAAAAAAATATTATATATATTGTTAAGCGCTTGCCTGTTATTAGGAACGGCTTGCGAAAAATATCTGGACGTGAACAACAACGTAGACGCTCCGGATTATGTGGATGACTACCTGTATTTATCGGGTGTTCTACAAACTTATCAGGACATCGCTTTTGACTTGCATGCGGTAGCTCCCTTAGCGCAAATGTGGTCGGTGAACTCCTCATCGAACAGTTATTATTACTATGCCAGCCACTATAATCCATTGAGGACGGATAACGGAGCGGTTATCTGGCGTACAGTGTATTTCAATCATGGGATGAATCTGGAAAATATGCTGAATGAAGCTATGGAGCAAGAACATTGGACAATGGTTGGTATTTGTTATGTACTTCGGGCGCATGGTTGGGATATGCTGACTAAACTCTATGGCGAAGCGCCTTTAAAACAGTTCCTCGATCCCGAACTTACTTCGTTCGATTACGACTATCAGGACGAAATTTACGAACAAGTGCGTGCATGGGCTTTGGATGGTATTAAATACCTTGAGATGGATGACAAAACGGATTACGGTTCCAAATTGACCGCTAATGATTGGGTCTATGGCGGCGATGCTGTCAAGTGGAAAAAATTTGCTTATGCCATATTAGTGCGTAACTTGGCTTCATTGTCCAATAAGACGGATTTCGTATCGAAATATGCCGACGACCTGATCCGGTATGCCGGCTTGTCATTCCAATCATCTGACGACGATGCTATGGTAAAAGTAGCCGGCGGTTCACAAGACGCTACTTATACGTCTTTTAATAACTATTTGGGAACGGCTCGCGGGAATTTAAGCACTACTTACATCCAGAGCGACTATACCGTGCAGGTGATGACCGGTACGGTGCCTATATGGAATGGAAATGGTGACAGGGTGAAAGTGAATTTGGAAAGCGCCAGCCATGAAGACAGTATTCGAGCGCAATATTATCCTTACGAATTGGCGGCAACGCAAATTATTTGTGACACCGCCGTATCGCAACAGGGACATTTCGATCCGCGTGTAGTTGCCAAATTAGCCACGACTTCCGATCCCAATTACAATAATATTGATAAAACCGATTCTGTTAAGTATTACCAGTTTTACGGCGCTCAAAGCATTATCGGGCGCACCAGCCCGCAAAACGTTTCTACGCCTCAGTTTTATGGTCGCATAGAGGCTGTGAAGAACGGAACGACTGCACCTCCTAACGATGGCAAGGGACGTTACCTTTTCCACGATGAAGCGCCCTACGTATTAAGCACCTGTGCGGAAATTAAATTCTGTTTGGCGGAGGCTTATTGGAAAAAAGGCGATAAGGGAAATGCCTATATTGCATTCAAGGATGGAGTAAAAGCAGATTTGGATTTTACCAGAAAACAATTGCATTCGGGTACAAAAGGCTCTGCTACCGGCGGTGATAAAATTACGGCGGCTACATTCCAAACTTTGGCAGACCAATATTATGCAGGTCCTTATGTAGAAGGTTTGGGGGAAGCAAAGTTGACCCTTTCGCATATTATGATGCAGAAATGGGCGGCGCTCTTTACATGGGGCGCATTTGAAGCGTGGGTGGACTTACGTAAATACCATTATGATATTGACTATACGGGCGATTACCCCTCAATGAATAACGGTTGGACTTCCGACCGCTTTATTACGCACAAGACGGAAGACCGCACCGATAGAATCTATAAAGGTTTCTACCTGCCCGCTGCCAGGAATATTGAATTTCGTAAATCGGTTTTCAATGTCTTGAACGAAGGTTCGCCTATGTACCGTATCCGTCCGCGTTACAACTCGGAATATGTGTGGAACGAACCTAAGTTGGCTGTACTTAAACCTATACCGGGAACAGCGGATAATTACCATTGCTCCATCCCCTGGTTTGCGTATCCGAATGGTTTTCCATCGAACTAATTAAAAATAATTTTTAAAATGAATAACGATATGAAAAAATTGAAATATATAAGCCTGATTTTGACGGCAACATTTTTCATGATGTCATGCGAAAAGCATGTAATAGAATTTGATTCCCGTCCTGCCAGTGATGTAGCGCTCGTTCAGTTTCATAATGAAATACCTGTTCCTTCCGGAGCGGACTACAATTTCTTAAAGATAGAATTAAACGGGGTGGATGTTACTCACGGTAATAAAGTAACGCTTAGTTCGTGGAATACCATTCCTACGGCGTTGGGACGTTACTATTCAACGAATACCGGATCGGCTACTATCAAACTTTACCAGGGTACCGCCTTTAATTTAGTGTATGAACAAACGGTAACGCTAAAAGCAGGTAAACAGGGTTTGCTACTTTATGATTATAATCAACCGCCGTTAGTAGTTACAGAACCGGACAATTTTATTCCTGACCGGCCGTCGTTCGACACGGATACAGTTGAATATGTTCGTTTTTTTAATTTGTTGCGTGAGTCTCCGGGCGTAGAGAGTGGTTTGCTATTACAGTATCAATACCAATATACCTTACACCCGCTTTATACGCTCGAAGATGAGCAGAAAAAACTTATTCCCGACGGGTATAACGTAGGCGATGCTACGGGCGACGCCACTAAGAGCCCCTGGCTCGATTTGGGCGCTCCGGTAGCCTTTGGTGAAGATACCGGCTGGCAGTTGGTTCCCATTAAAAAAACGAGCTATGTTAGCCAAGGTTCAGCTCGTGTTGATTTCCGAGTAAAGGTAACACAATACGGAACGGTGGGTACAGACATGATAGCAGAAGATAATCTCCTAATATGTTATGACAGGTCTTCTAATAGAACAGTAAATGGTTATACTGATTATTGGACAGGTACAGTTGGTAGGAGGTATTATCACTTCTTTTCCGGCTATCGCACTGTTACTCCGGGCGTAGATATCGTACAATTTATCGAAAAATAAATTTTTGATTAACAATACACCGGTTCTCCATGGCTTTTACGTCAGTATGAAGAAACGCAGGATTTACACATAACCTCAATACAATGTGGGTTAATAAATAAATTGAGTGGGGAAGCTGCCTGAAAGGGCAGCTTCTTTTTATTATGCGGCAGGATGAAAATGGGTGAAACTGTTTGCTGCCGGTGATGTTTTAGTTGTAAGTCATACGCCGTAAGTCGGCTGGCGCGCCTGCTTAATTTCAATTTTTATTTTACCGCCCCCTTAATAAATCTGCCGGTTCACCAACTCATCAAACAATACCGCTATTTTGTCGGTAACGGCTTCCGCAAAGCGTTTGCCTTTTGCGGCAGAAGCTTTGGACGGGTTGCCGACGCCCGTATCCACAGAGGTTTTAGCCCAATCGCGGGGCAACCATGCTACTTTTTTATTCAACGATTCAATGTGGAACGAACGGCTTTCCCCGCTGCC
>JAITIL010000124.1 GCA_031279475.1 Prevotellaceae bacterium | reverse complement strand
GGAGTTCAAGTGCGTGAAGTAGTGGTGTAAGATGACTTTTTTCCTTTCACTAAAATGTATTATCTTTGTGCCGGTATTTGATCATTCAAACAGATATGAAAACAACCGGAAAGCAAATGTCTCCCAAGCCGGCGCCAAAGCCTGTAGTTGAATGTGTGGACTCCCCATTTTGGAACCGCTACAAGTATGTATTCCTCGCGGCTATCGTGGTGGTTACCGCAGCGCTGTATTTCCCCTCGTCGCTCGAAAATAACTTTACCCGCTATTGGGACGACGAAACTATTGTGGTGCAAAACGAGGATATTCGCAGCCTGTCGTGGGAACATCTGGGAAACATGTTTACCCGTTCGTATTATGACATGTACTGTCCGGTGAAAATTTTGTCGCACACGCTCGATTACCAACTGTTCGAACTCAACCCGGCGGGCTACCACCTGACGTCGTTGCTGTATCATCTCATCAACATCCTGTTGCTTTTTACGCTCATTCGTGTTATGTTGAAAAGCACGCCGGCGGCGCTGTTGGCCGCGCTGGCGTATGCCTTGCACCCTACGGCGGTGGAAACCGTGTCGTGGGTTACGGGGCGCGGCGACCTGCTGTATGCCCTGTTTGCTTTCCCAGCCTTGACTTATTACGTGAAATATCTCACGCAAGGCAGGAAGCGTAAATATTTCCTTTTCACCTTTTTGTTTTTTGTGCTTTCCGGCCTGTCGAAACCTACGGCCATGACGCTGCCGGTTACCCTGTTCGTCTTCGACTGGTATTATAAACGTAAAGTATTTTCAAAAGAGGTCATCCTTGAGAAAGTCCCGTTTTTGGCCATCTCTGTGGTGCTGGGTATTCTTTCCATCGCCTTGCGCGGCTCGGGAGCGCCCGAAATTTCAGGGTTTCTCGAGTTTTTTAAAAGCTACAAAGGCTATTTGTTCATCACCTATCCGTTGGCTTTTTACATGGTGAAATTCGTGTTTCCATTGCCGCTCAGTTTTATTTACCCGCATGTGTCTTATTATTTTTATAACCGGTTGATGCTTCCGGCGCTGGTATGGCTGTCGCCGTTTATCCTGCTGGCGGCGCTCATTGTCATATTCAAGGCGAAAACGATGCGGCGGCCATTGGTGTTCGGCGGACTGTTTTACTTCACCACTATTTTTTCTACGTTGCAGATTATACCCATCGTGGCGGTGTCGGCGCACGACCGCTATTTCTATGTACCCATCTTCGGCTTCCTGTTTTTCACGGCGTGGCTGTACACCTACTTCAAACAGGAGAATAGGATGAAAGCCCTCCGCATTTATGTGACGGCGATACTGGCCGTGTCGGCGGCGTTTGCATACATTTCCTTCGACCGCGCCAAAATATGGAAAAGCACGGTAACGCTGTTTGAGGACGTCATAAAAAAACAACCGCGCTTTATTGAGGGCTACGACAAAATGTCGGAACATTACTTTATTGTGGCTTACAACCGGAGCGCCGCGGGAGATTACGAAAATGCCGCAGGAGACTTCCGGAACGCCATCGCCTGGGCGAAGGTTACGTTGAAAAAGCGCGACAACTACCCCGGCGAGTATCTCCGGTTGGTAAAATGCCATTTGGCGCTCAATGAGCCCGATTCGGCTATGATTTATGCGCCGTATGCGGTAAAAAGCGCGGGTAACATGCAACAAATGCTGGAAGCCTGCGGTCTGAAAGGTTACCTCGACATGCGCGCGGGACGCTACGCCGATGCGGTGGCCGATTATGATATGCTGTTGAAATATAATCCGAACGCGGTGAACGACCTGTTCCAGCGGGCGGTGGCGAAAATGTCGATGCAGCAATACGAGCCGGCGCTGGCCGATTTTGGCCGCGTGCTGCAACTGCAGCCCAACGAAGCGAATGCGCATGTGAATGTAGGGCGTATTTATGCCAATATGAACCGTGTGGAATTGGCCATGGAGCATATCAACAGGGCGTTGCAAATCAATCCGGAGCATCCCGACGCGTACTTTATGCGCGGGACCTTCTACTTCCAAATGGGGCAGCGGGCGGCCGCCAAAGCCGATTTCAATAAAGCCAACAGTTTGGGTTATCCGGAGGCGGCAGCGTGGTTAGATAGACTCAAGTAACATGCGATACCCAATATTAAATCATCTAACTTCTTTAATTTCAGTAATGTTAAAGTTTTTTAATTTCCGGGAAAATAAGAAAAATCAACTTACGATGTTGCGTTAGCCGGGAAAATTTGTATAAGCCGTAAAAATGTTGTATTTTTGTTTGTTCATTTAATTTAAAGATACACGAATGGAGAAATTATTAGAAGGAAAAGTGGCTATTGTGACGGGCGCTGCGCGCGGTATTGGGAAAGCGGTGGCGTTGCGTCTTGCACAGGAAGGTTGTAATATCGCTTTTACCGATTTGGCCTATGATGACAATGCACAGAAAACCGAAACGGAAATTGCCGCATTGGGCGTAAAGGCAAAAGCCTGTGCTTCAAATGCCGCCAAGTTTGACGATACCCACAAGGTGGTGGAGGAAATTTTGAAGGATTTCGGCCGGATTGACGTCTTGATAAATAATGCCGGTATTACGCGCGACGGTTTGATGATGCGCATGAGCGAAGAACAGTGGGACATTGTGATTAATATCAACCTGAAATCGGCCTTTAATTTCACGCATGCGGTTATTCCCACCATGATGCGTCAGCGGGTGGGAAGCATTGTGAACATGAGCTCGGTGGTGGGCGTATCGGGCAATGCGGCGCAAGCCAACTATTCCGCGTCCAAAGCCGGTTTGATTGGATTGACGAAGTCAACCGCCAAGGAAATGGGCTCGCGCGGTATCCGCGCCAATGCCATTGCGCCGGGCTTTATCATTACCGATATGACGCATCAACTGTCGGATGAAGTGCGGGAAAAATGGACGGAAGCCATCCCATTGCGCCGCGGGGGAACACCCGAAGATGTGGCTAATGTGGCGCTATTCCTTGCGTCCGACTTGTCGTCGTATGTGTCTGGGCAAGTAATTACCGTGTGTGGCGGTATGAATATGTGATGAAACGAGCACTACATATATGTTTTCTTTTTCTTACGGTTTTCATGACCTCGTGCGGCACTGCCGTGCGGCTGGTGCAGATAGAGACGCTGAGCCCGGCAAAGGATCCGGTGCAATATGCCGATAAAACATTTGCCATATTCAACGCGTTGCATGTGGCCCAGGAAGGGGATGATGGCAAGGTGACATACGCCACCGACAGTGTGATGGTGAACCTGCTCGCCGAAGGCGCAAAAGAAGAATTGGAAAAATCGCCGCTCTTTGACGATTATGATATCCCTATATTTAATTTGTCCCTGTTCTGCGACGAGGCATGCCCCGAATTGCATGATACGGCTTATATGGCAAGCCTGTCGGAACAATCACAAGCCACCTTGCTGCTGATTATTGACAATGCGACTACAAGCCTGGTGCAAAAACACGATGGTGCGAAAGAAAACACGTTCTGCATTTCTTACGCCGCCTCATACCGGTTTTACGACGCCACACAACATCGCTATATCGCAACCCAACAGTTAAATGACAGTTTAAGTTTTGTAAACCCATTGCTTCGGAATTTAACCGGCGAAGATATTCAGGCAATATGGCGTGAAGTCATTCGCAATGCAGGCCGCCAATTCTTGGGGTCGACGGCGCCGCGCTGGGAAACGGCCTTCCGGTTTTATTACCTGCCCCTCGCGCCTTCGAGCGGCGCATGGGACGACGCCGCTTTCTATGTCGAACGGGGCAATTGGCCTGAAGCCATGAGAATATGGGGGCAGTTGGCGGGTTCATCCACAGGGAAAAAAGCCGCGTATGCCGCTTTCAATATGGCCCTGGGCGCGGAAATGTTGAATGAATACGAATTGGCGCTGGAATGGTTGGCGTTGGCCGATGAAAATGCACGTCTCGAGGAAACAGGCGATTATCGGAAACGCATACAGCAACGTATGGCCGACATGGAAAAATTGAATAAACAGTTAGGATATTAAAAATATATTTACTAAATTTGTCCCCCTTATTCAAATTACGCCTCCTTAGCTCAGCGGTAGAGCAGCTCATTCG
The DNA here is from genome assembly GCA_031279475.1 of Prevotellaceae bacterium. Classification (GTDB taxonomy): domain Bacteria; phylum Bacteroidota; class Bacteroidia; order Bacteroidales; family UBA932; genus JAIRLC01. The sequence goes on along the minus strand of JAITIL010000124.1, from coordinate 7,830 downwards.
TAATGAGCAGGTCGACGGTTCAAATCCGTTGGGAGGCTCACTTCTTTTTTTAATAGCTGTTTTTTTTGCGTCGTGCGGCAATGCCGGTACGGCGCCGCAACAGGCCGACGCCTGTTATACCCCGCAGTATGCCGCCGGTTTCTATATTGAGAAACAGGGAGCGGATAAATTGCTTCATGTGAAAAATCCGTGGCAAGGCGCCGAGCAGGTCAACTATACCTATCGCCTTTGCGCCCGTAGTGATAGCGCGGCGCTGGCCGCTTCGCTGACGACTATTCCCATTCCGGTTGAGCGGGCGGTATGTCTATCCACCACACACCTTGCTTTCATTGACGCCTTGCAGGAAACCGCTACTGTGGTGGGCGTATCGGGCATGAAATATGTGTCGAATCCCCACCTACAGGCGCGTGCCGCGGCCGGCCATGTGCGGGAAGTGGGCTATGAAACCGGTGTGTATTATGAGCAGTTGGCCCTGTTGAATCCCGATGTGGTGTTTGCTTATGGAATAGCCGGCGAAATGCGCAGTGTGGCCGATAAGCTGCATGCCATGGGCATCAGGGTGGTGTTTGTGGGCGACTATCTCGAAGAAACCCCGTTGGGGAAAGCCGAGACATTGCTTGCTTTTGCGGCTTTTTATAATAAGGAAGACGCCGCCAAAATTTTGTTTCAACATATCGTTGATGATTATTGTGCAGTGAAAAGTAAAGTGGATACAGTCGCTTATCGTCCGAAAATATTGCTCAATGCGCCGTGGCGCAATGCGTGGTATTTTCCGGGCACGCGCAATTACCTCACGGCGCTTATTCACGACGCCGGCGGCGAGGCGCTGGGCAGCCGCCCGGGACGCAACAGCGCGCCGTTAAGTTTCGAGGCGGCATACTGCTATGCCATGCAGGCCGACTACTGGCTGCATCCCAATCACTATAATACATTGGAAGAATTGGAACGTAATGACCCTCGTTTTGCGTCCATCCCGGCTTTTCGGCAACATCGCGTTTTTAACAACACCCTGCGCAGCACGCCCGGAGGCGGTAGCGATTTTTGGGAGTCGGGCGTGGTGCGGCCCCACATTATACTCCGCGACGTGGTCAGCATTTTGCATCCTGACCTGTTGCCGGAACGCCAGTTGGAATATTATAAACAACTATGATATAGAATCCACTTTCGTATCTTTCCCATCGTCGGTTAGTCCAATAAACAATTTTTGCCCCGTTTTTAGTTGCAGCCTGATGATTGCCTCGGCAATCGGGTCTTCCAAATAGCGCTGCATGGCGCGTTTCAACGGCCGCGCGCCGAATTGCGGGTCGTAGCCCTGCTCCGCCACAAATTTCTTCGCTTCCGGCGAAATGTCTATCTCATACCCCGCATGATGGATACGGCCATACAACTCTTTCAATTCGATATTGATGATTTCGTAAATATTCTCTTGCGTCAACGTATTAAACAGCACTTGTTCGTCCACACGATTTAAAAATTCGGGCGTGAAAGTTTTTCGCAGGGCTTTTTCAATAATGCTGCGTGTGTTCTCGGTGGCGTTGCGTTTCGTGGCATTGGCGAAACCCACGCCTTGCCCGAATTCTTTCACTTCGCGGCTGCCGATGTTTGAAGTCATGATGAGCACCGTGTTGCGGAAATCAATTTTACGGCCTGTGCTGTCGGTGAGCATTCCTTCGTCGAGCACTTGCAGCAGCAAATTAAAAATGTCGGGATGCGCTTTCTCTATTTCGTCGAGTAAGACCACGGCATACGGCTTGCGGCGTACCCGTTCCGTTAGCTGTCCGCCTTCTTCATATCCCACATAGCCCGGAGGCGCGCCAATCAACCGGCTCAGCGCATGTTTCTCCATATATTCGCTCATGTCAATACGTACCATGTTGTCGGTTGTGTCGAACAGGTATTCCGTCAGCACCTTTGCCAATTGCGTTTTTCCCACGCCTGTGGGGCCTAAGAAGATAAAACTGCCGATGGGTTTGTTCGGGTCTTTCAACCCTGCGCGGTTGCGTTGTATGGCGCGCACCACCTTATCCACCACTTCATCCTGCCCGATAACCTGCCCTTTCAGTTCTTCGCCCATCCTGAGCAGGCGCTCACTCTCTTCTTGCGCTACACGGCGGATTGGCACATTCGCCATCATGGATACCACTTCCGCCACCTTTTCATCATCAACTACCTCATAATTCCGCGCCTGTTCCGCACTCCATTCTTTTTCTTTTTCCTTATACACTTTTTGCAGTTCCACTTCGCGGTATTGCATGGTGCGGGCGGCTTCGTAATCCTCCTTGTCGGCCAGCGCCAGTTTCTCCGATTTCACACGTTCTATTTCCTTTTCCAGTTCTTCCAATTGCGGCGGTATGGCTATGTTTTCGATATGTACACGTGCGCCGGCTTCGTCGAGTGCGTCAATGGCCTTGTCGGGCAAACTGCGGTCGGTGATATAGCGCTGGGTCAGGTACACGCAAGCCTTAATGGCCTCGGGCGTGTAGGTGACGCTGTGGTGTTTTTCGTAGCGCTCTTTGATGTTCTGCAAAATTTCAATGGTTTCTTCCGGGGAAGTAGGGTCTACCATAATTTTTTGGAAACGGCGTTCCAGCGCGCCGTCTTTCTCAATGTAATTACGGTATTCATCCAGCGTGGTGGCGCCGATACATTGTATCGAGCCCCGTGCAAGCGCAGGCTTCAGCATATTGGCTGCATCTAACGAGCCGCCCGCGCCACCGGCGCCTACCAACGTGTGCAACTCGTCAATAAATAAAATCAGATTCGGCGTTTTCGTCAATTCGTTTAAAATCGCCTTCATCCGTTCTTCAAATTGGCCGCGATATTTGGTGCCCGCCACAATCGACGCCACATCAAGGGCGATAATCCGTTTTCCGAGCAGCACGCGCGACACTTTGCGCTGTGCGATGCGCAAGGCCAGGCCTTCGGCAATGGCCGATTTTCCCACGCCCGGCTCGCCAATCAGCACCGGATTGTTCTTTTTGCGACGGCTCAGGATTTGGGCCAACCGCTCAATTTCTTTTTCGCGCCCCACCACCGGGTCTAACTTCCCCGACAGCGCCGCCTCCGTGAGGTCAATGCCGTAATTGTCGAGAGTGGGCGTGTCGCTTTGCGGCTTTTCAAACTCGCCCGCCGCCGCCCGCTTTGCCCGCGTTTGGTTATTCTTTTTGGGCGCTTCGTCTGTCGTTTCTTCGTAGTCTACCGTATTTTTCGGCAACGGACGTTTCCCGTTTGTGAAGTGTGCAAAGGCCAGCGGATAGTCAATGCCATACTTGGACATTATGCGGGCGCTTTCGCTCTCTTCCTTGTGTAGCAAGGCCAGCAGGAGATGTTTGGCGGTGGGTTTTTCCTCGTCTTTCATCGCCATGGCTTCCAAATATATGGCCCGCAGAATGAAATCCGTATGGTGGGATATTTTCAATCGTGTGCTCTCTTCATAAGGGATGATTGCCCCTGTGCCTACAGCGCTTTCAATCTCTCTTTTTAAAGTTTCGGGTTTTACTTTCAGTTCCGTGAACAGGGCCGTTGCCTCATTGTCGCCATGGCGCAGGATGCCTAACAGTAAGTGCTCCGGCCCAATCGTGTAGTTGCCTAAGCGCATGGCTTCTTCACTGCTGTAAGTCATGATTTTCTGTACCTCGTCCGACAACTGTAGCTGTAAATTCATATAAATCAATTCAAGAATTTCCCGCAAATTTACATGAAAATTTTTAATTTACCCACAGGCGGATAAAAATCCCGGCAAAATTTATAGAGGCAATATACGAAATTTTTAAATTATTAAATGCTTTGTATATCTTGAGAAACAACTATCTTTGTGACGCTAAATATATGTATTATGGAACCATGTGTTTTATACCCAATATACCCAAAAAATCACCGCTTGCCGTTGTCCAGGCAGCGAGTGGTATCTGATGTAGATGAGAAATATTCACGTAAAACATATAGCACAGCTATGAATTACCGCTCGGCGGCGCTGTTTGCATTGGCCATCAGCCTTACCATGCATGTGCTGATCAGTATCGTGTCTTTCTACGGACGGGAGGCTGTGGTCGTAGCGAAGGCGAAGATACCCGAGTTCGACGCCGTCCGCCTGCTGACGTCGATGGCCACCACGTTTGTCTTCACATTCCTGCTCTATATCCTCAACTTCGCCCTGCTAAAATCCGGCAAGCCGAAGTTGCCGAAACTGCTGCTCATTGTGGGCTGCACGCTGCTGGCCACGTATGCGCTAAGCTGGGCGTTCACCTTTGTCCACATCCTGCTGTTCGACTTCGGCGCGCATCCCGAACGGGCATTCCGCGGCGGACTGGTACGCGACTTCTTTACGGCCACAATTGTAGTCTTTTCTTCGCAAATTGTGTATGCCAACGTCCGGCGCAACCTGATAGCCCTTGAAAACGAAGCGCTGAAAGCCGAGAACGAGAAGACGCGCTACGAGGCGCTGCGGCAGCAGGTCAATCCGCACTTCCTGTTCAACTCGCTCAACACGCTCAACGCAATCATCAAAACCGACCCCGGCAAAGCGCAGCAATACGTACAGGAACTTTCCTACATCTTCCGCTACACGCTGCAAAACAAAGACGTCATTACGCTCGACGAGGAGCTGAAATTCACGGGAACCTACGGCTCGCTCATGCAGATACGCTACGGCAGCAGCCTGCAAATCGACATGGACGTCCGTCCGGAATACCGGTCATACCACATCATTCCGCTTAGCCTGCAAACGTTGGTAGAAAACGCCATCAAGCACAATATCATCAGCCGTCAGCAGCCCCTCGCGGTGCGGATTTTCACGGAGGACGTCCGTCCGGCGATAACAGTGTCCAATCCGGTGCAGCGGCGGAAGACGCCAGAAGAAGGCGAAGGCGTCGGGCTGGCCAACCTCGCCGAACGCTACCGGCTGAAATGGAAACAGGACATCACCATTTGCTGCACAGACAACACATTCAGCGTAACCATCCCCCTGAAGAAAATATGAAAGCGGTGATTATAGAAGACGAAGTAGTGGCGGCGCAAGCGCTGGCGATGCTGCTCGAAGAACTGTATCCCGATATCACCGTGCCGGCTATGCTGCAATCGGTGGAAGAAAGCGTGGAATGGCTACAGGCGCACGCCGCGCCCGACCTGCTCTTCATGGACATTCACCTGTCGGACGACTCTTCGTTTGCCATCTTCGACAGGGCGCCGGTAACCTGCCCCGTAATCTTCACCACCGCTTACGACAAGTATGCCTTGCGGGCGTTTGAGGTCAACAGCATTGACTATTTGCTAAAACCCATTCACCCGGCCGATTTACGGCGTGCGATTGAGAAGTACCGGAACCTGTCTGGCGCAAGGGGCATTGACAGCAGCGCGCTCTCGGCGCTCTTTGAGCGCATCCGCAAAGAGAAGGCGGTATATAAATCCTACCTGCTGGTGTCCGACAAGGATAAGCTGGTACCGTTGGCCGTAAAGGATATTGCCTATATTTACATCGACATAAAGGCGGTGGTGGCGGTAACGCACGACAAGCGCCGGCACTATCTTACGCCGTCGTTGGACGAGTTGATGGAGCAACTGGAGCCGGCGGCTTTTTTCCGCGCCAACCGGCAATATATCGTGGCGCGCGCTGCCGTAAAGGACGTCAGTATGTGGTTTGGCAATAAGCTGGCGGTAAACCTCACCGTGCCCGTTCCCGGGAAAATTTACGTGAGCAAAGCCCGTGCAAAGGAATTTAAAGAGTGGCTGACAAAGTGAGCGGGAAAAAGAAATTAGAGGACAAACAGTCGATTTATTTTCCCCGATTTAATATTATTTTTTTTATGAGAAATAGAAGACCGGTAGCGCTTCATTGCCGTTCCGCTTCAATGGTGTATACAAAACTGTCGGCGCGGTAGTATCCCACGTTCCACTCCACAGGGTGGTTTCCGGCGTCATACACAAAACGCTTCCGCTTCAAAATGGGGTCGCCCACGTTTATTTCCAACTTTTCGGCCAGTATCCGGTCGGCCGCTTTGGCGCTTATTTCTTCTTTTGATAACTTAACCACGGTGTTGTACTTCTGAGCCAAGATGTCATATAGCGGACGCGAAAAATCCTCATTTCCAGTCATCCCTATCCGAGGGTTGAAATAGGATATGAAATAGACGAACGGGTGCTCCGGCTTTCCCCGCAACCGTTCCATTTTTAATATCTTGGCGCCATCCGGAATGTGAAAAAAACGGCAAAGTTCCTCATTCGGGTTTTCCCACCCGATGTACAACGAATAATTTTTCACTACAATTCCCATGGCCTTCATTTCCTGGGAAAAACTTAACCAGTTGTGGGCTTTAGAGGTAATGGCCGTATCGGCCACTACCGTCCCGACGCCTTTCTTGCGCACCAACAGGCCTTCAAACACCAACTTGTTCATTGCCTGCCGCAAGGTGGCGCGCGATATGCCTAATTGCCTGGACAAGTCCACTTCATTCGGGAACTTCTTTCCGTTCTTGTAATCATCGGATTGTATAATACAGCGCAGTTGTTTCTCAATTTGTAAGTACAAAGGTACAGGAGAGGCATGATTTAAAGTTAATTTCATAATCATATTTTTCACAAAGATATAAAAAAATGTTAAAATATTTGGTCATGTTAAATTAATGTATTTACTTTGTATCTATAAATATGTACATACATATATACATATTATGTTTTTAAGTTTTATAAAATATTAATTATTAGTTAAATGTATTCGAATCGGATTTTAGCGGGAATAGATGTAGGCGGGTCGCACGTGTCATTTGCCATAGTGGACACGTTATCCGGAACGATTGTGAATGAATGTGTAAAAGATATTGAAATAGATGCGGGTGGCTCAATGGCCGCCTTCCTGGAAACATGGACGTCATTATTTGACACTTTGTTTACCTTTGAAAACCATAAGGAGTTAAGTGGCGTGGGGGTGGCGATGCCCGGGCCATTCGATTACTGTAACGGCATTGCGCAATTATCGGGGGTACAAAAGTTCGACGCTATTTTCGGATTAAACCTCAAACAGTCGCTACTGCAAATGCTGGAAGGCCGTGTAGCCGATGTGGTGTTTGAGAATGATGCGACCTGTTTTGCCTTGGGTGAATACTATGCCGGCGCTGCCAAAGGAAGCAAGCGGACGCTGGTAGTAACGCTGGGCACAGGTTTCGGAACTACTTTTTTGATTGATGGCCGGGCGCAAACCGAAGCCAGCGAAGCCATTCCCCCCAACGGATATCTCTATAACATGCCTTTTGCGGCAAGCATAGCCGACGATTATTTTTCCACCCGTTGGTTTGTGTCGCGGTGGAAAGAAAAAACGAACGGCGGAATTATCCCGGGCGTGCAGGAAATTGCAATGTTGGCCGGGCAGGGAGACACGTCCGCCTTATCGATATTTGAAGAATTTGCCGATAACTTGTCGGAGTTTATTTTCCCATGGTTGAAGAAATTTAATCCTGATGTGTGGGTGTTGGGCGGTAATATCGCCAGGGCGTCGTCTTTATTTATAGCGCCGCTGAAAGATAAACTGCGGAAATTGGGGTTTCAGGGCTCATTGATTACCCCTTGTGCATTGTGGGAAAGGGCTCCGATAATAGGCGCCGCCATACATGCCGATAAAACCATACAGTGTAAGGAAGAGAAAAAATACAGAAAGACGACCCAGTTCCTTGCCCCGCCAAAAGCCATTCCCACGAAACAGGGATGCTATGACATTTACCCCGCTTTTCCTTTGGGCAGTGGAAAAATTCATGAAGGAAGCGCTCCTCTTGCCGCATGGATAGCGCAATGGCGAACGGTTGTGATTGACGGATATGAAGGTGTGCTATGGAACAAATTAGT
>JAITIL010000103.1 GCA_031279475.1 Prevotellaceae bacterium | reverse complement strand
CGCCAATTTATCATAAGAGGCCGTGCGCACATTCCTCACTTCAAAAATCCCCCCCCCCTTATTTTGTTCATACACGCGCTCACGCCATCCCTGTTTGAAAATCGGGAATTGATATACCTTTTCCAACTCCGCATGCTTTATCAGACGATTGCCCAGCTTCACATAGCGCCGTTTTTTCGCACGTCCGTCGCGCAATATTTTTTCATATCCAGCCGCCGTCTTATCCTTAAAAAATCCCGACAGCGCCACCGACAAGCCTTTTACGCCGGAATTGAATACCGCCTCGTCGGGCAACAGGCAATCCATGTATAACTGGTATTGCGGCAACGACGTCACCAGCAGCCGTCCGTCGTGCGCCAAAATATCACCGCGCTTGGCGCTGAGTTCTTCATTGCGGTAACTTATTTTTGTGGCTTTTTCTTTAAGCCCGTCATCAAATTGCAAAAGCGCAACCTTATATACAATCAACACAGCCAGCAACACCATCATAAGATAAATGAGGCCAAGGTGTAATGGTATGTTTCTGGGCAGTTGCATGATTAATTCATTTTTATCTGTTTAGGCGGACGCTGAGGCGCAACAAGGGTCATATTGCGTTTTTTCAACTCCTGTTCCACCGTAGAATATTTACTCAAACGCATGAGTTCCGACGAGCGAATCGTGTATTCCATACGCGCACGCTCTACTTCTATTTCCATTTGCTTGGCTTCATACACCGTTTGTTCCACATAGTAACGCTTGGAGATGTAGCACAGACACAATATAAACAAAAGAAGAAGATAGCGGGGATGCTTTATCCACAATACATTAAAAAACATATCGCCCGACGCCACCTTTTTCACAATGCCGGTCTTCTTTTTACGACTTTTATTTTTAACTTCTTCCATCTTTATTTTTTTCTGCAACCCGCAATTTTGCACTGCGTGCACGGGTGTTTTGTTGTATTTCGTTTTCTTCGGGGACAATGGCCTTTTTTGTGATTACCGTGAAAGGCGTCATCCCCTTCCCGAACATGTCTTTCTCTATTTTTCCTTCCGTGTTCCCTGCCCGCATAAAATTTTTCACCAACCGGTCTTCCAACGAATGATAGGTGATAACCACCAGCCGGCCGCCGGGTTTCAACACCTTCAACGCTTGCGCCAACAGTTGCTCCAACGCTCTCATCTCGCCATTCACCTCTATCCGCAACGCCTGAAAAACCTTTGCGAGATATTTATGTTCCATCACCTTCGGCAGGCAGGGCGCCAGCGCTTTCTTCAAACTGCCGATGGTTGTTATGGCTTCCCGCTCACGCGCCGCCGCCAGCAGTTTGGCCGCGTATGCCGCGTGTTCCACTTCGCCATAAGTTCGTAACACAGCGCAAAGCTGCGTTTCCGGATAACTGTTTACCACCTGTGCCGCCGTGAGCGCCCCGCCCCTGGCCATCCGCATGTCGAGCGGCGCATCAAAGCGAAACGAAAAGCCCCGCTCGCCCGTGTCGAACTGGTGCGACGACACCCCCAAATCGGCCAGCACGCCGTCAACCTCCGTAATTCCCTCGTTGCGCAACAGTCCGCGCATAAACCGGAAATTATTTTGGATTAAGACGAAGCGTTTGTCCTCCATCCTGTTCGCGCCGGCGTCGGCGTCGCGGTCGAACGCAATGAGCCGTCCGTTTTTCAAACGGTTTACAATTTCCCGCGCATGCCCGCCGCCGCCGAATGTTGCATCCACATATACCCCGTTGGGCTTCACGCAAAGCGCATCAACACTTTGATGCAGCATCACCGGCGTATGATAGGCAATATTCACCAGCACAGTTTTTATCCTAACAATTTTTCAATGAGATTGGCGCGCTCTTCGTCCTTCTGCTTTTCATCCTCTTCCGGCCCGGCTTTCCATGCCTCCTTCGCCCACAACCTGATGATATTATCTTCCCCCACAAACGTCACCTCTTTCTGCACACGTATATATTCCAGTAAAAATTTCGGGATGGTGATGCGCCCCATCTTCTCGTCGGGCGTCACCAGCACGCGGTCGCGGTTAAACTCCTCCCAGGCCCTGACGCCTTCGCGCGTGAACAGGTTGATTTTCGAGCGGGCCAGCTCCGACCGCTTCGTCCATTCGTCTAAGGCATACATGGCGAGCGAGCCGGCACACAACACATCCTTCTGTACCACATACTGTACATTCGCCGCCCCGGCCTGCATCCTGAACTCCGAAGGGAAAATCAGGCGGCCTTTGTCGTCGAGCTTGCCGGTATATTCGCCTATAAACAGGGGCATAATATTGATGTTTTAGTATGCAAATTATTTCAAGGGCAAATTTATAGAAAATTTTCCACTTTTCTACACCTTTTTCCATTTTTTTCCACAATAATTTATGAACAAATCTTAATATACTGGTAACGAATATTTTAAAAAAACAGAAGCCATTAATCGTTAACCACTAACCGCTAATTTGTTTATTCCGAAAATATTCCTACCTTTGCAGCGGACTTAGTTAAGAGTTAAGAACTAAGAGTTAGCCGACAACCTGTAATTAGAAACTAAATGAATAGTGAACAACGCATAGTCCTCACCCCCCGGCCCCCTCTCCTTCAGGAGAGGGGGAGTTCCCCGCAGCCGCGCGGGTCGCGGGTCGGGCTTGCAGCCGCGCGCGTCTTTACTTAGGTTAGAGCCGCGCGGGTCGCACGGCTCTAACTATATTGTTCATTGCTCATTGCTCATTGTCCCAGGTTGACTTAATTAGTCAAATTTGCCATTTGGTATACAGCGAAATAGGAAAACGAGGGGAAGAATTTGGGGTAAAACACAGCGGGAAACTATATTTTAACAAACATCTAAGATGGATATACAGAAG
>JAITIL010000039.1 GCA_031279475.1 Prevotellaceae bacterium | reverse complement strand
CCGCCAGGCCTGCGCATATTTCTTCCTTTGAGGTTTTGACGACAATTTTGAAGTCTTCCTCCAAGATTTCATATAGCGGACGACTGAAATTCTCATCACTGGTCAGTGGTATGTCAGGATTGAAATAGGATATGAAATATACGAATGGGAATTTTGTATTGCCCCTGACTCTTTCCAGCAGAAGGCCCCTTATATCTTCATTTCCGTTTAGGCCAAAAAAAATAACAACCTCTGCAGGGAGGATTTTATAGCTGACATGTAGTTCAAAATTCTTTACCTCTATACCCAGCATTTTCATTTCCTGCGAGAAACTTAGCCAGTTTTTAATACCGCTTACTACACCTTTACGTATGACTTTTGTCCCGAATCCGCGCCTGCGGGATAACAGTCCCTCGAATACGAGTTTATTAATAGCCTGGCGCAGTGTGTTTCTTGAGATATTCAATTCTTTGGCCAATTCAACTTCGCTGGGCAGTAATTTGCCATTTTTGAACTCATCCTTTTCTATCAGTTGGCGGAGGTAGGCTTCGGCCCGTTGATGCAGCGGGTCAATATCTTTCTTTATATTTTTCATGCCATTTTATTTGTTCTTTAGTCTTTTCGGAGTATAAAGATACACATAAAAAATGATTAACTGCTCCTTAAAAGGCAGAAAATCTTGCATAATTCGATATAAAGGTAATTATTTTTATAATGAGCAGTATGTGTAGAAATCGGTGGCTTTGAGTTCGGCTAAGAATTGTTGCATTTGCGCGTCGCTCAAGTTTCGTATGGGCAGCCGGTAGTTTCCGCAATCCTTGCCCACGGCTTTCATGAATGCTTTTCCGGTAGCGCTTCCGTATTTGTGTAAAAAGGAAATATATTCCGCGGCTTTTAGCTGCAAGGCGCGCGCGGTTTCCATGTCAAATTTTTTATAGGCTTCCATGATTTTAAGGTACACCGGAGCGGTATAGCCGTAAGTGCTGCCCACGGCGCCAGTAGCGCCGACAACCAGCGCCGACAGCAACATCTCGTCGCGTCCCCAAAGGATGTTGTATTTCCTGTTTTTGTATTCCAAACAGCGTTGGTAGTCCATCATGTTTTCATACGTATACTTAATACCGGCGAAATTCGGTATTTTCCCATCCACACAAGTTAATAAATCATACATATTATAAAATACGCCGGTAAAACTCGGTATATGATAATAATAAAAAGGTAGGGGCACGGCAGCAGCTATTTCACCGCAAAATGCGGCCAGTTCTTCTACACCGGAGGGTTTGAAGTAGTATGGCGAGGTAATGGCTACAGCGTCAAGATTATACTGCATGGCAACCAGCGCCAATTGTTTACATTCTGCGGCACAGGTTCCACCAAGAAATGCTATTACCTTGAAATCAATCGATTTATACTTACTCCATGTTTCAAATAATTTTACTTTTTCATTAAAAGTCAACGCACTACATTCTCCTGTGGTGCCGCCAATAAATACGCCGGCTATACCGTTTCTTTTGTAAAATTCGGCTAAATCACTAATAATGTGTATATTTAATTCCCAGTCCTTGCCAAAGGGCGTAAATGGCGCCGTAACTAAACCTTTAATACGATTCATTGTTTTGTAGTATTTATTAATATATAATTATAATTTTCTGCAAAAATATGAATTTTTTTGAATAATATGTATTATATATAAATTTTTTTTCTATCTTTGCAGATAAATATTACTGCCAAAATTAATATAATTTATTTACACTATGATAGTACGCGAAAAAACATTAGCCGAACGAACCGAGAAAAAAATGTTGGAATACATTAGCAGGCATAATTTTAAAGTGGGGGAGTTGCTCCCTACCGAAGATGAATTTACAGGAATTTTGGGGGTGAGCCGTGTGGTGGTGCGTGAAGCGCTAAGCCGCTTGCGGATGCTGGGCGTTGTAGAAACGCGCCGGAAGCGAGGTACCGTACTGAAATCACCGGATTTCTTTGGTAATATGCAAACCATCATTGATTCAGGAACTTTGCAGGGCAGTGCTTTGAAAGATTTATTCGAACTGCGCCTGATGTTGGAGATTGGCATGTCCGATTTTATTTTTATGCGTAAGACCGATACCGATCTGGAACGCCTGCAAGCTATTGTGGACAAAGAGGAATTAACCTTAAGTACCGAAGAGTCTATCCGGTTGGATATTAAATTCCACAGCATTCTTTATGAAATATCAGGAAACCAATCACTTAAAAAATTTCAACAATTGCTTGAGCCGTTATTTTCCATTTATGCGCCCCGGACAAAAAACTGGAAAGTAAAACAAATTATACAACATCACGGGTTGCTTGAAATTCTTCGCAGGGGAAGTCCCGAAGCGTTCCGTACGGGCATGCGCTTACACCTGAATACGCAGTTTGAAAGCATGTCGGATATTTTTCAGGAATTGACTTGATTTAACCTGAATTTTAACTTTAACCAATGACAAAAAATCCCATCCCATGAAATCGCATTTTTTCACCTGTTTTTTACCGCTGGCCGCCTGTTTGCCTTTGTTACAAGCATGCACTTTGGTAAAGGATACGACTGTCGGACATTTTGCATTGCCGTCATTGCCCCCGGCAAGCGGCGCAATTGTCCAGGCCGGCGTGGCAGCGCCTTTTGCGGGCATTCATCATGGCGTAATATTGTTGGCCGGCGGGTCTAATTTTCAGGAACGGCCGTTGGCCGAAGGCGGGGAGAAGTGCTACCATGATCATGTATATATATTACATAATTATTCGCAGGAGACGGTGCGATGGGAAGTGTCTCACGTAAAATTCCCGAATAAAGCAGCGCATGGCGTAAGTATCTCGACCCCGCAAGGTGTGGTTTGCATAGGCGGTAAAAACGCCGAACGGCATTTCTCGGACGTATGGCTGATGCGCTGGAATTACTATAGTTATACCGTTGAAATTGAGACGATGCCAGCCTTACCTTACAATAATGCGGACATGGGCGGTGCGTTGGTAAATAACCGGATTTATCTTGCCGGTGGAGCAATTAACGGTAAGGCCGGGAATCGTTGCATTTATTTGGAACTGTCGGAAGATGGGAAAAAAGAGTGGCAACCGTTGCCCGGTTTTCCGGGGCCGGCGCGCCTACAACCGGCAGTGGCCGCACAATACGACGGTAATGAAACTTGCTTGTATGTGTTCGGCGGATATGATTTTGATGTGAAGGCCAATGCCGCACCAAATATTCTGACCGGCGGATACAAATTTATCCCCTCACAACACCGGTGGGTGGCTGTTCCCGCGATATGTGTTGATTATGAAACACGGGCTATGGTGGGCGCTTCCGCCGTTTCTTCAGGTCGTGATAGGATTGTGTTTTTAGGCGGTGTGGATAAAACATTGTTTTTTTATGATCAGGATATTGTCCGGCAAATCCGGCAGGCCCAGTCGACGCAAGACTCCTCGTTACTTAAGGAATTAACCGCACAACGCCGGCATTACTGGTTGCAACCTCCCGGATTTTTCAGGTTTAACAAGGATATTATCGTTTACCGCACGATTACAGGTACATGGGAAAAGGCAGGCGTGCTGCCGTGCCGTCCCTTTGCAGGGGCAGCAGTGATCAACGCCGGCGATTAT